>DATGRZ010000001.1:0-5338 GCA_035303065.1 Ruania sp.
CGCCAGCGCCGACCGACGCGGACCGCTCGACAGAGGTTATGCCCTGTGAGTAACCGGCTCAAGGATTCGCTGTCCCCGTACTTGAAACAGCACGCCGAGAACCCGGTGCACTGGCAGGAGTGGGGGCCGGCTGCGTTCGCCGAGGCCCGAGAACGGGACGTGCCGATCCTGCTGTCGGTGGGGTATGCAGCCTGCCACTGGTGCCACGTGATGGCCCACCAGTCGTTCTCCGACGAGCAGGTCGCAGCAGCGGTGAACGCCGCGTTCGTGGCGGTGAAGGTGGACCGGGAGGAGCGCCCGGACGTGGACGCCGTCTACATGCAGGCGACCCAGGCGATGACTGGGCAGGGTGGGTGGCCGATGACCTGCTTCCTCACCCCGGCCGGCGACCCGTTCTTCTGCGGTACCTACTACCCCAAGCCGCAGTTCCTGCAGCTGCTGGAGGCGGTCGAGCGGGTCTGGCGCACCGAACGGGACCAGGTGGCCGGCAGCGCGGAGCAGATCACCGCCCGGCTGCGCAGCGCGCAGCGCCTGACTGCCGGGTCGCCGGCGGACGCGAGCACGCTGACCGGGGCGGTGGACACGCTCGCCGAGGGTTTCGACGCCCGCCGCGGCGGGTTCGGGGACGCACCGAAGTTTCCGCCGTCGATGGTGCTGGAGTTCCTGCTGCGTCACCATGGCCGGACCGGCAGCCCCGCAGCGCTGGAGATGGTCGAGCGCACCTGTACCGCGATGGCCTGCGGCGGCATCTACGACCAGCTCGCCGGCGGGTTCGCCCGGTACAGCGTGGACGGCGACTGGGTGGTGCCGCACTTCGAGAAGATGCTGTATGACAATGCGCTGCTGCTGCGCGCCTACACCCGCTGGTACCGGGCCACGGGGTCGGCCCTGGCCCGCCGGGTGGTGGTCGAGACGGCGGAGTTCCTGCTCCGGGACCTGCGCACACCCGAGGGCGGTTTCGCCTCCTCCCTGGACGCCGACGCCGACGGGGTGGAGGGCAGCACGTACGTGTGGACCCCGGGCCAGCTCGCGGAGGTGCTCGGGCCGGCGGACGGCGCGCGGGCGGCTGAGCTGCTCGGCGTGACGCCCGAGGGCACGTTCGAGGCCGGCACCTCCACGTTGCGGATGCTTGAGGATCCGCCTCCGGAGTGGCCGGCGTGGCGGTCGGCGCTGCTGGCGGTTCGTGGCGAGCGGGTGCAGCCCGCGTTGGACGACAAGGTGGTCACCTCCTGGAACGGGCTGGTGATCGCGGCGCTGGCGGAAGCCGGGGTGCTGCTCGGGCAGCCGGAGTGGGTGGCTGCGGCACGGTCGGCTGCCGAGCTCCTCTGGGAGCTCCATGCCGACGACGGCGCAGCCGGGGTGCGCCTGTACCGTTCCTCCCGTAGGGGTACAGCGGGCGAGGCGGCCGGGGTGGCCGACGACTACGGGAACCTGGCCGGCGGGCTGCTCGCGCTGCACCAGGCCACTGGCGAGGGCGTGTGGCTGGTGCGGGCCGGGGCGCTGCTGGAGGTGGCGCTGGCACAGTTCGCCACCGGCGACGGCGCCTTCTACGACACCCCCGCCGACGGGGAGCAGCTGGTGGTGCGGATGCGCGGCAGCACCGACAATGCCGAACCGTGCGGTACGTCGGCGCTGGCCGAGGCACTGGGAACCTACGCGGCGCTGACCGGAGAACACCGGGAGGCGGCCGACGCCGCGATCGGGGCGGGGATGGCGGTGGCGCGGATCGACCCGCGGTTCGCCGGGTGGACCCTGGCGGCGGCCGAGGCGAGCCTGGCTGGTCCGCTGCAGGTGGCGGTGGTCGGGTCGGACGCGGTGGCCGAGGAGATGGTGCAGGTGGTGCGGGAGGCGACCAGTCCCGGGCTGGTGCTGGCGGCTGGGCCTGGCGACGGCACCGTAGCCGGCGACGGCGGGCCGCACCCGCTGCTGGCCGACCGGCCGCTGGTGGACGGAGGGTCCGCCGCATACGTGTGCCGCGGGTTCGTCTGCGACCTGCCAATGACCACGGTCGCCGCGCTGCATGAGGCACTCCGCTGAGCAGGACTGGCACATGTGCATGTGCAGGTTGATGGTGGAGCATGGCCAGCAGGTTGGAGAAGCGCATGCAGGTGCTCGTGGATGATGAGCGGTTCGAGCGCCTCGAGGCAGAAGCCGCTGCGCGGCGTACGTCCGTAGCAGCCGTGGTACGTGCGGCGATAGACGAGCACCTGACCAGCGGTCAGGTAGCCAGGGCGGAGGCTGCGCGCCGCCTCATCGCCCAATTTGATGATGGTGGCGAACCGGAGCCGGACTGGGCCGAGTCGAAGCAGGCACTTCTGGACGATCTGACGCGGTGACTGAGTATCTGGTCGACACAGCCGTGTTCGCCTACGCGCTCGGCGGACCACACCCTCAGCGGGCGGACTGCCGCGCCCTTGTGCACCTCGCTGCCGCAGGCGAGGTGAGGCTGCACGCCAGCGTCGAGCTGGTCCAGGAGCTGCTACGCCATCGGATGAGGCGCACCGACCGCGCCACCGCCGTCCAGCAGGCGCGAGACGTCGCGGAGCTGTGCACCGTGCATCCGTTCGGGCACGAAGTGCTGCGGCGAGCGTTGCACCTTGTCAGCACAACTACGCTCCGCGGGCGCGACGCCGTCCATGCTGCGACGGGCGTCGAACACGGCCTTGCCACCATCATCAGTCCGGACTCGGACTTCGACGGCGTCCCCGGCCTTGCACGCATCGAGCCGGCTGCGCTCTCCTGAGGACCGTTTCCGCAGTCACCCGGGGCACGAGGAGTTATCCACAGATTGACGCTGACGCGCCACAGGTGACGACCACCGGGATTGACTCGAGGGGTGATCGACGACGCCCACAGCCGACCAGCGCCCGCACCCGACCGTCGCCACCCGCCGAGCCGGCTGATCTGCCCGCGGCATCCCGCAGCACGGTCAGCGCCCAGAATCCTCTGGCGACGTGCGGTCGGGCTCGCGGCCACGACGATGACGGTCGCCGCGCTGGCCACGGGGTGCATGCTGCCGCAACAGGTCGGCACCGTCCAGCACCCCTCGGAGGTGCCCGCAGAGGTGGTCTGGGAGCGTGACCTGCCAGTCGTGGGCAACCCGGCCGTCACCGAGAACGTGGCCGTGGTCTACACCGACGACGACGACGGCGCGCTCACCCTGATCGGGTTGAGCACCCTGGACGGGAGCACCCTGTGGGAGGAGCCCGCCGGCCGTGGTGCAGTGCGCCCGTCGTTGTCGGAGATCACGCCGACAGCCTTCGTCCAGGACGACCGGCCACTGGTCGCCTACCTGGACCCGGACACTCCGCACAGCAGTACGTCCCTCTCGCTCAACCAGCTGGTGCTCGCCGACCTGGAGACGGGAGAGACGATCGGACAGACTGACATTCTCCGGTTCATCTCCTCCCCTGAACCGTGCGCAGACCGGGCATCCGTGTGCGTGTGGGTCACCCACAGCGGCGGCACCGACCGCACCTTCCTCGATGTCGAGTCCATGGAGCTGCGCATCCACCCGTATCAGTTCCAGGGCCACGCCGGCCAGAGCGGTGTGCAGCACTTCGACAGCTCGGATGCCTATGAGCTGGTCCGGTTCACAGACGAGGGCACCCTCTGGACCCGGGACGTCGACGATCTGCCGGGAGGATCCGAGCTCACCGACATCGCAGTCTCGGTGCCTCCACACGATGTCGGCTGGTTGGCGATCGGACTGCACGACGTCTCCGGTACCGGGGCCGCCGAGGACGACGTGCGGCTGAACGATCAGGCGCTCGTCCTGCTCGACCGAGACAGTGGTGAGCTGATCTGGTCCGGCGAGGGCTACGCGCTGGACTGCCCGAACACCTACCTCAACGCCGGCGTCCGCTGCAGCGCCACCGGGGTCCAGCGCAACAGCGACGACGAAATCTCCAGCTACTCCGACCTGGACCTGACCCTGGAAGGGTTCACCGAGGACGGCACGACCACCTGGACGCTGCCGCTGGGTGAGGCCCCGGGACCGCTCGCCGGCGCCGGACCGAGGGTGCCGGGTGACTGGCTGGTGCTGACCACCGCCGAGGACACCGTGCTGCTGGACCCGGACACCGGGCGCACCATCCCGGTGCCGACCGAGTGGACGTTCCTGTGCGGCGAGACCACCGCCATCGAGCACAGCGTGCACTGGGACATCGAGGAGCCGGAGGAGGACACCTGGTCCGGGGGCAGCCGCTACTCGGTGTGCACGGCGGACGGGACCGAGATCGACGGTCCGCCCTCGGTCGCCGCGGTCCGAGCCGACGGTGTACAGCGCGGGAACGTGACGATCGTCGCCCACCCGGGCCGGCTGGTCGCCTACGACGTCACCGACGAGGAAGAACCGACTCCGAAACCCACATCCTCCTGACCCGGGGCCACGAGGGTGCGGTTGTGGTCGCGATCCGGCCTCATCGCGACCATAGGTGCACCCGCGCGGCGGGGCCGGGTCAGGTGGCGGGGAGCAGGCAGCACTCGTTGCCGCCGGGGTCGATGAGCACCGTCCACGGCAGCCGACCCCAGTCGTGCTCGCCGAGCGTGGCACCACCCGACAGCAGAGCCTCGAGCACCTGGTCGTAGTCCTCGTCCGGCCGGACGCGCAGGTCCAGGTGCATCGGGTTCTTGCCGCGCTTGGGCTGCACCGGATCGCAGAACACCAGCAGCGGGCCGGTGCCGGAGGGGTGCCGGAGCGTGTGCACGCCCTCCGGCCGCCAGCCGGTGGCGGTCCGCCAGAACGCGAACGCGGCGTCCTTGTCGTCGGCGTCGATCGGCACTGCGGCGACCGGTCCGGTGTCGGAGTAGTCCTGGTCCGGCATCACGCAGAACGCATAGTCCTCGGGGTCGGTGAGCACCACCCAGGGCACGTCCCCCTGACCGATGTCCACCGGGCGGGCGCCGAGCTCGACCAGCTGCCGGGCCTGCTCCAGGTGCTCCGCCCCGCCGTCGAGGTCCAGGTGCAGCCGGTGTGGCCGCGGCGGGTGCTCGGGCACCGGGACGAAGTCGAGGGACAGCTCGAAGGTGCCGGGTAGGGACAGGCGGGTACCGTCGTCGCCCTGGTAGACGACCGGTGCCTCCAGGGCCACGGACCAGAACCCGGCGAGCCGGGCCGGGTCCTGAGCATCCACGACGACGGAATCCAGGTGCGGCATCCCTCCAGCCTGACGCCCGCCGTCACTCGCGGCAACGGCAGGGCCGCCAGGTGGGTCTACGCCCCGGCTGGGGTTCAGACTTGCTTGCGCAGGCTGAAGCCGGTGCCCTGCTCGGTCTCGGTGGCGTCCAGCTCCTGGGCGTCCAGCATGGGGGCGGTCTCCTCGGCGACGAACACGCG
>DATGRZ010000002.1:0-2111 GCA_035303065.1 Ruania sp.
CGGCTCAACCAGGTGTGTGCCTGCTGGTGCTTGGCCGCTGTGGTGTCGACTGCGTAGAGCAAGACGTTGGTATCGACGATCTTCACTTGCCGAGCCCGATCTTGCGGATCAGCTCGGCGTCCTCGAGCTCGCCGGCGAGCTGGGTCGCCTTGGTGAGGTCGACGCGCGCGCCGAGCTCGTAGGTCGGCGACTGGTAGGGCTCCTCGTCGCGCGGCTGAGCCAACGCGCGGCGCAGGGCGTCGTTCACCGCGGTCTTGAACGACACCCTCCGTTCTCGCATCGCCCGGGCGACTAGCGCTTCGACGTCAGGGTCGAGCGTGATCGTCGTGCGCATGTTTGCATCATATCATCAGGCGATCTGATGCACTGATGCCTGCGGACCAGATCGCGAACGCTCCCTTCCGCGGCGACACGCCGACCGGGAGCCGCAAACCAGAGCGTTCGCGACCCATGCGCGGACCGGTCAGGCGGCGCGGCGGCGGGCCATGGACTCCATCTGCTCGATCACCAGGATCACGGCGTCGGCACGCTTGTCCGGCGGGTAGTCGTACTTGATCAGCAGCCGCTTGACCGAGGAGCGCAGCTTGGCGCGCACGTCGTCGCGCACGGTCCAGTCGGTCTTCACGTCCCGGCGCATGATCCGCACCAGGTCGCGGGCGATCTGCGCCAGCACCGGTTCTCCCTGCAGCTCCAGGGCCGACGGGTTGGCGGCCACCGCGTCGAAGAACGCGAGCTCCTCGGTGTCCAGCGGCGGGTCGAACCGGCGGCCCCGGTCCTGCTCCGCGGCCAGGTCGCGGGCCATCGCCACCAGCTCGGCGATCACCTCGGCGGAGGTGAGGTTGGAGTTGATGTACCGGGTCATCACCTCCTGCAGCCGGTCGGAGAACGCGGCCTGCCGGACGGCGTTGCCCCGGGTGGCGGTGCGCGCCTCGCTGGCTACCAGCGCGCGCAGGGCTTCGATGGTCAGGTGCGGGGTCTTGCTCGCCTTGGCACGCTGGGCGAAGTCGGTGTCGATCTGGTCGATGCGCACCGTCCCGAGCCCGGCCTCGGCATAGATGTCCAGCACGTCCTCGGAGGTGAACGCCTTCGCGGCCAGCTCGGCGAGCAGGCGCTGCACGTCGGCGGGGATCGGTTCTCCCCGGGCCTGCCGGTCCTCGGCGTCCAGCTTGCCCATCCAGACCCGCAGGTCCTCGTAGAACCGGGCCTCCTGGGTCAGGTCGGCGATCTCCTCGGTGCGTCCGCACAGTGCCCAGGCCCGGGACAGCCGGGCGGCCAGGCGCCGGAACCTGGACTCCCGGGACTCCTCCCCCTCAGCCGGGGCGTTGCCCGGGGTGTGCGGGCTGCGCAGCCAGTTCAGCGTGCCCATCACCGCATCCACCCACCCGCGAGGGCTGCCGCGGCCGGCCTCGAGCCGCTCCCGCCAGCCGGAGCCCTGCAGCACCGCACGCAGCTGGGCCACCAGCTCGCGGGCCACCGCGGCCGCATCGGCCACCTCCTTGCCGACCGGTTTGGCGCCCTGGTCGTCGGCGGTGTACTCCGCGAGCGCGTCGGCCAGGCTGTCGGCGATCGGAGCGTAGGCCACCAGCAGGCCGGCGTTCTTGCCGCGGAAGGTGCGGTTCACCCGGGCGAGGGTCTGCATCAGCAGCGCCCCGCGCATCGGCCGGTCCAGGTACAGGGTGTGCAGCGGCGGGGAGTCGTAGCCGGTGAGCATCATGTCCTTGACGATCACCAGCTCCAGCTCGTCGTCGGGATCCTTGAGCCGCTTCTTGATCACCGCGTTGGCCGAGTCCCGGCGCACATGCTGGGCCACGGCGCCGGTGTCGGCGGGGGTGCCGGAGTAGACCACCTTGATCTTCCCGGCGTCCAGGTCCTCGGAGTGCCAGTCCGGGCGCAGCGCCACGATCGCCTCGTACAACCGGGCGCAGATCTCCCGGGTGGCGCCCACGATCAGCGCCTTACCAGGCGAGCTGACCTGACCCGGGTGAGCTCCGCCGTCGGGCAATGACGTGCTGCCCGCCCGGACCAGCTCGAGCATGCCGTCCCGGCGCGCCTCCCAGTGCGCGACGAGGTCCTCGGCGAGCTCGCGCATCCGCTTGGGGGCCCCGTAGACG
>DATGRZ010000003.1:0-13385 GCA_035303065.1 Ruania sp.
GCGATCGCACCGGGCAGCGCAGGCTCACCAGCCGATTCCCGACGGCGTTCCTCCCCCTGGTACCAGCGCTCGTCACTCAGGTAGGTGCTCAGGTCCGCGCCGAGCTCGCGCACCCTGGCCACGAATGTCTCGTCAGCGGCCAGCTCGGTCAGCCGCTGCGGGGAGAGCGCGCCGAGCAGCCGCACCGGGTCGCCGTGCACCTCTTCCCACAGGTCGGGGTCGATGCCGGCGAACAGCTCCCGGGTAGGAGCGTGCCAGGACCAGCGCAGGTTCAGTGCCAGGTCGTCCAGAACGGCCAGCGGCTCGGGCAGCACAGTGCGCACGGTGAATCGTCGAATCGCTCTCACGTCGCGAGCATAGGCCACCCCGAGGGGACCACGGCACACTGCGCGGGTGCCCGGCCGGGCACCCGCGCCACCGGGCTGACCGTGCATCGAGATGTACTCCGCCGCCACGATCGGTAGGTTCGACCTGTGACTACTCCCAGCCCCACCCCTGCTGCCCCGATCGGCCGGATCCCGGTGCTCGACGTCGGCCCGTCCGCGGAGAACGGCCGCTGGCCCACGAAGGCCGTGGTCGGGGAGGCGGTGCCGGTCCGGGCAACCGTGTTCCGGGAGGGACACGATGCGGTGGCAGCCACCGCCGTGCTCGTCGCCCCGGACGGCACCGACCACTCCTCGGCGCGCATGGTGGACGTCTCCCCCGGCAACGACCGGTACCAGGCACACCTGGTACCGGACGGCGAGGGGATGTGGGGGTTCCGGGTGGAGGGCTGGTCCGACCCGTACGGCACCTGGCGGCACGATGCGGTGCTGAAGGTGCATGCCGAGGTGGACACCGAGCTGATGCTCACCGAGGGTGGCCGGCTGCTGCAGCGGGCCGTGGCGGAGCTGGACCTGACCGAGGCCCAGGAGCAGGTGCTGCGCGATGCGATCAGCGCCCTGGGCGACCAGTCCCGGCCGGCGTTGGCCCGGCTGGCTGCCGGCATCTCCCCGGAGGTGCAGCAGGTGCTGGCCGAGGTGCCGTTGCGCGAGTACGTCTCCGCCTCGGCGACCTACCCGCTGGTGGTGCACCGGGAGCGTGCCCTGTACGGCTCGTGGTACGAGCTGTTCCCCCGGTCCGAGGGGGCCTACCGGGACGAGACCACCGGCGAGTGGGTCTCCGGCACGCTCCGCACCGCCGCCGAACGGCTGCCCGGGATCGCCGCGATGGGCTTCGACGTCGTGTACCTCACCCCGGTGCACCCGATCGGTACCACCAACCGCAAGGGCCGGAACAACACGCTCGTCGCCGAGCCAGGGGATCCGGGCTCCCCGTACGGGATCGGCTCGGCCGAGGGCGGGCACGAGGCGATCCACCCGGACCTGGGCACTTTCGAGGACTTCGACCACTTCGTGGCCCGGGCCCGCGAGCTGGGCATGGAAGTGGCGCTGGACATCGCGCTGCAGGCCTCTCCGGACCACCCGTGGGCAACGGAGCACCCGGAGTGGTTCACCACCCGGGCGGACGGGTCGATCGCGTATGCGGAGAACCCGCCGAAGAAGTACCAAGACATCTACCCGCTGAACTTCGACAACGATCCGGAGGGTATCTACGCCGCCGTCCGGGACATGCTCCAGGTGTGGATCGACCACGGGGTGACCCTGTTCCGGGTGGACAACCCGCACACCAAACCGTTGACGTTCTGGGAACGGATCCTCGCCGACGTCGCCGCGACCCACCCGGAGATCATCTTCCTGGCGGAGGCGTTCACCCGGCCGGCGATGATGCGCACCCTGGGCATGCTCGGCTTCCACCAGTCCTACACCTACTTCACCTGGCGGCACTCCAAGGAGGAGCTGACCGAGTACTTCACCGAGGTCAGCGGAGACCTGGCGGCGGTGATGCGCCCGGCGTTCTGGCCCACCACGCACGACATCCTCACCCCGTACATGCAGCAGGGCGGCCCGGCGGCGTTCGCGATCCGTGCGGTGCTGGCCGCCACCGGTTCGCCCACCTGGGGCATCTACTCCGGGTACGAGCTGGTGGAGAACGTGGCCCGGCCCGGTGCCGAGGAGCAGATCGACAACGAGAAGTACGAGTACAAGCCGCGGGACTGGGAGGCGGCAGCGCGCACGCACGGGATCACCGACCTGCTCACCCGGCTGAACCAGATCCGCCGGGAGCATCCTGCCCTGCAGCGGCTGCGGAACCTGACCGTGCACCCGACCACCGACGACGCCACGTTCTGCTTCTCCAAGCGCGTGCCCGCCGAGCACTCCCCGACGGGCGCCGAGGACACGGTGATCGTGGTGGTCAACCTGGACCCGTACACCTCCCGGGAGTCGCTGGTGCACCTGGACACCGCTGCCCTCGGCCTGGGCGACCAGGACGAGTTCACCGCCCACGACGAGCTCACCGGGGAGACCTACGCCTGGGGCCCGGTGCCGTTCGTGCGGTTGGACCCCCACGGGCGGTGTGCACACATCATCACGGTGAGGCACCGGTGACCAGCCCGTCCGCCGGCGCGTTCGCCCGGACCGGTGCGCCTACTGGCGGCGCCCCGTTCACCGAGACCGCCCGTCCCGGGCTGAGCGAGGACCCGCAGTGGTACCGCACCGCAGTGTTCTACGAGGTGCTGCTGCGCGCCTTCGCCGACTCCGACGGCTCCGGCACCGGCGACCTGCGCGGGCTGATCGACCGGCTGGACTACCTGCAGTGGCTCGGCGTGGACTGCCTGTGGCTGCCGCCGTTCTATCCCTCGCCGCTGCGCGACGGTGGCTACGACGTGTCCGACTACACCGCAGTGGCCGACGAGTACGGCACCATCGAGGACTTCACCGAGCTGGTGGAGGCGGCGCACGCCCGCGGCATCCGCATCATCATCGACCTGGTGATGAACCACACCAGCGACCAGCACCCGTGGTTCCAGTCCTCCCGGTCCAACCCGACCGGCCCGTACGGGGACTTCTACGTCTGGGCCGACGAGCCGGACGCCTACTCCGACGCCCGGATCATCTTCGTGGACACCGAGGTGTCGAACTGGACCTTCGACCCGGTGCGCCGACAGTACTTCTGGCACCGGTTCTTCTCCCACCAGCCGGATCTGAACTACGAGAACCCACGGGTGATCGAGGCGATGTTCGACGTCATCCGGTTCTGGTTGCGCACCGGCGTGGACGGGTTCCGGCTGGATGCGGTGCCGTACCTGTTCGAGGAGGAGGGCACCGACTGCGAGAACCTGCCGGCCACGCACGAGCTGCTCGCCCAGGTGCGGGCGATGGTGGATGCGGAGTTCCCGGGCCGGCTGATGCTCGCCGAGGCGAACCAGTGGCCGCAGGACGTGGTGGCCTACTACGGCACCGAGGAGGCGCCGGAGTGCCACATGTGCTTCCACTTCCCGGTGATGCCGCGAATCTTCTACGCGCTGCGGGAGCAGTCCGCGCGCAGCATCGCCCAGATCCTCGACGACACCCCGCAGATCCCACCGGGCGCCCAGTGGGGCACGTTCCTGCGCAACCACGACGAGCTCACCCTGGAGATGGTCAGCACCGAGGAGCGGGCGGCGATGTACGGCTGGTACGCCCCGGAGCCGCGGATGCGCGCGAACGTGGGTATCCGCCGCCGGCTGGGCCCGCTGCTGGACAACTCCCGGGCGGAGGTGGAGCTGGCGCACGCGCTGCTGCTGTCCCTGCCGGGCAGCCCTTGCCTGTACTACGGCGACGAGGTCGGCATGGGGGACAACATCTGGCTGCCGGACCGGGACGCGGTGCGCACCCCGATGCAGTGGACCCCGGACCGGAACGCCGGCTTCTCCCCCGCCACCGACCCGGGCCGGCTGTACCTACCGGTGGTGCAGAACCTGACCAACCACTACAACCACCTGAACGTGGAGGCACAGCTGGCGATCCCCACCTCGCTGCTGCACTGGGTACGCGGGATGCTCGAGGTGCGCCGCGCCCACCCGGCCTTCGGGGTCGGTGACTACGTGCCGCTGACCTGCGACAACGAGGCGGTGCTGGCGTTCCTGCGCCGGGACGAGAACGAGACGGTGCTGTGCGTGGCGAACCTGGCCGCCACGCCGCGTTCGGCCACGGTGCAGCTGCCCGGTCTGGCCGGGCGGGACGTCCGGGACGTGTTCGGCGGCAGCTCCTTCCCGCCGGTCGGCGTGGCGGGCGCTGCTGCCAGGTCCGGGCCGACGACGGCGTCACCTCCGGGCACAGGTCCTGCACCTGAGCAGGGCTCCTTCGGGCAGCACGACCCTGGTCTCGACTCACCCGGGCACGGTGCGGCCACCGGGGCGGGTTCGCCGGCCGAACCCGAGGCAGGCGCCGAGGCTGGTGCCGGCACCGGGGAGGGTGCTGGGGCCGAGACTGGTGCTGCGGCCGCCGGTCAGGACGGTGAGCTCACCCTGACGCTCGGCTCCCGGGACTTCTTCTGGCTCACCCTGGAGCCACGATGAGCGAACCGACCGGATCTCTGCTGCTGGACCTGATCGAGGACTGGGTCCGCGCCCAGCGCTGGTTCCCGGCCAAGGACGATGCCGGTGCCACGATGCGCACCATCGCCTCCATCGACCTGCCCGACCCGGAGCAGGAGGCGGCCTGCACCGTGGTGCTCCTCGAGCTGCACCGCCAGGACGCGGCGCCGATCGTGCTGCAGGTGCCGCTGGTGGCCACCGCCTCCTGGCCGCTGCACCAGGGGGTGATCGCCCGCCTGGGCCCGGAGGAGGTGCTGGTGGACGGACCGCACCACCCGGCGTTCCTGCGCGCCTGGCTGGCCACCGCCACACCGCGGACGGGAGCGAGCATCACTCCCGCGGACCTGGAGCCGGCCGGTGGCCAGGTGCACACCGGTGAGCAGTCGAACACCTCGGTGCGCATCCCCGGCCGCGGGGTCGGGGACGCGCAGCTGAAGATGTTCCGGGTGCTCGCCGCAGGACCCAACCCGGAGATCGAGATCGCCACCGCGTTGCGCGACGTCGGCTGGGCGCACGTGCCGGACGTGCTGGCCACTCTCGGCGGCTCCTGGCCGGGGACCGCGGGGACGCCGGTGCAGGGCGACCTGGGGGTGCTCACCGCGTTCGTGGCCGGGGCCCGCGACGGGTTCGAGCTCGCCTGCGAGCACGCGCGCACCGGGACAGACCTGACACCGCTGGCAGCCGACCTGGGCGCCTGCGTGGCCGAGCTGCACACCCACCTGGCAGCGGCGCTGCCCGGCAGTTCCGGCGAGCACAGCAGCGCCGGCGCCCCAGGCGAGCACACCGCCAGAGCATCCGCACTGGCCGACCAGCTGCGCGAGCGCGCCCGGTGGGCGCTGGCCCAGGTACCGGCGCTGGCGGTGTTCACCGAGGCGATCGAGGCGGTGCTGGCCCGGGTGACCGGCGCCCAGGTGGGCCCCGCCCAGCGCATCCACGGCGACCTGCACCTCGGTCAGGTGCTGCACGCCGAGGGCACCTGGTACGTGCTGGACTTCGAGGGAGAGCCGCTGCGGCCGCTGGCCGAGCGCCGTCGCCCGGACCAGCCGCTGCGGGACGTGGCCGGGATGCTGCGGTCCTTCGACTACGCCGCTGCCGTCGGGCACGCAGCCGCACCCGCCTGGACGGAGGAGGCTCGCAGCTCCTTCCTCGCCGGATACCGCGCCGCCGGCGGAGATCTCGAGGAGACTGTGCTCAGGGCGCTCGAGCTGGACAAGGCGCTCTACGAAGCCGTGTACGAACAGAAGAACCGTCCCGACTGGCTGCCCATCCCGCTGGGCGGTGTCCGTCGACTCACCGAGGAGCAGACTGTGGCCGAGAACTCTCCGCCGGACGGCGAGCGGCTGCTCGCCGGCATCTTCCCCACCCCGGGACCCCGCCCCGGCGAACCGGCCAGACCAACCCAGGCTGCGCCGTCACCGGCTGCGCAGGGCGTACCCGAGAACGCCACCCAGGCTGCGCCGTCACCGGACGGAGCACGACCGGCACCGGTGCCGCAGAGCGTGCTGCAGGCCGTGGCAGACGGCTCCCACTTCGCCCCGCACGACGTGCTCGGCCCGCACCTGGACACCGACACCGGGGTGCTCACCATCCGGGTGGTGGCCCACCTGGCCACTGCGGTGACCGTGCTCACCTCCGCCGGAGAGCACCCCGCGCAGCACACCTACAACGGCATCTGGGTGGCCGCGTTCCCGGCCGAGGAGGTGCCCGACTACCGGCTGCAGGTGCGCTACCCGGACAACGAGGTGCAGCGGGACGACCCGTACCGGTTCCTGCCCACCCTCGGGGAGGTGGACCAGCACCTGATCGCCGAGGGCCGGCACGAACGCCTCTGGGAGGTGCTCGGCTCCCGGGTGCGCCGCTACCCGTCGGTGCTGGGGGACGTGGCCGGCGTCTCGTTCGCGGTCTGGGCCCCGAACGCGCGCGCGGTGCGGGTGGTCGGCGACTTCAACGGCTGGGACGGTCGCGGGGCGATGATGCGTTCCCTGGGCAGCACCGGGGTGTGGGAGGTGTTCCTGCCGGGACTGGCCGCCGGACAGCGGTACAAGTACGAGATCTGCCTGTCCGACGGGTCCTGGCACATGAAGGCCGACCCGATGGCGCGGGCCACCGAGGTGCCGCCGGCGACCGCGTCCGTGGTCACCGAGAGCAGCTATGACTGGAACGACCAGACCTGGATGGATGCTCGCGCTGCCACCGACCCGCACTCGGGTCCGCTGAGCATCTACGAGGTGCACCTGGGCTCCTGGCGCAAGGGGCTGGGCTACCGGGAGCTGGCCGAGCAGCTGGTGGAGTACGTCACCTGGATGAACTTCACCCATGTGGAGCTGCTGCCGGTGGCCGAGCACCCGTTCGGCGGCTCCTGGGGCTACCAGGTGACCTCCTACTACGCGCCCACGTCCCGGTTCGGCAGCCCAGACGAGTTCCGCTACCTGGTGGACCGGCTGCACCAGGCCGGTATCGGGGTGATCGTGGACTGGGTGCCGGCGCACTTCCCCAAGGACGCCTGGGCGCTGGCCCGGTTCGACGGCACCCCGCTGTACGAGGACCCGGACCCGCTGCGCGGGGAGCAGAAGGACTGGGGCACGTACGTGTTCAACTTCGGCCGCAACGAGGTGCGTAACTTCCTGGTGGCCAACGCGCTGTACTGGCTCACCGAGTTCCACGTGGACGGCCTGCGGGTGGATGCGGTGGCCTCGATGCTCTACCTGGACTACTCCCGGGAGGCGGGGCAGTGGCGGCCGAACGTGCGCGGCGGGCGGGAGAACCTGGAGGCGATCCAGTTCCTGCAGGAGACGAACGCCACCGCCTACCGGGTGGCGCCCGGCACGATGATGATCGCCGAGGAGTCCACCGCCTGGCCGGGGGTGACCACCCCCACCTCGCACAGTGGGCTGGGGTTCGGGCTGAAGTGGAACATGGGCTGGATGAACGACACCCTGCGCTACCTGGCGGAGGAACCGATCAACCGGCGCTACCACCACGGGGAGCTGACGTTCTCCCTGGTGTACGCGTTCTCCGAGCAGTTCGTGCTGCCGCTGAGCCACGACGAGGTGGTGCACGGCAAGGGTTCGCTGTGGCAGAAGATGCCCGGCGACCTGTGGGCGAAGCTCGCCGGGGTGCGGCTGCTGCTCGCCTACCAGTGGACCCACCCGGGCAAGAAGCTGCTGTTCATGGGTGGGGAGTTCGCGCAGAACACCGAGTGGAACGAGGCGCAGTCGCTGAACTGGGAGCTCGGCGACACCCCGTCGCACGCGGGGGTGCGGGAGATGCTGCGGCAGCTGAACCGGCTCTACCGCGAGCACCCGGCGCTCTGGGCTGACGACTTCACCCCCGCCGGGTTCGAGTGGCTGGAGGCCAACGACGGCGACCGCAACGTGCTCGCCTACCTGCGCAAGGGCGGGGACGAGGAGCTGGTGGTGGTGGCCTGCTTCTCCGGCGCCCCGCACGAGGGCTACCGGGTGGGCGTGCCCGGGGACGGCGCCTGGGTGGAGCTGCTCAGCACCGACCATGCCGACTTCGGCGGCTCCGGGGTGGTGAACACCGGTGAGCTGACCGCCGAGCCGGTGCCCTGGCACGGCCGCACGCACTCGGTCCAGCTGCGGGTGCCCCCGCTCGGGGTGACCATCCTGCGCCGCGCGTGACCCTCCCCCGCCACCGACACCCTCCCCGCCACCGACCCGCGGATTGCTGGGGTCAGTACAGGGCGATGGCCAGGTCGCGGCGGGCCTTGACCACGGCCGGGTCGTCGTCCGGGGCGATCCGGAACAGCTCGAGCAGCCGCAACCGGGCTCGTTCCCGGTCGTCGCCGGCGGTCACCCGGACCGCCTGCAGCAGCCGGGTGTAGCCCTCGGCGAGCCGACCACCGGCGACCTCCAGGTCGGCGGCCGGCAGCTGGGCGTCCAGGTCACCGGCCTTCGCCTCGGTGGCCCGCTGGAGCACCTGCTCCGGATCCAGACCAGCGATCCGTTGCAGCAGCTGCACCTGGGCCAGACCGGCAGCGGCCTCCGCATCGGCCGGGTTCTCGTTGATCGCGTGCTCGAAGGCGGCGACCGCACCATCCAGGTCGTCCGCCTCGATGGCGTCGTAGGCGGCCTGCAGGTGCGGCGGCAGCGGCGGCTCGGCCGGCTCCTCGCCCTCCTCCGGCTGCTGGCCGGTGTCCACCTCGCCGGTCACACCGTTCTCCTTCGCCAGCTGCAGCAGCTGGTCCAGCACCGGGCGGATCTGCTCGGTCGCGGGCGCACCCTGGAACAGTGGCACCGGTTGCCCCTTGATCACCGCCATCGCCGCTGGCACGGCCTGCACCTGGAACGCCTGCGCGAGCCGCGGGTGCGCCGCCACGTCGATGCGGGCCAGGACGAGCTTGCCGCGCTGCTCGGTCACCAGCGTCTCCAGCGTGCTGTTCAGCTGGATGCTCTGCCCCTCCCCCACTTGCCAGAGGAGCACCAGGACCGGCACCTGGTTGGACTGCTGGATGACGTCGTTGAAGGTCTCTTCGGTGACGTCGGTGACCAGCCCCGCGGGAGTGGCCGCGTTCGGCGGCGGGGGCGGCGGAGCGGCGAGCGCGGACAGGTCCACGGCGCCGTGCAGGTTGATCGACGGAGGGGGCTGCTGACTCATGCTCTCGATCCTAGTTCGCGTTCCGTGCTGGTCAGGAACACCTGGACTCATCGCGCGGGCATTCCCGGGACACGCCGGTGAGCACCCGTTCGGCACCGAGCACGGTCACCTGGCCGTCCTCGGCGTCCTCACCCGGTACGTACATCGCCACCATGGTGCGGAACGAGGCGATCAGGGAGTCGTCCAGGTACTCCAGGCTGCCGTCCTCGGCGTCCAGTGCTTCGATGTGCGGGGACGGGACGGTGATCTCCGAGCCGGAGATGGTCTTGGTGAACTTCTGCCGGGTACGCATCTCACCGAGCACCACGTACCCGCCGTCCTCGGTGGCCAGCGCGATCACCGGTTCGTCGGTGGGGTGGGTGCGCTGGGCGAACGTGCCGGCCTCGTCCACCACGTCCAGGTTGTCTGCCTCGTCGCGGACCAGGCTGTAGAACTCGTCGTCGCCCAGGGCAAAGCTGTCGGCGAAGTCGCTGTCCTCGCCGTAGGTGAGGATGTCGGCGTACTCGGAGATCGCTTCCTCGGGGCTGACCAGGAAGCCGGAGGCGTCGGCGGCCACCTGTTCGCTGCCGGTGGCCGGTACCGCGGTCGGCGGCATCTCCGTGCCCGGCAGCAGCCGCACCCAGTGGTGCAGCTGGTAGGGCGAGCGGGGGTCCTCCTGCTCCAGGGTGAGCAGCAGCGGCACGTTCGCACCGTCGGCGATCTCGGTGACCACCAGCATGGTGCGCGGCCAGTCCTGGGACACCGAGACCACTTCGGCCTGCGGGGAGGTGATCAGCGTGCGCGGGCTGTAGGCGTCGTCATCGTCGGCCGTGGCCTGGGCGAGCTGGTACTCGGCGGCCCGGATCCGCAGCGCCGGGTTCGTCACCCGGTCCTCGAGCAAGTCAGCGTCCTGCTCCTCGTCTGCGGCGGTGATCACCTCGTCCAGGTCGGTGAGGATCCGTTCGATGCGCGGTTCGTCCAGGACGGGCATGGACTCTGGGGCCTCCGGCTGCGCCTCCGGTGATGGCACCGGGATTGCGCACCCGGCCAGCAGGCTCAGCGCAGCCAGCGCGGTGAGTCCCGCGCTCGCGCGGCGGGTGGTACGGCGCTTCATCGGTCTCCCTCCTCGTCGCCCCGCGCTGTGTCGGCAGGGTCGGCGGCCGCATCTGCGGCAGGGTCGGTGTCCGTGCGGGCTGGGTCAGCCTCGGGCTGCTCGTTGTCCTCGTCCGGGGGCTGCGGGCTCGTGACCGTTCCGCTCAGCCCCCAGGTCTGTCGCCAGGAGGCACCAGAGGCTTGCGGGTTCGGTTCGTCGACGGCGGTGCTCGCCTGGCCAGCACCGGCGTCGCTGTCGCCGGTCGGCTCCGGTGTGCGCTCCGGTGCGGTCCCGGCGCCCTCAGCGGCTCCCGGGCCGGTGGCACCGGCGTCCTCTCGCCTGCGCCGCTGCCACCAGCGGCGTGGCTTGCCTGCCGGTTCAGCGGGCGTGTCGACTGCGTCCGCCTCTGTCGCGGTCGTGTCCCCGCTCCCCGGTGTGCCCTGCCAGGATCGGCCGAGGTCCCCGGCTGGCTCGGAGCCGAGGCCACGTCCGGGTGCTGGGGACTCATACGTGCTGACCGGGCCGGCCTGATCACCGGTGCGTCCCTGTCGAACCCATTCGTCCAGGTCAGTGGCACCGGACTCTGCTGAGGCGGTGTCGCTGCTGGTCTCTGCTGCCCCCGACCGGTCGGGCTCCGGTTGGTCGGGAGTGTCGACGAGCCGGTCCTCCTCGGCGGTCTTCTGCTCGGCTGGTGCACCGCTGATGATGGCGTTCCAGTCGCTCGGTGCACCCTCCGGCTGGTCGGGGCTGGCGGCACTGTCTGCGGATGAGGCGGCCTCTTCTGCCGAGCTCTCCGCTGCGGTCGGGGCGGACGTCGCCCCACCCTTGCGAGCCGCCGCACGGGCGGCCTCGCGGATCTCTCGCCTGGTGAGCGGCGTACCGTCCTCGGCCGTGGTCGCGACCGCCGGCGCGGCCTCGTCGGCGGAGCTGGCCGACCGGGCTCGGCGGGCGCGCCGCTCCTCCCGGTGCACCAGCAGCTCGACGATCAGCCAGACCAGGCCGATGAGGAAGAGCACACCGCCGACGATCAGGCCCGGGACCACCAGCGGAGTGGTGACCTCGCGGGTCCAGGTCATCGACACATCGGGGGCCGGCTCGGTGCCGTCGGTGGCGACCAGCATGAGCCAGCGGCCCTCCACCTGGGACCAGTCGTAGGTCAGCTCACCAGTGCCGGTGATCTCCTCGATCCACAGGTCGGAACCGGCTGGGTCCGGCACGGTGGCGTCGGCTGAGCTGTCCTCGGCCTGCTCGTCACCGCTGGCGTCCTCGCTCGACTCCTCGGTGGCGCTGGCATCCTCGGTGGCTTCTTCGCTGGCGCTGGCGTCCTCGCTCGGCTCCTCGCTAGCGCTGGCGTCCTCGCTCGGCTCCTCGCTAGCCGCAGCGCCCTCTTCGACGGCAAGTGTCTCCCAGTCGGTCAGCCCGGTGATCTCCTGGTAGGGCGAGCCGTCCAGCCAGGCGCGCACGTCCGCCTCCCTGCCCATGGCGAGCACCAGCGGTGTCTCGGAGTCGGGTGCGGTCAACGTCACGGTCACGTTCGGGTTCACCGTGGCCAGCACGTTGCCACCGGCGACCACGACCGGGACGTCCGGGTCTTGTGGCAGAGTGGCAGTGACCTCCTCGGAGGGCCGCCAGATGGTTCCGGAGGCGACCGCGGCGCCGGCCGTGCCAAGACCGAGCACGATGAGCACGATGGCAAGAATCCGTCGTAGCACCAGCTCTTGAGCCCTTCTCGTCCAGGTCGACCGTTCGCCGACGACCCCCCAGAGTACGTGACCTTTCCGTGACATCTCACTTTGGGAGTGATCCAGCACACCTGCGGAGGGGCTGGCGGTACCGGTTACGCTGAGTGCGTAGAGCGGATCGACTTGTGCCGTCGAGCGTTCTCCGGCGGGAGTCTGAGCATGGCCTCCGCCCCAACTACACCCCCCGAAGCTCATCGCGAGGAGCACCCGTGGCTGACGACTCATCGACCTTCCCCGTAGTGATGCGTGGGTACGACCGTGCGCAGGTCGATCAGCGGATCCACTCCCTGGAGCGGCAGCTGGCCGAGGCGCGCGCCCAGGTGGAGTCCCTGGACGCGAGCACGATGCAGATGTCCGGCGAGCTGGCCGACGCCCAGGCCCAGCTGCGCGAGGCGGAGAAGCCCAGCTATGCCGGGCTCGGCGCCCGGATCGAGCAGCTGCTGCGCTCCGCCGAGGAGCAGTCTGCCGACGTGCTCACCCAGGCGAACCGGCAGGCCAAGGACATCACCTCGCGCGCCCAGGCTGCTGCGGACGAGCTGACCTCGCAGGCGGAGAACGAGGCTGCGGAGCTGCTCGCGAACGCCCGCCGGGACGCCGACAGCGCCACCGAGGCAGCGGCCAGCCAGGCGGAGGGCACGCTGCTGGCAGCCCAGCGCAAGGCAGAAGAGCTGGTGGCCTCCTCCGAGCGGGAGGCGGCCCGGATCTCCAGTGTCGCGCGGACCGAGCAGAGCGAGAAGCACGCGAGCCTGGAGCGGGACCTGGGCACTGCCCGCGCTGCGGCGGAGAAGGAGATCGCCGAGCGGAAGGTCGCCTCCGAGCGGGCTGCCCGCGAGCTGAAGGCCAGCAGCGAGGCCGAGGCGGAAGAGCTGCGCACCCGCGCCAAGGCAGAGGCCGAGGCCGAGCGGGAGGAAGCCCGGCGGGATGCTGCCTCGACGCTTGCCCAGGCCGAGGAGCAGGCCGCTGAGCTGCTCCGCCAGGCGAATGCGGATGCCGAGGAGATCCGTCAGTCGGTAGCGCAGCTGCGCGAGGATGCGGAGCTGGAGATCGCGCAGCGGCGGGCTGCCTCGGAGGAGTCGGATGCTGCGCTGCACGCCCAGGCCAAGGCGGACACCGACGAGATGATCGCCAGCGCGCAGGCGCACGCCCACGAGGCAGAGGCCCGCGTCGCCGAGGCACTCACCAAGGCTGAGGAGCTGCGTTCGGCAGCGGAGACCCAGTCGGCGGAGATCCTCGCCGACGCCCGCACCAGCGCCGACCGGATCACCCGCGAGGCACGGGAGGCTGCCGACCGGCTGCGTTCGGACACCGCCGCTGAGACCGATCGCGACCGCCGCACCGCCCAGCGCCAGGTGGACGAGCTGAACCAGCAGCGGGAGTCGATCACCGGCTACCTGGACGAGCTGCGCACGCTGCTCGGCTCCGGCCAGGTTGCTGACGCCGCCGACCTGGCCGCACAGGCGGACCTGGACGGCTCGGTGGACGCAGACGCCGCCCC
>DATGRZ010000004.1:0-2422 GCA_035303065.1 Ruania sp.
CGCCGTGCTGGCGCCGATCGACCCCTTGGTGGTCAGTCCCATGTGCGGGACGAGCACGTCCGCCCCGGCCTCGGCCATCGCGCGGGCCTGGTCCACGTCGAACACGTACGGGGTGGTGAGCAGGTCGCGCTCGCTGGCGGCTCGGACCATGTCCACCTCGAGGTCGTAGCCCATCCCGGTCTCCTCCAGGTTCGTCCGGAAGACGCCGTCGATCAGCCCGACGGTGGGGAAGTTCTGCACTCCGGCGAACCCGGCCTCTTTCACCTGGTCCAGGAAGCGGCCCATCACCCGGAACGGGTCGGTGCCGTTCACCCCGGCCAGCACGGGGGTGTCCTTCACCACCGGGAGCACCTCGTCGGCCATCTCCATCACGATGGCGTTCGCGTCCCCGTAGGCGAGCAGCCCGGCCAGGGACCCGCGGCCAGCCATCCGGTAGCGGCCGGAGTTGTAGATGATGATCAGGTCGATGCCGCCGGCCTCGGCGGACTTCGCCGAGATGCCGGTGCCGGCGCCGCCGCCGATGATCGGCCGCCCATCGGTCACGTTCTGGCGGAGCCTGGCCAGTGCGGTGCTGCGGTCCATGTCTGTTCCTTCCTGCGCGGGTGCGCGGTCAGTGCTGTACGGCTGCGCGGGTCAGCCTTGTGCGGTGATCAGGGCGTGCAACTGTCGGGCGGCCTCCCGCCCGAACCCGGGGTCGTTGATGTTCTGCTCGGACTCGACCACCTCCACCGTGGAACCAGCGAGCGCGGTGCGCAGCGCGTCGAAGAGTGCGGCGTCGGCCTGCGGGTCGTGGAACGGCTGTCCGTCGGTGTCGATCCCGCTCAGGCCGCCCAGCGGGAGCACGACGGCGGTCGGTCCGGTGGCTGCGGCCAGCTTCGCGCCGATGCGCTCACCCAGGGTCGTGTTCTCCTCGGGCGTGGTGCGCATCAACGTCACCGTGGGGTTGTGCACCACGAAGGTGCGGTCGTCGAACTGGTCGGGGACGTGCTCGCGCGGCCCGAAGTTCACCATGTCCAGGGCGCCCAGGGAGACCACCTGCGGGATGCCCGCTGCACCGGCTGCCTCCAGGCGGTGCGGGCCGGCGCTGAGCACCCCGCCGACCAGGTCGTCGGCCAGCTCGGTGGTGGTCAGGTCGAGCACGCCGGCCAGGCGGCCGTCGGTGGCGAGCTTCTCCATCGCCCGCCCGCCGGCGCCGGTGGCGTGGAAGACGAGCGCCTCGTAGCCGAGGTCACTCAGCTCGGCGCGGGCCTCGTCCACCGCCGGGGTGGTGAGCCCGAACATGGACAGCCCGACCAGCGGCTTGTGCTCGGTCTCGGGCCGGTGCCGGCGGGCCTCCTCCGCACCGGCCATCGCGGCGATCGCGGCGGCGGCGTTGCCGAACACCTGGGCGGAGACGGAGTTGATCCCGGCCACGTCGACCACGGAGTACATCATGGTCACGTCCGACTCGCCCACGTACGGGGAGACGTCACCAGCCGCCATCGTGGAGACCAGCAGCTTCGGTACCCCCACCGGCAGGGCCCGCATCGCCCGGGAGGCCACGGAGGACCCGCCGGACCCGCCCAGGGCGAGCACGCCGTCCACCTTCCCTTCCTGGAAGAGCCGTAGCAGCACGATCGCGGAGCCGTCGGCCATCGCGTCCATGGCGGCGCCCCGGTCACCAGCCTCCCGGAGCTGGGTCAGGTCGTGGCCGGCGGCCTCGGCCACCTCGGCGGGGGTCACGTCCGCGTCGGCCGCGGAGCTGGTACCGACGTCGATCAGCAGCACCTGCGCGCCGTGGCCACGGACCTGGTCGGCCAGCCACGCATACTCGGTGCCTTTGGTGTCCAACGTGCCGATGAGAGCGACAGTTGCCATCTTCTCCTCCTCGAGGTCTGCGGTGCTGTTCTCAGTCTGCGCCCCACCGTCCGGTCGAGTGTGGTCCACTTGAGCCGAAGTGGTCCACGGAAAGGTGTGGTGGTGGCTCGGATACCGGCGGAGCGGCTGGTGCGGCTGCTCGGTGACTGGCAGGACGGCAGGCGTGCGTCGGCGCGCGCGCTGCAGCTGGCGTTGGCTGAGGTGATCGAGGGGGCGCACCTGCCGGCGGGGCAGCAGATGCCCGGTCAGCGGGACCTGGCCGAGGCGCTCGGCATCGCCCGGGGCACGGTGGCCCGCACCTATGCTGCGCTGGTCGAGACCGGGCACCTGTCCGCCCGGCGCGGCTCGGGCACGGTGGTGCGCCATCCGCGGCAGGTCACCGGTCAGGGGGAGGGTCGGCTCACCTCGTTCGATGACGGCGGAGCTCGCCCGGTCCTGGATCTCTCCTCAGGTGCGTTGCCGGGTTCGCAGCTGCTGGCGGGCGTGCTGCCGGAGGTCGGCCGGCTGCTCGGGGAGCACCACCTGGACGAGGCGGGCTACCACCCGGCGGGCCTACGGGAGCTGC
>DATGRZ010000005.1:0-5490 GCA_035303065.1 Ruania sp.
GACCAGCGTGAACCGCCCGTCGATGCCGACCACCCCGCCCCAGGTGCGCACGCCCACCACCGGGCCCAGCCCCACTTCCTGGGCGGCCGCGTTGATGATGTCGCCATCGGAGCCCGAGTACTCGTTGGCCACCAGCACCACTGGCCCCCGCCGCGCCTGGGCGGGATAGGTCGACGGCGTCGCGTAGTGCCGGGACACGTCCCAGGCCACCACCTTCGACATCAGCCGGGCCAGCACCAGCTGGGAGGTGTGCCCGCCGCGGTTGTACCGCACGTCGGCGATGAGTCCCTCGGCCCGCGACGCGTGGCGCAGGTCGCGGTGCAGCTGGGCCCAGCCGGAGGCGATCATGTCCGGGACGTGCACGTAGCCCAGCCGGCCACCGGAGTGCTCGGCCACGTACTCCCGGCGCGAGCGCACCCAGTCCTGGTAGCGCAGCGTCTCCTCCGAGGCCAGCGGCACCACCACCACGCGCCGCTCCTCACCGGCGCGGCGCACGGTGAGCTCCACCGGCTTGTCGGCCGCGCCCACCAGCAGCGGCGCGGGTCCGAACGCCGGGTCCACCGGGGTGCCGTTCACCGCCACCACGAGGTCCCCGGCCCGCACGTCGACCCCGGCGGCGCGCAGCGGCGAGCGGGCATCGGGCTCGGAGGACTCCCCGGGCAGCACCCGTTCGATCCGCCAGCCCTCCTCGGCCGGCACCAGGTCCGCCCCGAGCAGCCCGAGGCGCCGCTCCTTACCGACCGGCTCCCCTGACAGCGTCGTGTAGGCGTGCGAGGTGTTGAGCTCCCCGCCCACCTCCCACAGCAGGTCCTCCAGGTCGTCGCGGGTGCGTAGCCGCTCCACCACCGGACGCCAGCGCTCGGCCACGCCCGCCCAGTCCACGCCGTCCATGTCCGCGCGCCAGAAGTGGTCGCGCATGATGCGGTGGTTCTCCTCGAACATCTGCCGCCACTCGACGGCCGGGTCCACGTCGAACCGCAGCCGCGACAGGTCTACCGTCACCACCGCGGTGGGATCCTCCTTGGGCGGCTGCTGGTCGGCCGCCTGCACGGTGACGGTGTCCTTGTGCCGCACCACCAGACGCTTGCCGTCCCCCGAGACGGCGTAGCTGTCCACCTTCTCGGCCACCGTCGTGACCTTGCGCTCGGCGAAGGACCAATACTCAAGGGAGTCGCTCCCGGGCTCGCCGAGCACCGCCGCCCGCCGGCTGCCCAGCACGCCGGTCTCGGCGGCCTGCTTGACCCACAGCACCCCGCCGGCGGCAGCCCGCAGGTCGCGGTAGTCGCCCGAGGGCACCGCGAAGGGCACGATCCGTTCCTCGGCGCCTTCGGCGTCCAGGTCCGGGCAGGTCACCGGGACGTCCCCAGTGGGCGCCGGCTCGGCGTCCTTGCTGATCCGCCAGCCCTCAGCGCTGGGACCGAACGGCGCCGGCTCGCGCGCGGAGAGCGGGATGAGCCACGGACGGGTGGAGCCGCTGAAGGACAGCGCGAACTCCTGGTTGTCATAGCTCGGGTCGAAGGTGCGGTCGGAGAGGAAGACGACGTACTTGCCGTCCGCGCTGAACACCGGGCTGTGGTCGTGGTACTTGCCCGAGGTCAGCGCCACCGGCTCGCCCGCGCCGTCCAGATCCGCGATGAGCAGCTGGTGCAGCGAGCCCTCCGGGCCGGTCGGCTGGGACCACAGCAGGTAACGCCCGTCCGGGGAGAAGCTGATATCCAGCGCCTCCCCGTCACCGGACCTGCCCAGCTCACGCACGCCTCCGCCGTCCACATCGATCAACCGCACGGCGCCGTCGTGGGAGATGGTGGCCACCCGCTTACCCGCCGGGTCACTGGCCAGGTGCAGCACCCGGCCCAGCTCACCGGCGGCCAGCCGGGTGGGCTCGGCCACCGAGTCCAGCGCGTGGATCTCCAGCGCATCCTCGCCCGCGGCGTCGGTGACCAGCACCGCACGGCCGGTGCGGCCCAGGAACGCGGGCTCCCGCACCCGCACGCCGGAGTCGGCCACCAGGGCCCGCGCCGGTCCCTCGCGGTGCGCCAGCCAGTAGGCGTTGCCGCGCCAGCCCACCAGGCTGGCGTCCCCGCCGTGGTCGGGCACCAGGTGGTCGAGGTTCTCGGTCGGCTTGGCCGCGAATGAGGACGGCGCACCCACCGGCACCGTGACGTCCAGCTGGCGGGGCGCGGACGATACGTCGTCCAGAATCCACAGCCGGCCCTTGCTGTGCCAGGTGATGCGGGCACCGTCGGTGGTGGCGTCGCGCACGTAGCCCTCGTCGGGGCCCTGATGGGTGAGCTGGCGCGGCTCGCCGCTGCCAGGGGTGTCCCACAGCCACACGTTGGCCTGCTCGTCGGCGCGATCGGGGAAGCGGGCGGCCCGGTCGGAGACGAAGGCCAGCGACTCGCCCAGCCACATCGGGTCGACCAGCGGCGCGGTGTCCTGCTCGAGCAGCCGCTGCCAGGTGCCCTCGCCGCGCAGCCACAGCTGGGCCGCCGTGCCGCCCCCGTAGCGCTTCCAGTGCGCCGGGGCCCGGTTGCCGGTGGTGCTCAGCGCTACCGCGCCCGAGCCGGCGATCGCCACACCCGAGGCCGGGCCGAGGTCCAGCCGCTCCACCGCGCCGTCCAGAGCGACCGCCTTGACCACCAGGTGGCGCAGGTTCGCCTCCCCGGCGTGGCTGGCGGCCAGCACACGGCCGTCGGCGGTCCAGCCGAGCACGAGAGTGCGTACCGCACCCCACCAGGTGAGCCGGCGGGCGGCGCCGGAGGCCAGTTCCACCACCATCACCTCCGGGTGCCCGTCGCGGGTGGAGATGTAGGCGATGTGCCGCCCGTCGGGCGAGAAGCGCGGCTGGGCGGCCGGGGCGCGGTCGGCGGTGAGCCGCCACGCACGGCCACCCGCGCTGGGAGCCAGCCAGGCGTCGTCGTCGGCGATGAAGGTGACCAGGTCCTCGTGCAGGTGCGGGTAGCGCAAGTAGGCAGAGCTCATGGACCGCACTGTTCCATCGTGGGCCCGCCCGCCGCTACCGGTTACTGCCTCGGCCGCCGGGCAGGGCGGAACTAGTCGAGGAAGTCGAGGATGAGACGGTCCATCTCCTCCGGCCGTTCCACCGTGGGCAGGTGACCCGCCCAGTCGAGATGGCGGTGCTCTGCCCCGGGGATCCTCGCTGCCAGGCGCTCGGCGATGTGCCGGAAGTCGGCGAAGTCCCGGGCGCCGGAGATCAGCAGGGTGCGCGCGGTGATCCGCGCCGGGTCGACCTGCACGGCACGCTCCTCGACATCGTCCATCGCCAGCTGCAGCTCGAAGGCCCGGCGCTGCATCTGGCCGAGCAGCGTGCGGGTGGGCTCCGGCACGTCGGGCTGCACCCAGGTCCGGAGATTGAGCTCCACCGCCCCGTCGATGTCGCCTGCCTCGAGCAACTCCTCCTCCGCGGCGACGAAGGCCGCCAGTGGCGAGCTCGGCCGGTGTTCCGCGGCGGCGGAGGCGATGAGGACCAGATTCGCGACGCGGTCGGGCCAGCGCGCGGCGACCTCGGTGGCGACGAGTCCCCCGCCGGAGGCGCCGACCAGGTTGACCCGCTCCACACCGAGCGCCTCCAACAGCTCGCGTACATCCACGGCGTCGTTGTAGGGCGCGGTGGGCGCCGGCGACTGGCCGAAGCCACTGAGATCACACCGGATGACCCGGTGGCCCGCGGCGGTGAAGCTGCGCACCTGGTGGTCCCACATCCGGCGGTCCCCCACCGTGGAGTGCAGCAGCAGCACCGGAGTGTCCCGGGTGGGCGCATCCGCAGGATCGACCACGTCGTGTGCCAGCACCATGCCGCCTCCCTCGCGCTCGCGCACACCGCGCGCGGATTACCCAAACACACCGCGTGCGGATCTAGCCGTCTGCGTCAGCTGGACGCCGGCCGGACGTCGGCAACGGCACAGAAAAACACTGGCCCCCGGCTGACGGGTGCGACTTAGACTACTCAGCGGCTCGCGACGCAGCGCCCCGGAGCGCACTCGAGCACCGCGGGGCAGCGCGGCCCTTTCCGGACCACTTCCCCAGGAGCACCATGACTACCGACCAACGGTCCGCGGCGTCGACCGACGCGACGACCACCCCCGAGGAGACCATCCCGGCGCAGGTCAAGCTCGTCATCGGGGTGCTGCTCATCGCCTCGTTCGTGATGATCCTCAACGAGACCGTGATGAGCGTGGCCCTCCCGCGGCTGATGACCGAGTTCGAGGTCAGTGCCGCCACCGCCCAGTGGCTCACCACCGCCTTCATGCTCACCATGGCCGTGGTCATCCCCACCACCGGGCTCATCCTCACCCGCTTCTCCACCCGTTCGGTGTTCCTCGCCGCGATGGGCACCTTCACCGCCGGTACCGCGCTGGCCGCCATCGCTCCGGTGTTCCCGGTGCTCGTGGCAGCCCGCGTGATCCAGGCCAGCGGCACCGCAGTGATGCTTCCGCTGCTCATCACCACCGTGATGACCTTCGTGCCGGTCTCCCGCCGCGGGCGCACGATGGGCCTGATCTCCATCGTCATCTCGGTCGCGCCGGCCACCGGACCCACCTTCTCCGGCTTCATCCTGGCCAACTTCAGCTGGCGGTGGATGTTCCTGGCGGTGCTGCCGATCGCCGCGCTCGCGCTGATCGTGGGCGGCTCGCTGGTGAAGAACATCAGCACCCCGCGCGCGACGCCCTTCGACGTGCTCTCGGTCATCCTGTCCGCCACCGCATTCGGCACCCTCATCTACGGGCTGAGCAGCATCGGGGAGTCCACCGAGGGCAACTCGGCGGTCCCGCCCGTGGTGCCGCTGGTGATCGGGGCCGGGGCACTCACCGCCTTCGTGTGGCGTCAGCTGCGACTCCAACGGGAGGACAAGGCCCTGCTGGACCTGCGCCCGTTCCGCTCCCGCACCTTCACCGTGGGCGTCATCATGATGCTCACCTCGATGGGCGCCCTGTTCGGCACACTCATCCTGCTGCCGATCTTCCTGCAGAACGTCATGGGCCTCAGCACGCTCGACACCGGCCTGGTCCTGCTGCCCGGCGGCCTCACGATGGGGCTCATCGCCCCGCTGGTGGGCCGGACCTTCGACCGGGTCGGCCCGCGGCCCCTGGTCATTCCCGGCTCCGTGCTGGTCGCCGGAGCGCTGGGCGCCATGACGCTGCTGTCCCCGGGCAGCCCCACCTGGCAGGTGGTGACCATCCACGTCACGCTCTCGGTGGGCCTGGGGCTGCTGATGACCCCGCTGATGACCTCGGCGCTGGGCTCGGTGCGGCCCGAGCTGTACTCCCACGGCAGCGCGATCATGAGCACGCTGCAGCAGCTGGCCGGGGGTGCGGGCACCGCGCTGTTCATCACGGTGATGTCCACCCGTACCGCCGCCGGGCTGGACCGCGGCCTCGATGAGCAGTCCGCTCTCGCCGGCGGCGTGCACGACGCGTTCCTCTGCGGCGCCGGCCTGGCCGTGGTGGCGGTGGCCATCTCCTTCCTCGT
>DATGRZ010000006.1:0-10275 GCA_035303065.1 Ruania sp.
TAGCTGGTCGATGGTGCGTTGGTCGCCGTTGGTCTTGGCTGCGCGTGCTGCGGCGTGCAGGGCCACGTCTAGGGCGAGGATGTCACCGGCGGGGCCTTCGATGCGCATGGAGGCGGTGTCGTCGCCGTGGGCGCGGGGGCGTGATACTCGGCGTTGGCTGGCGCGGTAGCGGGCGCGTTCGGCGGCGGCGTCGGCGTCGACGGCGATGAGGGCTTTGGTCACATCGGCGCGCAGCTGGGCTACGGTCCGTCGTGGGGCGCGGGGCAGGACCTGGTCTTCGACGGTGGCGGCGACCTCGGGTGGGACGTGGTCGAGGCCGTCGATGATCACCCGGGCCCGACCCGCATCGATCACTCCGGAAGCCAGTGCCTGGCCGGTGCCTGCCAGGGCACCTTCGAGCGCCCGTCCGCGGCGGATGAGGTCCCTGCCGGCCCGGTGGGTGATCCGCATCCGGACCGCCAGCTCGTCGGCGGCGACCTCGCGTTGGGTGGCTTGGGTGTGGGCCAGAGCGGTCGGGTTCATCGCCAGGCGGTGGGACAAGGTGGCCGCGGCGCGTAGCTTGATCGCATGGGCGGCTGATTCCAGCCGTTCGGCTGCCGCTGCCGCCTCCACCAGGTCCTCATCATCGGCCTGGTCGAGGTCCAGGCGGGTCAGCAGCGTGTACAGCTGGGGATCGACACTGGCCGAGGCCAGCTGGGTGCCCACCGGGGCCGCATGAGAGGTCGAGATCAGCTCGGCCAACGCACGCTCACCGGCCGTGTGGGCCAGGGCGCCCAGATCGATCAGCGCCACCGCATCGCCCGCCGGTGCGCACAGGTTCAGCACCGGCACACCAGCACGGCAGGCCACAGTCTGCTCCGGGGCGGTCTCCCCACCCGCAGAACCCTCGTGCTCGAACTGTTGTGCCATACCCAAAACACTAGACCCGACCACCGACACTCCCACCAAAACCGCGAGAAACCAACGAAAACCCAACCCCCGCCGTCGAACATCATCAAGGGGTGGCCGTGCGGACCAGGACCCGACCAGACCAGCGCTCACGCCATCGTCAGGGGCCGACCGGGTCCGCACTCATCCAGAAGCGCCGGCCCGCATCTGCCCGGACTCGCCAGCCAGTCGCGCCCAGCCTGCTCGGCGGGTCCGTCGTCTCGCCGGCCCCGCAGGTGTGCCACAATGTCCTCATGACGCACACCAGCGCACTGATTATCGGCTAGCGCGTTCACCGACCTCGGTGAACGCGCAGACCTCCCGCACCTCGGGGGGTCTTTTTGTTGCCACAACCACCTGCTGCGGCAACCGGATCGTCGAGAAGGACATCGCACGCTGCCACCCCCACCGCGTGCCAGTCACCACCGCTGAACTGCATGGAAGTCACGAGATGAGCACCGCACCCCTCACCGAGACCACCAGCGTGGAGGTCTACGACACCACGCTGCGCGACGGCGCCCAGCAGGAGGGGATGAACCTCTCCGTGGCGGACAAGCTCGCCATCGCCCCCCTCCTGGACGAGCTCGGCGTCACCTCGATCGAGGGCGGCTGGCCCGGCGCGATCCCGAAGGACACCGAGTTCTTCGCCAAGGCCGCCAAAGAGCTCACGCTGACCAATGCCGAGCTGGCGGCGTTCGGCTCCACCCGCAAGCCGGGCACCACCGCCCACCAGGACACCCAGGTCCGCGCGCTGGTGGACTCCGAGGCCCCGATCATCACCCTGGTGGCCAAGAGCGACATCCGGCACGTGGAGCGCGCGCTGCGCACCACCGGTGAGGAGAACCTCGCGATGATCGCCGACACCGTCTCCTACCTGCGCGAGGCGGGCCGGCGGGTCATCATCGACGCCGAGCACTTCTTCGACGGCTACCGCTACGACCCCACCTACGCCCTACGGGCGGTGACCACTGCGCTCGAGGCGGGAGCCGACGTCGTCGCACTGTGCGACACGAACGGCGGCATGCTGCCGGACTGGGTGCACGAGATCGTCACCACCGTGGCCGCCCGCACCGACGGCACCCTCGGCATCCACGCCCACAACGACTCCGGCTGCGCGGTGGCGAACTCCATGGCCGCTGTGGCCGCTGGCGCCCGGCACGTGCAGGGCTGCGTGAACGGTTACGGGGAGCGCACCGGTAACGCCGACCTGCTCGCCGTGGTGGCCAACCTCGAGCTCAAGCTCGGCCTGCGCACGCTGACCGGGGCGGGGCTGGAGGAGGTCACCCGGATCGCGCACGCGGTCAGCGAGATCACCAACATCGCTCCGTTCGCGCGCCAGCCCTACATCGGCGCCAGCGCGTTCGCGCACAAGGCGGGCCTGCACGCCAGCGCGATCCGGATCGACCCGGACCTGTACCAGCACATCGACCCACGTCAGGTGGGCAACGACATGCGGATGCTGGTCTCGGACATGGCGGGCCGGGCGAGCATCGAGCTCAAGGGTCGCGAGCTGGGCTTCGACCTGGGTGGCCAGCCGGACCTGCTCGGGCGGATCACCGCGCGGGTGAAGGACGCCGAGGCGAACGGGTACACCTTCGACGCCGCCGACGCCTCCTTCGACCTGCTGCTGCGCGAGGAGGTCACCGGCAGGAGGCCCAGCTACTTCCGGGTGGAGTCCTGGCGGGCGATCGTGGAGCACGGTGGCACCCCGAACGGGACCGATGCCGACGTCAGCTCCGAGGCCACGGTCAAGCTGCACGCGGGCGACACCCGGGTGGTCAGCACCGGTGAGGGCAACGGGCCGGTGAACGCTCTGGACCATGCGCTGCGGCTCGCGCTGGGCAAGGCCTACCCGCAGATCGAGGACTTCGAGCTGATCGACTACAAGGTGCGGCTGCTGGACAGCGCGCACGGCACCGACGCGATCACCCGCGTGCTGATCGAGCACACCGACGGGCAGCGGTCCTGGAGCACCGTCGGGGTGGGCGGCAACCTGCTCGAGGCTTCTTGGGAGGCGCTCGTGGACGGGATGGTCTACGGGCTGCTGCTCGGGGAGGTCGAGCCGCTCTAGCGGGCACAGCAGAGTGCCGACGGCGCAGCTCCTCGTGCGTAGCCGTGTCTCGACGGCGCAGCTCACCGTGCTCAGGCGCGCTCGGGCGCCGAGGGTGCGTGCTGCGCGCGCGCGTGCTAGACCAGTAGGTCGGGGAACACAACGACACAGCGCAGGAGAGCAGGCGGGAGCGCGCGCACTGCCGAGGAGAGGTCACCATGACCCGAACGCGCACCATCAGCACCGCCCTGGCCCTGGTCGCCACGCTCAGCCTGGCGGCTTGTGGCGGGGGCGAGGAGCCGGCCACCAGCCCGACCGACACCGGGGCCGCGCCCACTGACGGCACTAGCGGTGATGAGGGTGGCGAGGGCACCGGCACCGGTCCGGCCGAGGGGTCCGAGACCGGCTCCGCCGAGTCCACCACCGGGCAGTCGAGTGCCACCAGCGACGGCTGCCCGGCCACCGATAACCAGGTCCCCGACGGCGCCGCCACCGGCCAGAGCGCTGACCTGGACGGTGACCGGCAGGCCGACGAGCTTTGGCTGAGCGCAGGCACCGACCGCGAGCTCGGTGTGCGCACCGCCTCCGGGGCCGTGTTCTCCGTCGAGTTCTCCGCCGGCGCTCCGCAGGCGGCCACAGCCCTGGGGCAGCGTCTCGGGGACGGCTCGTCGATCGTGCTGCTGAACACCGGGCGGTCCGTGTCGCTGTACGCGGTGATCGACTGTGAGCTGACCCCCACGATGAACGCAGAGGGCGACCAGTACACCTTCGACCTGGGGTTCACCGGCTACGGCACCGGTGTGGGCTGCGTGGACCTCGGCGACGGGCTGCAGCTGGTCGGGCTGCTCGCCGACAGCGACGAGAGCGGGGACAGCTTCGACGTCACCCGCACGGCGATCACCCTCAGCGGCGCCGGCGCGAACGCTACCAACGGGGACAGCGAGACTGTGGCCACCGGCGCCGGACCGGACGACCCGGCCGTGGTCTCCGCCCAGGAGGTCAGCTGTGGGGACGCGACCGCGCAGGTGACCGAACCGCAGTGATCCAGAGCCCGACTGCCAGCAGCCAGTGACTAGGCTGAGGTGGTGAGCAGAGGCGAGTACAAGGTCACGGGCGGCAAGCTGGTCGCCGCCGAGGTCGAGGTCACCGACGGCCGGTTGAGCCAGGTGCACATCAGCGGGGACTTCTTCCTCGAGCCGGACGAGGCGCTGGAACGCCTGGACGCTGCCCTGGTGGACATGCCGGCCACGGCGACGGTGAAGCAGATGACCCAGGTCCTGACCACTGCGGTGGAGGGTGCCAGCCTGATCGGTTTCACCCCGGCAGCGGTGGCGATCGCGGTCCGCCGGGCGCTGGGCCGGGCGACCAGCTGGTCGGACCACACCTTCGAGATCGTGCACCCGGAGCCGCTGCTGCCGATCGTCAACCTGGCGCTGGACCAGGTGCTTCTCGAAGAGGTCGGCGCCGGTCGCCGCGGCCCCACACTGCGGCTGTGGGAGTGGAACGACGCCTGCGTGGTGATCGGCTCGTTCCAGTCGCTGAGCAACGAGGTCGACTACGACCAGGCTGCTGAGCTCGGGGTGCAGGTGGTGCGCCGCATCTCCGGGGGTGGCGCGATGTTCATGGAGCCCGGCAACTCCATCACCTACTCGCTCTACGTGCCCGGCTCCCTGGTGGAGGGGCTGAGCTTCGAGCAGTCGTATGCGTTCCTGGACGACTGGGCGCTCGGTGCCCTGGAGGAGCTGGGCATCGAGGCTCGGTACGTGCCGCTGAACGACATCTCCTCACCGGTAGGGAAGATCGGCGGCGCAGCGCAGAAGCGGCTCGCCGGTGGTGCGGTGCTGCACCACGTGACCATGGCCTATGACATCGATGCGGACAAGATGATGCAGGTGCTGCGCATCGGCCGGGAGAAGATCTCCGACAAGGGCACCACCAGTGCGAACAAGCGGGTGGACCCGATGCGCAGCCAGACCGGTATGACCCGGGCGGACATCATCTCCTCGATGAAGGACCACTTCCGGTCCCGCTACGTCACCACCGAGGGTGGTCTGCGCCCGGAGGAGCTGGCGCGGGCCGAGGAGCTGGCCCGCAGCAAGTTCTCCGACCCGGACTGGCTCGCGCGGGTGCCCTGACCGACGTCCGGCTCAGGCCTCGGGCGCCCGGCTCAGGCCTCCGCGGTGCCGTTCCCGGACTGCTCGGCCTCCTGCTTGGCGATCTCGGCCCGGACCTCGTCCATGTCCAGGGCCTTGACGCCGTCGATGAGCTGCTGCAGTGAGGACCCGGGCAGCGCGCCGGCCTGGTTGAACACCAGGATGCCGTCGCGGAAGGCCATCAGTGTGGGGATCGCCTGGATCCCGGCCATCGCGGCGAGCTGCTGCTCGGCCTCGGTGTCCACCTTGCCGAACGTGATGTCGGAGTGCTCCCCAGAGGCCTTCTCGTAGATGGGCGCGAACTGCTTGCACGGACCGCACCAGTCGGCCCAGAAGTCGATGAGCACGATCTCGTTGTCGGTGATGGTCTGCTGGAAGCTGTCGGCGGTGATGGTGACAGTGGACACGATTGATCTCCTTGCGGTTGGCACCTGCCAGCGACAACACCGCACCGGCTGAGGTATTCCGGGCGGTGACCTGGGACACCGGCCGGGTGCTGTCGATGCGCAGACCACCTGCTGTCTCATCATGTGGTCGTTGGGGCGAGAGTGCGAGAGCGACCACCTGCGCTCGCTTAGCGTCGGCTCACCGGGTCGGCCAGAGCGCGCCCGGTGCCTGGTGGGCGGCTGAGCCTGCATCGTGGAGAGGAGATCGGCTATGTCGTTGCGCCCTACGCGCAGAACAGCACTGGTGGGAGCGGTCCTGGCCGCCGGGACCATGCTCGCCGCATGCTCCGGCCCCGCCTCCTCCGAGGAGACCACCAGTGACGGCCCGGTCCAGGGCGGCACGCTGGAGGTCGGGTTCAGCGAGGACATCGAGAACTACGACCCGCACCAGCGTCCGCAGCTGACCGCACGAACCATCTCTCGGCAGATCGCCGACACGCTCACCGACCAGGACCCGGAGACCGGCGAGGTGCTGCCGTGGTTGGCCGAGTCCTGGGACGTGAACGAGGACTCCACCGAGTTCACCTTCCACCTGCGCCAGGACGTCACCTTCTCCGACGGCACCCCGCTGGACGCGGCGGCGGTCGCGGCGAACTTCGACCGGATCGTGGACATCGGTCCGCTGGCCTACATCGGCGCCGGACTGCTGCGCAACTACGACGGCTCCGAGGTGGTCGACGAGCACACGGTCACCGTCCGCTTCACCGAGCCGAACGCCCAGTTCCTGCAGGCCACGGCCGTGCAGTCGTTGTCGATCCTGGCGCCGGCCACCCTGGAGCTCGACCCCGAGCAGGTGGCCGCCGGTGAGGTGATCGGCTCCGGACCGTTCCTGCTGGAGTCCTACGACCCGAACGAGGGCATCACGCTCACCGCACGGGAGGACTACGCGTGGGGTTCGCCGATCTACGAGAACCGCGGTCGGCCCTACGTGGACGAGATCCACGTGTCCTTCATCCCGGAGGCGACCACGCTCGCCGGTGCGGTCGCCTCCGGGCAGGTCGACTACGGGTACGTGCTGGCTGCCTCGACGGTGCCGACCCTGGAGGCGGGCGGTGCCCAGGTGATCACCACGCAGATGCCGGCGATCGCGATCCCGGTGGTGCCGCTGCTGCACCAGGAGATCGTCCAGGACGCGAACGTGCGGCGCGCGCTGAGCCTGGCCACCGACCGGCAGGCGATCGTGGACACGGTGTTCGAGGGCCGTGCGGAGCCGGCCACCAGCGTGCTGTCCACCACCAACCCCGGCTACGTGGACCTGTCCGAGGAGCTGGCCTACGACCTGGACGGCGCCATCACGCTGCTGGAAGGAGCCGGTTGGGACCAGGTCGGCACGGACGGGATCCGCACCAACGCCGACGGTGACCGGCTCAGCCTGGAGATCCGGTACGTGCCCGGCAGCGGCGACACCGAGCTGATGCTCCAGCTGCTGCAGCAGCAGTGGGCGCAGGCCGGGATCGAGTTCGTGCTCACCCCGGTGACCGAGGCGGAGTCCTCGGAGTACACCATCCACGACTCGCCGGCTGATGTGACCACCTGGAGCCAGACCCGAGCCGACCCGGACGTGCTGCGTACCGTGTACTCCTCCTTCTACGAGAACCAGTCCTTCCTGTTCGGCCATGCGGACGCCGACGTGGACGGACTGCTGGACCAGCTGCAGCGCACTATCGACCCCCAGGAGCGCCTGGACATCTCCGAGCAGGTGCAGCGTCTGCTGCTGGAGCGCGGCTACACCGTGCCGGTCTATGACCGGGTGCAGTTCGCCGGTGCCGCCGCCGGGCTCTCCGGGGAGCACACCGACCTGGAGGGCAAGCCGCTGTTCGTCGACGCCTGGCTCGGCTGAGGTATCTCGTGCTGCGTTACGTGCTCAGGCGCCTGCTGCAGGCGCTGATCGTGCTGTGGGGTGCGGTCACCGTGTCCTTCGCCGTGCTGCAGCTCACTCCCGGTGACCCGGTGCGGATCATGCTCGGCGGCGCCGGGGACGCGGCGGCGGCTGCGTCCCCGGAGCAGGTCGCCGCACTGCGCACCGAGCTCGGGCTGGACCTGCCGCTGTGGCGCCAGTACCTGGACTTCCTCGGCCGGGTGCTGTCCGGTGACCTCGGCACCGCCTACTCCACCGGGCAGCCGGTGACGGCGGAGATCGCCGAGGCGTTGCCGGTCACCGTGGAGCTGGGTGTCGCGGCGATCGCCACCTCTGTCGTGGTCGCCCTGGTCTTCGCGCTCCTCGGGGTGCTGCTGCCGGGAGCCGGGCTGCGTTCGCTGTTCCAGTCGGTCACCGTGCTCGGGGTGGCGATGCCCTCGTTCTGGGTGGCGATCCTGGCACTGCAGGTGTTCTCCTTCCGGCTCGGTTGGTTTCCGGCATTCGGCGCCGAGGGCCTGCTGGCCGTGGTGCTGCCGGCGCTGTCGATGGCGGTGCTCACCGCGGGCACGCTCGCCCAGGTGCTCACCCGGGGACTGAAGGACGCCCTCGCCGAACCGTATGCGGACACCGCCCGGGCCAAGGGCTTGTCCGAGGCCCGTGTGGTGCTCGGCCACGCGCTGCGCAACGCTTCCCTGCCGGTGTTCACCATGGTCGGGATGATGGTCGGTGGCGTCCTCGGCGGGGCGGCGATCGTGGAGACCATCTTCGGCCGCCAAGGGGTGGGCCAGCTGTTCGTGGAGGCGGTGCGGGCGCACGACTTCCCGCTCATCCAGGCGTTGATCATCCTCACCGGTGGCGTGTTCGTGCTGGTGACCCTGGCGGTGGACCTGCTCTACCCGCTGATCGACCCGCGGGTGGTGGCCCCGTACCGGTCCGCACGGACCAGCCAGGCGGCACCGGGCGCCCAGGTGGAGGTGGCGCGATGACGGGCACGGACGTGGACCTGGTGCGCCTTCCGGCGCTCGAACCGGCCCCGGTCGAGGCTGGGGGAGTCCGGGTGGCCGGGCGAGGCAGGCTCACCCGGGTGCGGAGCTGGCTCCGGGCACCGGGTGCGCTGCTCTCCGCAGTGTTCCTGCTGCTGGTGATCTGCTGGGCCGCCGTGCCCAGCCTGTTCGCTCCGTTCGACCCGGTCAGCGACTTGGACCGGGCCGCGACCCTGGCCGGACCGAGCGCTGAGCACTGGTTCGGCACCGACGCGCTGGGCCGGGACGTGTACAGCAGGGTGGTGCACGGGGCCCGGCTGTCCATGCTCGCCGCCGGGCTGGCCGTGTCCATCAGCGTGACCGCGGGCGCGGTGCTGGGGGTCCTGGCCGGGTATGTCGGACGCTGGCTGGACTCGGTGCTGATGCGCACTGTCGACGTGCTGGTGGCGATCCCTGGGCTGCTGCTGTCCATGGTGGTGGTCTCGATGCTCGGCTTCGGCGTGGTGAACGTGGCGGTAGCCGTCGGTGTCGCCGGGATCCCCGGGTTCGCCCGGATCGTGCGCGCCGAGACGCTGCGCATCCTGTCCCGTCCGTACCTGGACGCGGCCCGCACATCCGGGCTGGGGCACGTGGCGATCATGGTGCGGCACGTGCTGCCGAACGCCTCCGGCGCCATCGCTGTGCTTGCGGCCCTGGAGCTCGGTGGGGCGATCCTGGCGGTCTCGGCACTCAGCTTTCTCGGCTTCGGGGCGGTGCCGCCCACCCCGGAGTGGGGCGCCCTGGTGAACGACGGCCGCGGCTACATCGCCAGTGCATGGTGGCTGACCTCGCTGCCCGGTGCGGTGATCGCAGCCACGGTGATCGCCATCAACAGACTCTCCCGGGAGATCGGAGTGGTGCAGCGATGACCGCACTGCTGGAAGTGGACGACCTGCACGTGACCTACCGCGGCAGCACCGGCGTGGTGCCCGCCGTGCGCGGGGTGGACCTGCGCCTGGACCGCGGCCGCACCCTGGCGCTGGTGGGGGAGTCCGGCTCGGGGAAGACCTCGATCGGGCGGGCGGTGCTCGGCCTGCACCCGCGCGGTGTGCGCCAGCAGGGCAGCATCACCCTGGACGGCACCGAGCTGCTCGGCCTGCCGGCGCCGGCGTGGCGCAGGATCCGCGGCCGGCGCGTGGCGCTCATCCCGCAGGACCCGCTCGCCGGCCTGAACCCGGTGCACCCGATCGGCCGGCAGGTCGCCGAGGTGCTGGTCCGCCACCGGCTGGCCAAGGGTGCCGAGGCGCGGGAACAGGCGCTGCAGGCACTGACGGAGGCCGGCCTGGAGGACGCTGAGCGCCGCTACGGCGCCTACCCGCACGAGCTCTCCGGAGGGCAGCGGCAACGGGTGCTGATCGCCATCGCGATCGTCGCTCGGCCCGAGCTGATCATCGCCGACGAACCGACCTCCGCCCTGGACGTCACCGTGCAGAAGCAGATCCTGGACCGGCTCGCCCTGCTCACCGAGGACCTGGGCACCTCGATGCTGCTGATCACCCACGACCTCGCGCTGGCCACCGACCGGGCCGATGAGGTCGCCGTGCTCGCCGACGGCGCCCTGGTCGAGCTGCTCGGCGGCTCCGACCTGCTGCACTCCGCCCGCACCCCCGCCGCCCAGCGGTTGGCTGCGGCCGCGCCCACCCTGGACTCGCCGCCGCTGGTCACCCCACCGGCGACCCCGGCACCGGCCGGGACCGTGCCGCTGGTGGCCGCCCACGACGTGCAGGTGCTCTTCCCCGGCCGCGGGGTGCGCGCGGACGTCGCCGCCCTGGATGGTGTGTCGCTGGCGGTGCGGCCGCGGGAGAGCATCGGGATCGTC
>DATGRZ010000007.1:0-12005 GCA_035303065.1 Ruania sp.
CGGCCGGAGTAGTCCACCCGCTTACCGAGCAGGTTCTGCCGGAACCGGCCCTGCTTGCCCTTGAGCATGTCGGAGATCGACTTCAGCGGCCGGTTGCCCGGACCGGTGACCGGGCGGCCCCGGCGTCCGTTGTCGAACAGCGAGTCCACGGCCTCCTGCAGCATCCGCTTCTCGTTGTTGACGATGATCTCCGGCGCACCCAGGTCGAGCAGACGCTTGAGCCGGTTGTTCCGGTTGATCACCCGGCGGTACAGGTCGTTCAGGTCGCTGGTGGCGAACCGGCCACCGTCGAGCTGCACCATCGGGCGCAGGTCCGGCGGGATCACCGGGATGCAGTCCAGCACCATGCCCAGCGGGGAGTTGTTGGTGGTGAGGAAGGCGTTGACGACCTTGAGCCGCTTCAGCGCACGGGTCTTCCGCTGGCCCTTACCGGTGCGGATGACCTCACGCAGCGCCTCGGCCTCACCCTCCAGGTCGAAGGTCTCCAGGCGCTTCTGGATCGCGCCGGCGCCCATCGCACCCTCGAAGTAGTTGCCGTAGCGGTCCAGCAGCTGCCGGTAGAGCAGCTCATCGCCCTCGAGGTCGGAGACCTTGAGGTTCTTGAACCGGTCCCAGACCTGCTCCACACGGTCCAGCTCCTGGTCCGCGCGCTTGCGCAGCTGGGCCATCTCCCGCTCGGCGGAGTCCTTGACCTTGCGGCGTGCGTCCGCCTTGGCACCCTCGGCCTCCAGCTCGGCCAGGTCGGCCTCGAGCCGCTCACCGCGCTGGGCGATGTCCAGGTCCCGCTTCTTGGTGATCTCCTGCTTCTCCAGGTCGATCTCGTTCTGCAGGCTGGGCAGGTCCTCGTGCCGGCCCTCCTCGTCCACCCAGGTGATCATGTAGGCGGCGAAGTAGATGACCTTCTCCAGGTCCTTCGGGGCCAGGTCGAGCAGGTAGCCGAGCCGGCTGGGCACACCCTTGAAGTACCAGATGTGCGTGACCGGGGCGGCGAGCTCGATGTGCCCCATCCGCTCACGGCGGACCTTGGAGCGGGTGACCTCCACACCGCAGCGCTCGCAGATGATGCCCTTGAACCGGACCCGCTTGTACTTTCCGCAGTAGCACTCCCAGTCCCGGGTCGGGCCGAAGATCTTCTCGCAGAAGAGGCCGTCCTTCTCCGGCTTGAGGGTGCGGTAGTTGATGGTCTCTGGCTTCTTCACCTCGCCGTGCGACCAGGCGCGGACCTCGTCCGCGGTCGCGAGACCGATACGTAGCTCGTCGAAGACGTTGACGTCGAGCAATTTTCCTACTTCCTTCGGTGAGTCACCGTGTGGAACCAATCAGGTCGGGTCTCCGGCCGGCGCCGGCGTTCTCGCTGGGCGCCGGCCGGTCCCGCTCAGATCTCTTCGACGCTGCTCGCGTCGGGGCGGCGGGAGAGGTCGATACCGAGCTCCTCGGCGGCCCGGTACACCTCCTCGTCGGTGTCGCGCATCTCGATCGAGGTGCCGTCGGAGCTGAGCACCTCGACGTTCAGGCAGAGCGACTGCATCTCCTTGATGAGCACCTTGAAGGACTCCGGGATGCCCGGTTCGGGGATGTTCTCGCCCTTGACGATCGCCTCGTAGACCTTGACCCGGCCGGGGACGTCGTCGGACTTGATGGTGAGCAGCTCCTGCAGCGCGTACGCGGCGCCGTAGGCCTCCAGCGCCCACACCTCCATCTCGCCGAAACGCTGACCACCGAACTGGGCCTTACCACCCAGCGGCTGCTGGGTGATCATCGAGTACGGCCCGGTGGAGCGGGCGTGGATCTTGTCGTCCACCAGGTGGTGCAGCTTCAGGATGTACATGTAGCCGACCGCGATCTCGGACGGGAACGGTTCACCGGAGCGGCCGTCGAACAGCCGCGCCTTGCCGTCCACGTTCACCAGCTGGTCGCCGTCCCGGGTCGGCGTGGCCGACTCCAGCAGACCGCGCAGCTCCGTCTCGCGCAGACCGTCGAACACCGGGGTCGCCACCGGCGTCCCGGGCTCACCAGTCAGGGCCTCCGGGCGCAGGTTCTCCGCCCAGGCGGGCAGCTTGCCCTTCTTGGCATCCTCGATCCCGACTTCCCAGCCCTGCTTGGCCACCCAGCCCAGGTGCGTCTCGAGCACCTGGCCGACATTCATCCGCCCCGGCACGCCGAGGGGGTTGAGGATGATGTCCACCGGGGTGCCGTCCTCGAGGAACGGCATGTCCTCCACGGGCAGGATCTTGGCGATGACGCCCTTGTTGCCGTGCCGGCCGGCGAGCTTGTCGCCGTCGGTGATCTTGCGCCGCTGGGCGATGTAGACCCGCACCAGCTGGTTCACGCCCGGGGGCAGCTCGTCGCCGTCGTCCCGGTTGAACTCACGAACCGCGATCACCGTGCCGGACTCACCGTGCGGGACCTTCAGCGAGGTGTCGCGCACCTCACGGGCCTTCTCCCCGAAGATCGCGCGCAGCAGCCGCTCCTCCGGGGTCAGCTCGGTCTCCCCCTTCGGGGTGACCTTGCCGACCAGCACGTCACCGGCCCCGACCTCGGCACCGATGCGGATGATGCCCCGCTCGTCCAGGTCAGCGAGCACCTCGTCGGAGACGTTCGGGATGTCCCGGGTGATCTCCTCCGGGCCCAGCTTGGTGTCGCGGGCGTCGACCTCGTGCTCCTCGATGTGGATCGAGGAGAGCACGTCGTCCTGCACCAGCCGCTGGGACAGGATGATCGCGTCCTCGTAGTTGTGCCCTTCCCAGGACATGAACGCGACCAGCAGGTTGCGGCCGAGCGCGAGCTCGCCCTCCTCGGTGGCCGGCCCGTCGGCGAGCACCGAGCCCACCTCTACCCGGGCGCCCTCCTCCACCAGCACGCGCTGGTTGTAGCAGGTGCCCTGGTTGGACCGGCGGAACTTGGCGACCCGATAGGTCGAGGAGGTGCCGTCGTCGTTGGCGACGATGACCGCATCAGCGGAGACCTCGGTGACCGCACCGGCCTTGGTGGCCACGATCACGTCACCGGCGTCCACTGCCGCGCGCCGCTCCATGCCGGTGCCCACCAGCGGGGCCTCGGACCGGACCAGCGGCACCGCCTGGCGCTGCATGTTCGCCCCCATCAGGGCGCGGTTGGCGTCGTCGTGCTCCAGGAACGGGATCATCGCGGTGGCCACGGAGACCATCTGCCGGGCGGAGACGTCCATGTAGTCCACGTCGTCGGCGGGCACGTCGATCGCCTCGCCGCCGCGCACGCGGACCAGCACGGTCTCCTCGGTGAAGTGGCCCTCGTCGTTCAGCGGCGCGTTCGCCTGGGCGATCACGTACCGGTCCTCGTCGTCCGCGGTGAGGTACTCGACGTCGTCGGTCGCACGACCATTGACAACCTTGCGGTACGGCGTCTCGACGAACCCGAACGGGTTGATCCGCGCGTAGGTCGCCAGCGAGCCGATCAGGCCGATGTTCGGGCCTTCCGGGGTCTCGATCGGGCACATCCGGCCGTAGTGCGAGGGGTGCACGTCCCGGACCTCCATGCCCGCACGGTCGCGGGACAGGCCACCCGGGCCGAGCGCGGAGAGCCGGCGCTTGTGGGTCAGGCCCGCGAGCGGGTTGTTCTGGTCCATGAACTGGGACAGCTGGCTGGTGCCGAAGAACTCCTTGATGGAGGCCACCACCGGCCGGATGTTGATCAGGGTCTGCGGCGTGATCGCCTCGACGTCCTGGGTGGTCATCCGCTCCCGGACCACACGCTCCATCCGGGACAGCCCGGTGCGCACCTGGTTCTGGATCAGCTCACCCACGGCGCGGATGCGGCGGTTGCCGAAGTGGTCGATGTCGTCGGTCTCGACGTGGACATCGATCGGCTCGCCGTAGCGCACGCCTGCGATCGTGGTCTCACCCTTGTGCAGGGCGGCCAGGTACTTGATGGTCGCCACGATGTCGCCCAGGGCGAGCACGGACTCGCTGAGGTCCGCGTCCACGCCGAGCTTCTTGTCGATCTTGTAGCGCCCGACCTTGGCCAGGTCGTACCGCTTGGCGTTGAAGTAGAAGTTGTCCAGCAGCGCCGAACCGGCCTCCACCGTGGGCGGCTCACCGGGACGGATCTTGCGGTAGATGTCCAGCAGCGCCTCGTCCTGGGTGCTGACGGTGTCCTTCTCCAGGGTCTCCAGCACGGTGGGATAGTCGGCGAACTCCTCGCGGATCTCCGACTCGGTCATCCCCAGGGCCTTGAGGAAGACGGTCACCGACTGCTTGCGCTTGCGGTCCACGCGCACACCGACGGCGTCCCGCTTGTCGATCTCGAACTCCAGCCAGGCCCCGCGGGAGGGGATGATCTTGGCGGTGAAGACGTCCTTGTCGGAGGTCTTGTCCGGGGTGCGCTCGAAGTACACGCCCGGGGAACGCACCAGCTGGGAGACGACCACGCGCTCGGTGCCGTTGATGATGAACGTGCCGCGGTCGGTCATCAGCGGGAACTCGCCCATGAACACCGTCTGGGACTTGATCTCACCGGTGGTGTAGTTGACGAACTCCGCGGTCACGAACAGTGGCGCCGAGTAGGTGAAGTCCTTCTCCTTGCACTCCTCGGCGGTGTACTTGGGGGGCTCGAAGCGGTGGTCGCGGAACGAGAGCGACATGGTCGCCCCGAAGTCCTCGATCGGAGAGATCTCGGTGAAGATCTCCTCCAGCCCGGAGGTGGTGGTGACGTCGTTATTGCCGGTTTCGACAGCTTCGGCCACGCGCGCCTGCCACCGCTCGTTGCCGAGCAGCCAGTCAAAGCTGTTCAGCTGCAGCCCGAGCAGGTCGGGTGCCTGGAGCGGTTCGTGGATCTTCGCGAATGAGACCCTGCGGGAGGCGGTACGTTGGGTGATGGCGTCGGCGGTCGGAGCAGAAGGGGTGCGCGAGGCAGCCAAGAGGGGTCCTTCCCTACGAATTGTGTGCACACACGCTCACGCCCGCCAAAGCACGCTTCTTCGGACCTCGCCCGACGCGTGGCATGGCGAAGTTCGTGGATCCGACGATGGGTGCTGGGGCAGACGACAGCGCAAAGCGACAGCATACTCACACCGCCGCGAGATGTCCAGCGCCGCGGTGCGAGTCGTTTCGGTCGAGGGCCGTGACGGAGCCGGTGGCCCGTCCGGTTCTGGTGGTGGTCCCCGCTGGCCGGGGGCCGCTACGGCAACGAGGCCCGCACCGTTCCTGGTGCGGGCCTCGTCGTCGTGGCTCTTCGGCGTGCGCCGTGGCGGGGTGCGACGGTGCGCACCCCGCATGGCTCACTTGAGGGTGACGGTGGCGCCAGCGCCCTCGAGGGCCTCCTTGGCCTTGTCCGCGGCCTCCTTGTCGACACCCTCGAGCACCGGCTTGGGGGCGCCGTCGACGAGGTCCTTGGCGTCCTTCAGGCCGAGGCTGGTCAGGCCGCGGACCTCCTTGATGACCTGGATCTTCTTGTCACCGACAGTCTCGAGGACGACGTCGAACTCACTCTGCTCCTCCTCGGCGGGGGCCTCGCCACCGCCGGCCGGAGCGCCACCGGCCACGGCCACGGCGGCCGGGGCAGCAGCGGTGACCTCGAAGGTCTCCTCGAACTGCTTCACGAACTCGGAGAGCTCGATGAGGGACAGTTCCTTGAAAGCATCGATGAGCTCGTCAGTGCTGAGCTTCGCCATGATCGGCGTTCCTTCCTGTTGGTCCTGCTTGCGCACACGGGCGAGAAGCAGTGGTGGTGGGTCGGGCGGTGGCCGTCAGGCCGCAGCCTCGTTCGCCTGCTTCTCCCGCAGGGCTTCGATGGTGCGCACAGCCTTGCCGGCCGGTGCGTTGAAGACGTAGGCCGCCTGGTGCAGCTTGGCCTTCATGGCGCCCGCGGCCTTGGCCAGGAGCACCTCACGGGACTCGAGGTCCGCGAGCTTGGTGATGTCGTCTGCGCTGATGGGGTCACCCTCCATCAGCCCGCCCTTGACGACCAGGGACGGGTTGGCCTTGGCGAAGTCACGCAGACCCTTGGCCGCCTCGACCGGGTCGCCGGAGACGAAGGCGATGGCGGTCGGACCGGTCAGGTGGTCCTGGAGCGAGTCGAAGCCGGCTTCCTTGGCCGCGATCTGAGTGAGCGTGTTCTTCACCACGGCGTACTGGGTGGTGCTGCCGAGGGCGGTGCGCAGCTCCTTGAGCTGAGCCACTGTGAGCCCGCGGTACTCGGTCAGCACAGCAGCCGCGGACTGGCGGAACTTCTCCGTCAGCTCGGCAACTGCCGCTGCCTTGTCAGGCCGTGCCATGAGCCCTCCTTCCGTGATGTGCCGCGGCCGGACCCACGAAAAAAGGCCCCGCGCAGATGCACGAGGCCTGGACGGCTCACGACGGCGGTGCTCGCCGTGGGCGTGTCAGTCACGTTCACCTGCGCTGGCCCCGCTCGTTGCGGGCTTAACCCCCGTCTAGCGACGGGCGACCGGCGGTCTGAGGCGTGCTTGAGTCTAGCGGGCGAGGGGGCGCCGTCCAAATCGCTTCGCTGAGAGGCTGGTCACAGGCCCGCACCGGCACGCTTGCACCCGCCGGCACCCGCCTGGACCCCGCACCGGCACGCTTGCACCCGCCGGCACCTCGATGGAGGTCACTTTGTGACACTGAGGGCGGAAAATCCTGCCTCAGTGTCACAATTCGACCTCCGTACCGGTGGCGCGGTAGGTGGTGCGGTGGCGCGGCAGGTGGTGGGTGGTGCGTGGCGCGGTAGGTGGCGGGTGGCAGGGGCCGGTGGCGGTGGGATGCGACCGCGCATCGCAGACGCCGACGGCCCGGCACCCGCGCGGGGTACCGGGCCGTCGATCAGTGCGTCAAACCGCCGGTCAGGCAGCCAGCGGGATGCCCGGGCCCATCGTGGTGGACAGCGTGGCCTTGGCGATGTAGCGACCCTTGGCGGAGGCCGGCTTGAGCCGCACCACCTCGTCCAGGGCGGCCTGGTAGTTCTGCAGCAGCGCCTCGTCGGTGAACGAGGTCTTGCCGATGATGAACTGCAGGTTGCCGTGCTTGTCCACGCGGAAGTCGATCTTGCCGCCCTTGATGTCGGTGACCGCCTTGGCCACGTCCATCGTCACGGTGCCGGTCTTCGGGTTCGGCATCAGCCCGCGAGGGCCGAGCACGCGGCCGAGCCGGCCGACCTTGCCCATCAGGTCCGGGGTGGCCACTGCGGCATCGAAGTCGGTGTAGCCGCCGGCGACCTTCTCGATCAGCTCGTCGGCACCCACCTCGTCCGCACCGGCCTCGATGGCGGCCTCGGCCCGGGCACCGGCGGCGAAGACGACCACTCGGGCGGTCTTGCCGGTGCCGTTGGGCAGGTTCACAGTGCCGCGCACCTGCTGGTCGGCCTTGCGGGGGTCCACGCCGAGGCGGAAGGACACCTCCACAGTGGCGTCGAACTTGGTGGTGGAGGTCTTCTTCGCCAGCGCCACGGCCTCGGCCGCGGTGTAGTGCTCGGACCGGTCCACCAGCTCAGCGGACTTGCGGTAGTTCTTGCTGCGCGTTGTCATCTGCTTCTCCTTGGGGTGTTGAGCAGCTGTGGTGCGGGCCCGCGCCGGACCCTGCCACGTCGACGCCGGTCGGCGTCGGGAGTCAGTTGTCGACCGTGATCCCCATCGAGCGGGCGGTGCCGGCGACGATCTTCGCGGCGGCTTCCACGTCGTTGGCGTTCAGGTCGGTCATCTTGGTCTCGGCGATCTCGCGCACCTGGTCCTGGGTCAGCGAGCCGACCTTGGTGGTGTGCGGGGTACCGGAGCCCTTGGTCACGCCGGCGGCCTTCTTGATCAGCTCGGCGGCCGGCGGGGTCTTGGTGATGAAGGTGAAGGAGCGGTCCTCGTAGACGGTGATCTCCACCGGGACCACGTTGCCGCGCTGGGACTCGGTGGCGGCGTTGTAGGCCTTGCAGAACTCCATGATGTTCACGCCGTGCTGACCCAGTGCGGGGCCGATCGGCGGGGCGGGGTTCGCGGCGCCGGCCTGGATCTGGAGCTTGATCAGGCCGGTGACCTTCTTCTTGGGAGGCATACGTCACTCTTTCGGTTGGTGGGCCCACGCCGTGGGCGATGACCCGGTTGCATGGCCGGGCGGTTGCCCGGTCAGGTTCTGGCTCTGGTGGAGCCGGTCAGATCTTGGCGACCTGGTTGAACGACAGCTCGACAGGTGTCTCGCGGCCGAAGATGGAGACGAGCACCTTGAGCTTCTGGCTCTCGACGTTGATCTCGGAGATGGTGGCGGGCAAGGTCTCGAACGGGCCGTCGGTGACGGTGACCGACTCGCCCACGGAGAACTCGACCTGCACCGCCGGCGCGCTGGCCGGGGCGGCACCGGTCGGGGCCGGGGTCTTCGCCTCGATCGTGGGGGCCAGCATGGACATGACCTCGTCCAGGGTGAGCGGGACCGGGGAGTGGGTGTTGCCCACGAACCCGGTCACTCCCGGGGTGTGCCGCACGGCTCCCCAGGACTCGTCGGTCAGGTCCATCCGGACCAGCACATAGCTGGGGATCCGGACCCGGCGCACGAGCTTGCGCACCGAGTTCTTGATCTCCACGACCTCTTCCATCGGCACCTCGACGCCGAAGATGTAGTCCTCCATGTTCAAGGACTGGATCCGGGACTCGAGGTTGGCCTTCACCCGGTTCTCGTAACCGGCGTAGGAGTGGATCACGTACCAGTCACCGGGCAGGGTGCGCAGCTCGCTGCGGAATGCGGCGACCGGGTCCTCGACCGGAGCCTCGCTCGCCGGCGCCTGCTCGGCCTCGACGGCGTCGGTCACCTCCTCGGTGGAGGTCACCTCGTCCTGGGCGTCTTCAGACACGTGCTCGACCTGCTTCCCTCATCCGTTGTCGTTTCTCGTTGGTCCTGGCTGCGGGCCGCCGCTAGCCGCCGAATGCCCAGAGCACCAAGCGTCCCACACCGTAGTCCAGCACGCCGACGTAGGCCATCATGATGATCAGGAATACCACCACCACGGCCGAGTAGGTGAACAGCTCGTTCCGGGTCGGGGTGACGACCTTGCGCAGCTCGGCGATCACCTCGCGGACGAACCGCAGGATCCGGGCGAACAGGTTCGGCCTGGGCTGACGGCTGGCCTCCGCCTCTGCCCGGGACACGGTGGCCCGCCCCTTGCCGGCCTCGGCGGCCCGCACGCTGGTCGTGCGACCGGAGGAGGTGGCACGGGCTGAGCGCACGGTCCGCGCGCTGCTCGCTGAACGGGAGCGTGCCGAGGTGCTGGCCGAGGCGACTTCCTTCTTGCCCTTCGGCCCCTCGGAGCCAGCCTCGCCGGTCTTGTCGTCCGCTGCCGGAGAGCCGCCCTGGTCCTGGGCGTCGGTCGTGGCCTGGTCACCGCTGGTGCTGTCGGCACCGGCGCTATCCGCCTCCGGTGCGTCGTCAGTGGGCTTGTTCACCTCGTCAGCCTGCGGCTCGTTCTCCTTGGCCCGGTCCGACGCAGCGTCGCCACGGCCGGCGTCGTCGGGCTCGCCCGAGTCGGCACTCGTGGATCTGCTCACAGGACTGCTTTCGTTTGCTTGCTGCTGCGGGGTCGGATGTCCGGAGGTGATGTGCAGGGCAGGAGGGACTCGAACCCACAACCGCCGGTTTTGGAGACCGGTGCGCTACCAATTGCGCCACTGCCCTTCGGGATGGACGCCACCGGAGAGCCACCGCCGTAGGGCGCAGACCAGCCTGGCGGACGTCAACCACCGCTCCCTGAGTGTACGGGACATCGCGGGTCAGGTCGAACCACCGTGCGCGAGAGCACACACGCCTACCGACCCGGGCCCGCGATCGCTCCCCTTTTCGGCAGAACGCCGCCCATCGGTCGCCAAGCGGAGCGTTCGCGACCGATAGGCGGGTAGGTGCACGGATAATTGCCAGCATGGTCCGCCGTCGCCGCAACTGGAGGATGAGCGTGCGCACGCGTGCGCTCGCCGCCCTGATCGGGCTGTCCGCGTTGGCGATGGCCGCGGCCGGGCTGACCGCCTACTCGGTGGAGCGGGACCACACGGCCGACCTGGTGGACGCCGCGCTGACCCGCAACGCCGCGGAGGTGGAGACCCTGTTCGAGGAGGGGGTGGACCCGGAGACCGGGCAGCCGTTCGCCTCGGTGGAGGCAGTCATCCGGATGGCGCTGAGCCGGGTGGTGCCGGCAGAGAACCAGGCGCTGGCCGGGTTCATGGGCACCGAGCTGTCCCACGTGCCCAGGACGGCCACCTCGTTCCGGTTCCAGGACGATCCGCAGCTGGTCGCCGCCCTTGCCCCGGTGAGCAGCTGGTCGGCCGGGGACCGGATGACCGTGCAGACCGATCGCGGCACCTACCGGGTCTACGCCCAGCCGGTGCACAGCGAGGACGGCAGCGAGGCCGGTGCGGTGGTGTTCGCCTTCGACATGGACGCCGAGTACGCCGAGATCGGCGACACGTTCCGCACCTACGCCCTGGTCGCGGCGCTGGCGCTGGCCTGGATCACGGTGATCGGCTGGTTCGTGATGGGCCGGATGCTCATCCCGGTGACGGTGCTGCGTTCGGCGGCCGCGGAGATCAGCTCCTCCGACGATCTCTCCCGCCGCATCCCGGTCACCGGTCACGACGACCTGGCTGCGCTGACCACCACGGTCAATGGCATGCTGGCTCGCCTGGAGAGCGCGTTCGGCTCCCAGCGCCAGCTGCTCGACGACGTCGGTCACGAGCTGCGTACGCCACTCACCGTGGTGCGGGGTCATCTGGAGCTGATGGATCCCAGCGATCCTGCGGACGCGGCCGAGACCCGGTCCCTGGTGCTGGACGAGGTGGACCGGATGAACCTGCTCGTCGAGGACCTGATGACGTTGGCGAAAGCTCGCCGGCCGGACTTCGTCCGGATGGTGCCGGTGGCGATGGCGCTGCTCACCGACGAGGTGCTCGCCAAGGCCGAGCCGCTCGGAGAGCGCCGGTGGGTGCTGGACTCGCTCGCCGACGTGCAGGTCCAGGCGGACCCGCAACGGCTCACCCAGGCCTGGCTGCAGCTGGTCTCGAATGCGGTGAAGTTCTCCACCGACGGGTCCACTGTGGGTATCGGGTCGCGGTACTCCCCCACGTCCGGCACGGTGCGCCTCTGGGTGCGCGACGAGGGCACCGGGATCGAACCGGCGGACCAGGCACGCATCTTCGAACGTTTCGAGCGGTTGGATCCGGAGGTGGACGGCACCGGGCTGGGTCTGTCGATCGTGGCGCTGATCGCTGAGGCGCACAACGGCCAGGTGGACCTGGAGTCCACAGCCGGTGCGGGCAGCACGTTCAGCATGGTGCTGCCGGTCTCCCCCGGGACGGATTCCGGGCAGACTGGGGAGTCCGCGGCACTGGAGGGAGCGGGATGAGTCAGATCTTGATCGCCGAGGACGAGGACCGGATCGCCTCGTTCGTGGCCAAGGGGCTGCGTGCGGCCGGGTACTCACCGACCGCTGTGCGCACCGGTACGGAGGCGATCGACCTGGCCAGCACCGGGGAGTTCGACCTGCTCGTGCTGGACCTGGGCCTGCCGGACCAGGACGGTTTCCAGGTGCTCAGCACGATCCGTGGGCAGGGGGTGACGATGCCAGTGATCATCCTCACCGCGCGCTCGTCGGTGACCGACACAGTGGCGGGTCTAGAGGGCGGTGCGGACGACTACATGGCCAAACCGTTCCGGTTCGAGGAGCTGCTGGCCCGGGTGCGGCTGCGGTTGCGCGGCGAGTCTGCCGGGGACGGCGGCACCACCCTGCAGCACGACGGGCTGGTGCTGGACCTGCGCACCCGCCGGGCCACGGTGCTCGGGCGGGAGGTGGACCTGTCCGCCCGGGAGTTCACCCTGGCGGAGACGTTCCTGCGCAGCCCGGGGCAGGTGCTCAGCCGGGAGCAGCTGCTGTCCCGGGTGTGGGGGTACGACTTCGACCCGGGGTCGAACGTGGTGGACGTCTACGTGCGCTACCTGCGCAAGAAGCTGGGCGCCGACCGGTTCGAGACCGTCCGCGGGATGGGCTACCGGCTCCGGTAGGGGGAGTGGCCGCGG
>DATGRZ010000008.1:0-2733 GCA_035303065.1 Ruania sp.
GTGGTCGATGACGGCGGAGTGCTGCTGGGCATCATCACCAACCGGGACATCCGGTTCATCTCCGTAGCCGACTTCGCCACCACCTCCGTGCGTGAGGCGATGACCCCGATGCCGCTGGTCACCGGCAACGTGGGTATCTCCACCGAGGAGGCTGCCGAGCTGCTGGGCAAGCACAAGGTGGAGAAGCTGCCGCTGGTGGACGCCGCCGGGGTGCTGCGCGGCCTGATCACCGTGAAGGACTTCGTGAAGTCCGAGCAGTACCCGCTGGCCACCAAGGACGAGGAGGGCCGGCTGCGGGTGGGGGCGGCCGTCGGGTTCTTCGGGGATGCGTGGGACCGGGTGACCGCGCTGGTGGAGGCCGGGGTGGATGCGCTCGTGGTGGACACCGCCAACGGGCACGCCCAGCTGATGCTGGACATGGTGCGGCGGCTGAAGAACGACCCCGGCACCAAGCACGTGCAGATCATCGGCGGCAACATCGCCACCCGGGACGGGGCACAGGCGCACGTGGACGCCGGGGTGGACGCAGTCAAGGTCGGTGTGGGTCCTGGCTCGATCTGCACCACCCGGGTGGTCGCCGGGGTGGGGGTGCCGCAGGTGACGGCCATCTACCAGGCGGCGCTGGCCTGCAAGCCGGCCGGGGTGCCGGTGATCGGCGACGGCGGACTGCAGCACTCCGGGGACATCGCCAAGGCGCTGGTGGCCGGGGCGGACTCGGTGATGCTCGGCGGCCTGCTCGCCGGCTGCGACGAGTCGCCCGGGGACCTGGTGTTCGTCAACGGCAAGCAGTACAAGAGGTACCGGGGGATGGCCTCGCTCGGTGCGATGCAGTCGCGCGGGGACCGGCGCTCCTACTCCAAGGACCGCTACTTCCAGGGCGACCTGTCCGACGAGGAGATCATCACCGAGGGCATCGAGGGGCAGGTGCCCTATCGCGGACCGCTCGCCCAGGTGGTGCACCAGCTCGCCGGCGGTCTGCACCAGTCGATGTTCTACGTGGGCGCGCGCAGTGTGCCGCAGCTGCAGCAGCGCGGCCAGTTCGTGCGGATCACCTCTGCCGGGCTGAAGGAGTCCCACCCGCACGACGTGCAGATGGTCGCCGAGTCGCCGAACTACCGCAGCCGCTGACCCTTCCCCCTGCTCCACCTATCCGCCCACGGGTCGCGAACGCTGGGCTTCGCGGCGATCTGCGCCCGGGAGGCCGCACAACAGGGGCGTGCGCGGGCTGGCAGAACGGCGAGCACGGGGTGGTGAAACGGCGGGCGAGCCTTGGTGAAACGGCGAGCATGGGCTGGCGAAACGGCGAGATGCGCCGTAGCGTCGGCATGTGGTGAGCACCGAGACACGTGAACGGCTCCTGCTTCCTCGAGTGATGGAGGCGCTGGCGGACACCCGGATTGTGGTGATCCAGGGTGCGCGGCAGGTGGGGAAGTCGACGCTTGCCGAAGGCATCGTGGCGGACCGATCGGGGGTCCTCGTCACCCTCGACGATCCAGAGGCACGCGACTTCGCCGCCGTCGATCCCACTGGGTTCGTTGAGCAGAATCCGGATGGACTCTTGGTCATCGACGAGATCCAACGAGCCCCGGAGCTGATCGTGGCAATCAAGGCCGCCGTGGACCGCGACAGGAGGCCTGGCCGATTCCTCGTCACCGGTTCGGCGAACCTTCTTGATCTCGCCACCACGCACGAGTCGCTGGCGGGACGGGCGGAGAGCCTGGTGCTGCACTCATTCAGCCAGGGCGAGCTGGAGTCGCGGACAGGGTCGTTCGTCGATGTTGTGTTCGGCCGGACTACCCCCGTTCGTGTTCAGAGCACCTTGCGACGACGCGACTACCTGGATCGCGCTTGTGCCGGCGGCTATCCCGAGGCGCTCTCGCGGGAGTCGGTCCGGCGTCGGTCGGACTGGTACCAGACCTATGTGAACCGCATCGTCAACCGAGACGCGGTGGACATCTCGGGCCTGCAGCGCCTGGCCGACCTGCCGCGGCTTCTTCGCCTGATCGCCGCACGCAGCGGTTCGACGATGGTGTGGACCGCGTTGGCCAACGACGCCGGGATTCCGCGACGGACTCTGGACCCGTACGTCAAGCTTCTCGAGACGCTGCTCCTCGTCCACGTCCTACCCGCGTGGTCGGAACGTTTCGTCGGCGGCTATGTGCTGCACACCGGGGACCGCACGCATGCTGTGGGCGACCGCCTCACCGCACTCCCGCTCGAAGCGCTCTGGACCGTGACCCAGAACTGACCACTCGGCTGCCGCGCGATGATGCCGCGAACGCTGGGCTTCGCGGCGATCTGCGCCCGGGATGCCGCACAACAGGGCGTTCGCGAACGTGGTCAGGCGGTCTTGGCGGTCGGTGCGCCTTCTTCCACGGTGTGCAGCGGCCACTCCAGACCGGCACCCGGCCCGTCGAGGCCCTTCCGGGCGCGCCACTCGTTGAACCCGGTGGCCCACTCCCGGTGCTTGGTCGACTGCCACTCGTGCAGCTCCACCAGGCTCCGCTCGATGATCTGCGGGTGCACCTGCGCCTGCGCAGCGAGCACGTCCAGCGTGGCGGCCACGTCCACGTCCGCAGTGTGCAGCGCACCGGACTCCTGCACGCCGTAGTGCCCGCACAGGTCCACCAGCTTGCGTTTGCCCCGGCGGTAGCGGTCCACCCCGCGGTCGATCACCAGCGGGTCGAGCACCGGGGCGAGCGGGCGGCCGAGCCGCTCACCGATGGTGGGCAG
>DATGRZ010000009.1:0-10840 GCA_035303065.1 Ruania sp.
CGCCGCCCCGGCCGCCGCACCGGCGACCGACGCACCCGCAACCACCGCCGCCGCGGCCCAGCCCGCGAGCGGTTCCGAGACGGAGGCCTGAGCCATGCTCATCCCCCGGCGCACCAAGCACCGTAAGCAGCACCACCCCAAGCGCAGCGGCGTCGCCACCGGCGGCACCACCGTCGCCTTCGGTGACTACGGCATCCAGGCGCTCGAGCGCGCCTACGTGACCAACCGGCAGATCGAGGCGGCCCGTATCGCCATGACCCGGCACATCAAGCGTGGCGGAAAGGTGTGGATCAACATCTTCCCGGACCGCCCGCTGACCAAGAAGCCGGCCGAGACCCGGATGGGTTCCGGCAAGGGCTCACCCGAGTGGTGGGTGGCCAACGTCAAGCCCGGCCGGGTGATGTTCGAGCTCGGCGGCGTGGACGAAGAGCTGGCGCGCGAGGCCCTGCGCCGCGCGCAGCACAAGCTTCCGATGAAGACACGTTTCATCTCTCGCGAGGGTGGTGACATCTGATGGCTATCGGGTCGAAGGACCTCATGCCCGCCGACCTGGACGGGATGGACAACGAGCGCCTGGCCTCGGAGCTGAAGAAGGCCAAGCAGGAGCTGTTCAACCTGCGGTTCTCCTCCGCCACCGGGCAGCTCGAGGATCATGGCCGGCTGAAGACCGTGCGGCGCGACATCGCCCGCATCTACACGATCCTGCGGGAGCGCGAGCTGGACATTCGCAGCGAGCCCACCGCCGAGGCGAAGTGAACGAGAAGGTGAGCACTGTGACGAGCTCCGAGAGCCAGCCTGCTGAGCGCAACATCCGCAAGACCCGCCGCGGGTACGTGGTCAGCGACAAGATGGACAAGACCGTCGTGGTCGCGGTCGAGGACCGGGTCAAGCACCCGCTCTACGGCAAGGTCATGCGACGCACCAACAAGGTCAAGGCGCACGACGAGGCCAACGCCGTGGGCGTGGGCGACCTCGTGTCGATCATGGAGACCCGACCGCTGTCAGCCACCAAGCGCTGGCGCGTGGTCGAGGTCCTCGAAAAGGCCAAGTGATCCCCCTCCGGGGCGCCACCAGCGTGACCGGGGAGCAGACAACCATCCGTTCGGCCAGGCTCGCACAGCGAGAACCGGCACGACGACAGGAGTAGATCGAATGATCCAGCAGGAGTCGCGACTGAAGGTCGCCGACAACACGGGCGCCAAGGAGATCCTGTGCGTCCGCGTGCTCGGCGGCTCCGGACGTCGCTACGCCGGCATCGGCGACACCATCGTCGCCACCGTCAAGGATGCGATCCCCGGCGGCAACGTGAAGAAGGGCGAGCTCGTCAGGGCGGTCGTCGTGCGCACCCGCAAGGAGCGCCGTCGCACCGATGGGTCCTACATCCGGTTCGACGAGAACGCCGCGGTGATCCTGAGGAACGACGGCGAGCCCCGCGGTACCCGCATCTTCGGCCCCGTCGGCCGTGAGCTGCGGGACAAGCGGTTCATGCGCATCGTCTCGCTCGCACCGGAGGTGCTGTAACCATGGCAAAGATCAAGAAGGGCGACCTGGTGGTCGTCATCGCCGGTCGGGACAAGGGGCAGCAGGGCCGGGTGCTCGAGGTGCTCACCAGCTCCGGCCGAGTCATCGTCGAGGGTGTCCAGCGGGTGCAGCGGCACACCAAGGTCTCCCAGAACCAGCGCGGCGGGCGCAGCGGTGGGATCGAGACCGTCGAGGCCTCGATCCACGCCAGCAACGTGATGCTGGTGGACCCGGAGACCAAGAAGGGCACCCGCGTCGGGTACCGCACCGAGGAAGTCGAGCGTGACGGGCGCACCCGGACCACCCGGGTCCGCGTGGCCAAGCGCTCCGGTAAGGACGTCTGATGAGCACTTCAACCGAGACCAGCGCGCCGGCGCTCACCCCGCGGCTGAAGGTCAAGTATCGCGAGGAGATCATCCCGGGCCTGCGGGAGGAGTTCGGCTACGCGAACCTGCACCAGGTGCCCGGTCTGGTCAAGATCGTGGTGAACATGGGCGTGGGGGACGCCGCTCGCGACTCCAAGCAGATCGAGGGCGCGGTGCGTGACCTGGCCGCGATCACCGGGCAGAAGCCGCTGGTGACCAGGGCCCGCAGGTCGATCGCGCAGTTCAAGCTCCGTGAGGGTCAGCCGATCGGCACCCACGCCACCCTGCGTGGGGACCGGATGTGGGAGTTCGCCGACCGCCTGCTCAGCTTCGCGCTGCCGCGGATCCGCGACTTCCGCGGACTCTCGCCCAAGCAGTTCGACGGGCACGGCAACTACACCTTCGGTCTGACCGAGCAGTCCATGTTCCACGAGATCGACCAGGACAAGATCGACCGGGTCCGGGGTATGGACATCACCGTGGTCACCACGGCGACCAACGACGACGAGGGCCGTTCGCTGCTGCGCCGGCTCGGCTTCCCGTTCAAGGAGAACTGAGATGGCGAAGACCGCACTGATCCAGAAGGCCGCGCGCAAGTCGAAGTTCGCGGTCCGGAACTACAGCCGGTGCCAGAAGTGCGGACGGCCGCGCTCGGTGTACCGCAAGTTCGGCCTGTGCCGCGTGTGCCTGCGGGACATGGCTCTGAACGGTCAGCTCCCCGGCGTGACGAAGAGCAGCTGGTAAAACCACTACGTCGCAGGTCCGAGCAGGAAACCGCGACGAGGAAGGGCCTGAGCCCGAGATGACAATGACAGACCCCATCGCCGACATGTTGACGCGGTTGCGCAACGCGAACTCGGCGTACCACGAGTCGGTGTCCATGCCGTACTCGAAGCTGAAGTCCCACATCGCAGAGATCCTCCAGGCGGAGGGCTACATCAGCGGCTGGTCGGTCGCCGACGCCGAGGTGGGCAAGACGCTGACCCTGGAGCTTAAGTTCGGCCCCAGCCGGGAGCGCTCCATCGCGGGTGTCCGGCGGGTGTCCAAGCCGGGTCTGCGGGTGTACGCGAAGTCGACCAACCTGCCGAAGGTGCTCGGCGGCCTGGGCGTGGCGATCCTGTCCACCTCCTCCGGCCTGCTCACCGACCGTCAGGCCGGCAAGAAGGGCGTGGGTGGGGAAGTCCTCGCCTACGTCTGGTGATCGAGGGATCGGAAGGAGCAACACAGATGTCACGAATCGGCAAGCTCCCGGTCGCCGTGCCCAGCGGCGTCGAGGTCACCATCGACAGCTCGACGGTCACCGTGAAGGGCCCGAAGGGCACCCTGAGCCACACCGTCCCGGACCCGATCACGGTCGGCCGTGACGACGACGGTGCACTGGTCGTCGACCGTCCGGACGAGGCACGCGAGTCCCGCGCACTGCACGGACTGACCCGCACGCTGCTGTCCAACCTGGTGCAGGGCGTCACCCAGGGGTACGAGAGGAAGCTGGAGATCGTCGGCACCGGGTACCGCGTGCTGGCCAAGGGCTCGAACCTGGAGTTCGCGCTCGGGTTCTCCCACCCGGTGACCGTGTCCGCCCCGGAGGGCATCACGTTCGCGGTGGAGTCCCCGACCAAGTTCTCCGTCTCCGGCATCGACAAGCAGCAGGTCGGCGAGGTCGCTGCCAACATTCGCAAGATCCGCCGCCCCGAGCCGTACAAGGGCAAGGGTGTGCGGTACGCGGACGAGCAGGTCCGCCGCAAGGTCGGAAAGGCTGGTAAGTAGCCATGGCTGTCTCCATCAAGGGAACGGGCAAGCGCGCGGCGCGCTCCCGCCGTCACCTCCGGGTGCGCAAGCGGATCTCCGGGACGGCTGCGCGGCCCCGCCTCGTGGTCAACCGGTCCGCCCGGCACATGGTCGCCCAGGTGGTCGACGACACCACCGGCACCACCCTGGTCTCCGCCTCCACCCTGGAAGCGGACCTGCGGGCCTCGGACGCGGACAAGACCGCCAAGGCCCGCCAGGTCGGCGAGCTGGTCGCCGAGCGTGCCAAGGCGAAGGGCCTGGAGGTCGTCGTGTTCGACCGCGGCGGTAACAAGTACCACGGACGTGTGGCCGCAGTGGCCGACGGCGCCCGCGAGGGAGGGCTGTCCCTGTGACCGCAGTCCAGCAGACCAACGAACAAAGGAACGCATGATGGCTGCACCGCAGCGCAGCAGCGCGACGTCCGCCGGCGGTGAGCGCGGCGACCGTCGCGACCGCCGGGGCGACAACCGCCGCGGCGGAGACAACCGTCGCGACGACCGGAACACCTACGTCGAGCGCGTGGTGACGATCAACCGCGTCTCCAAGGTCGTCAAGGGGGGCCGCCGGTTCTCCTTCACCGCGCTCGTAGTCGTCGGCGACGGTGAAGGCACCGTCGGCGTCGGCTACGGCAAGGCCAAGGAAGTACCCGCGGCCATCGCCAAGGGCGTGGAGGAGGCCAAGAAGAACTTCTTCAAGGTCCCGATGATCCGCAAGACCATCCCGCACCAGGTGCAGGGCGAGGACGCCGCCGGCGTCGTGCTGCTGCGCCCGGCCTCACCGGGTACCGGCGTGATCGCCGGCGGCCCGGTGCGTGCGGTGCTGGACTGCGCGGGCATCCACGACGTGCTCAGCAAGTCTCTCGGCTCGGAGAACGCGATCAACATCGTGCAGGCCACGGTGACCGCGCTGAAGTCCCTGGAGCCGCCGGAGGCGGTGGCCGCACGCCGCGGTCTGGCGCTGGACGCGGTGGCCCCGGCCGCCCTGCTGCGCGCCCAGGCCGAGGGTCGTGCCGACGCCGCAGAGCAGGCGAAGACCGAGGTGGCCTCATGAGCCAGCTCAAGGTGACCCAGAAGAAGTCCGCCATCGGCGGCAAGCAGAACCAACGTGACACGCTGCGTTCTCTCGGTCTGAAGCGCATTGGCGACACTGTCGTCAAGGACGACCGGCCCGAGATTCGCGGCATGGTCAGCACGGTGGCGCACCTCGTCACCGTCGAGGAGGTCGACTGAACATGGCTGAGCAGGAGAAGGACACCGGCGGGCTGAGCCCGCTGAAGGTGCACCACCTGCGGCCGGCGCCCGGGTCCCGCACCGCGAAGACCCGCGTGGGTCGCGGTGAGGCCTCGAAGGGCAAGACCGCCGGTCGTGGCACCAAGGGCACCAAGGCGCGCTACCAGGTGCCCGCCCGGTTCGAGGGTGGCCAGACGCCGCTGCACATGCGGCTGCCGAAGATGCGCGGCTTCACCAACAAGTTCCGCACCGAGTACCAGGTGGTCAACCTGGACAAGCTCTCGGCCCTGTACCCCGAGGGCGGTGAGGTCACGGTCGCGGACCTGGTGGCCAAGGGTGCGGTGCGTTCCGGGCACCCGGTCAAGGTGCTCGGCACCGGTGAGGTGAACGTCAAGCTCTCTCTGGTGGTGGACGCCGTCTCCGGCTCCGCCAAGGAGAAGGTGCTCGCCGCCGGCGGCAGCATCGAGCAGGCCTGATCACACAGCAGTGCTGATGCGGCGGCGCGGGTGGTGCACTCCCCGCGCCGCCGTCGGCATATCCGGCACCGGAGGCCGACGGGGGCGCCCGATGCCGTACCGTAAGCACTCGTACTGACCGTTTCTTCCGGTGGACTCCCGCGGCAGACCGCCGAGACCGTCCCCGACACCTCTCTGGAGGACCATTGCTCAGCGCATTCGTTCGTGCGTTCCGCACGCCGGACCTGCGGAAGAAGCTGCTGTTCACGCTCGGCATCATGGCGCTGTTCCGGCTCGGTTCGTTCGTCCCCACCCCGGGTATCGACTACACGAATGTGCAGACCTGTGCGGCGCCGATGGGCGACGACACCTCCGCCCTCGCCCTGGTGAACCTGTTCAGCGGCGGTGCGCTGCTGCAGCTGTCCGTGTTCGCCCTCGGGGTGATGCCCTACATCACCGCGAGCATCATCGTGCAGCTGCTCCGGGTGGTGATCCCTCGGTTCGACGACCTGCACAAGGAGGGGCAGTCCGGTCAGTCGGTGCTCACCCAGTACACCCGGTACCTGACCATCGGCCTGGCGATCCTGCAGGCCACCACGATCATCACTGTGGCCAACTCCGGCAACCTGTACCCCGGCTGCCAGGTGGACATCATCCCGGACGACTCGGTCAAGACCCTGCTGCTGATGATCCTGACCATGACCGCCGGCACCGGCCTGATCATGTGGATGGGTGAGCTGATCACCGAGCGCGGCGTGGGCAACGGCATGTCGCTGCTGATCTTCACCTCGATCGCGGCCAGCTTCCCCTCGGCGCTGCAGCAGATCAACGCCGCCGACAACGGCCTGGTGAAGCTGATCATCTTCCTGCTGATCTCCCTGGTGGTGATCGGGCTGATCGTGTTCGTGGAGCAGTCCCAGCGACGGGTGCCGGTGCAGTACGCCAAGCGGATGGTCGGCCGCCGGATGTACGGCGGGTCGAGCACCTACATCCCGATCAAGATCAACATGTCCGGGGTGATCCCGGTGATCTTCGCCTCCTCGCTGCTGGCGCTGCCGATGCTGGCCGCACAGTTCGGGGACCAGTCCGAGGACTGGGTGCAGTGGATCCTGGCGCACCTGTCCAACCCCGGGCAGAACCTGTACATCGCCGTGTACGTGGCGCTGATCATCTTCTTCGCGTTCTTCTACACCTCCATCACGTTCAACCCGGAGGAGGTCGCGGACAACATGAAGCGCTACGGCGGCTTCATCCCCGGCATCCGGGCGGGCCGGCCCACCGCCGAGTACCTGCAGTACGTGATCTCCCGGGTGACCACCGCCGGGGCCATCTACCTGGCGATCGTGGCGATGATCCCGACCATCGCGTTCAAGATCATGGGGGTGTCCACGAACATCCCGTTCGGCGGCACCTCGCTGCTGATCCTGGTCAGCGTCGGCCTGGACACCATCAAGCAGATCGACTCCCAGCTGCAGCAACGTCACTACGAAGGGTTCCTGCGATGAGCATGCGTCTGATCCTCCTCGGTCCCCCCGGAGCCGGCAAGGGCACCCAGGCAGCCCGGCTGGCCACCCGCCTGGCGGTGCCGGCCATCTCCACCGGCGACATCTTCCGCGCGAACGTCTCCGAGGGCACCGAGCTCGGTCAGCTCGCGCAGAAGTACATGGACGCCGGAGAGTACGTTCCGGACGAGGTCACCAACCAGATGGTCGCCGCCCGTCTCTCCGAGCCGGACGCCGAGGCCGGCTTCCTCCTGGACGGCTACCCCCGCACCGAGGCCCAGGTGGACGAGCTGGACTCGATCCTGGAGGCCAACGGGCACCGGCTCAGCCACGTGGTCGAGCTGACCGCGGACACCGACGAGGTGGTCGCGCGGCTGCTGAACCGGGCCAAGGAGCAGGGCCGGGCCGATGACACCGAGTCGGTGATCCGCCGCCGCCTGGACGTGTACGCCGAGCAGACCGCACCACTGGTGCGCATCTACGCCGACCGCGGGCTGCTGGTGCAGGTGGACGGTATGGGCGAGGTGGACGAGGTCACCGCCCGGCTCACCGACGCCCTGGGCGTGACGGCCGACTGAATGTTCGGTCGCGGCATCGAGTACAAGACGCCCGACCAGATCCGCCGGATGCGTACGGCCGGGCTGGTGGTCGCCGACATCCACGACGCCGTCCGGGCGGCCATCGCCCCCGGGGTGACCACCGGTGAGCTGGACCAGGTCGCCGCACAGGTGCTGCAGGCGGCCGGGGCCACCTCCAACTTCCTCGGCTACCACGGGTTCCCCGGGCGGCTGTGCGTGTCGGTGAACTCCGAGATCGTGCACGGCATCCCCGGTGCCCGGGTGATCCAGCCTGGGGACGTGGTCTCCGTGGACGCCGGTGCCGTGGTGGACGGTTGGCACGGTGATGCCGCCTTCACCGTGGTGGTTCCCGCCGAGGCGGGCACCGACCCGGCCGACGAGGCGCTGGCGGGCACCACCGAGAAGGCCATGTGGGCCGGGATCGCCGCCCTGGCCACCGGCAAGTGGCTCGGGGACGTCGGTGCTGCGGTGGAGGACGCCGCCGATGGTTACGGGATCGTGCGGGAGTACACCGGCCACGGCATCGGCACCGCCATGCACCAGGAGCCGGACGTGCACAACTACGCACGCCGACGGCGCGGTCCGGTGCTGCGCCCGGGCCTGTGCGTGGCGGTGGAGCCGATGCTCACCCGCGGTGGGGAGGCCACCCGCACGCTGGACGACGGCTGGACCGTGGTCAGCGCCGACGGCTCCCGGGCAGCGCACGTCGAGCACACGGTCGCCGTGCATGCCGATGGCATCTGGGTGCTCACCGCCCGGGACGGTGGAGCAGCGGGCCTGGCCGCCCACGATGTGCAGGTAGCCCCGCTGCACTGAGCAGGACTCTTCCGGCACTGAGCAGGACTGTTCCGGCACTGATCAGGTGGCCGATTTCGTAGCAGGGGGCAACGGCGCGCGGTAGGCTCAGGACTGATCGGGTCAGTGTGCCATGCGGTCGTGGCCACATGAGTGAAGGGCAGTCGGCCATTCCTAAGTTCGTCGTGCCGTGTGAGGTGGGGCCTGCTGCAGGTGCGCAGCCGGCGTCACCACTCTTGGGCTGACGATGAAGAGCATGTTTCGGTCGCTCTCCGGACTGCCGCGGATACCCCAGGAGAGCGGGATCGCCGACCACCTGGTGAAGTCACTGGCCCAGCTGCACCCGCTGAGCATCCTGCGCGGCCCGCGCGGCTACGGCAAGACCTCGGCGGTGGTGACCTGGCTGCGTCAGGCCGAAGGGCTCCCGGAGACCGTGTACACCACGCTGACCATCGACTGCAACGAGCAGGAGGGCTTCTGGGCCCAGCTGCGCGAAGCGCTGGCGAGGGTGGATGACCAGCTGGCGGCTACGCCGTCGACGGCTGCCGAGGCCGAACGAGAGGTGACCACCTGGCTGGCGCACCGGCGGGAACCGCTGCTGGTGATCATCGACGACTTCCACGAGGCAGGCCTGCGGCACGGTGCCGCCAGCATCGACGACACCCTGGTGGACCTGATCCGGCAGAACGACCAGCTCTTCCTGGTGGCCGCCGGGCGCACCCTGCGCGCACTGGAGACGGTGGGGTCGCTGTCGGTGGAGACGCTGGTGATCGGCCCGGACGAGCTGCGGATGACCGGCGAGATGGTGCATGCGCTCGCCGGCCGGATGGGCGTGACGATGACCCGGGACCGGGCCGAGCGGATCGTGGTGGAGCTGGGCGGCTGGCCCTCGGCGATCCGGGCCGGGATGCAGCGGGCCGCCGCCAGCGGTGGGCGCAGCAGCGGCGAGGTCACCCTGGCGGACAACTACATCGCCGCCATGGTGCGGGACCTGCGGTTCGAGAACGTGCGCGGCTTCCTGCTGCGCACCGCCATCCCGGAGCAGTTCGACATCGAGACCGCGCGGGTGATCGCCCCCGAGGGGAACACGGTGCGGATGCTGCGCAACATCCGCGCGGCCGGGCTGCTCAGCGAGCGCCGCACCATCGAGGGCCAGTCCTACTCCTACCCACCGGCGATCCGCAACGCCCTGATCCGGGTGATGCGGGAGACCCGGCCGGAGGTGGAGCTGCAGGTGCACCAGGAGCTGATGCGCCTGGCCACCAGCCGGCACGACCCGGCCCAGGCGCTGGTGCACGCAGTGCACGCGGGGGAGTGGACCGTGGCCCTGGACGTGATCCAGAACGAGTGGGGTGCGCTGCTGACCAGCTCCCCGCGCGCGCTCGTGCAGGCCGCGCAGATGTTCCCCGCGCCGATGATCGCCGAGGACGTGCGGCTGCGGGTGGCCACCCGGTACCTGTCCGAGGTGGCCAGCCCCACGGCGAAACCCGGCTGGGCAGGGGTGGAGTCGGCCAGCTTCAACGCCGAGATCGCCGCGCACCGCACCGAACGGGTGGACGCTGGTGATGACGAGCTGCTGCTGCTGATGCAGTGGGGCGCCGCCTGCCTGCTGATGGGCGACCTGGACACGGCGATGTACGCCTTCTCCCAGGCCCGGGCGTGGGCGATGATGACCGACGGGGAGACCGAGAGCTACCTCGGCGCCGCCGGTCTGGCGCTGGTGCACGCGCTGCAGGGGGAACCCGACCAGGCGCTGCGCTGGCTGGACGAGCCCGGGGTGGAGGAGTGGCTCGCGCGGGTGCAGCAGGAGGGCACCGTGGACGCGATCGCCATGGTGGCCCTGTCCGCCCGGGCGCTGGCGCTGGTGGACGCCGCCCGACCGGAGGCGGCCGCTGCGGTGGAGGCGCTGGCCGAGTCCCGGCACCGGGACGAGCTGTGGGCGCTGTCGGTGTTCGTGCGGTCCCTGCACGTGATGCACACCGGCAGCACCGAGGAGGTGATCCGGCAGGCGAACGTGGTCCGCTCGGCGCTGCGCTACATCCGCCGCGGGTCGCTGATGGAGGCGCTGCTGACCACCACCCTGGTGGAGGTGCTGATCGCCGGCGGCATGGTCACCGTGGCCCGGGAGGTGACCGACACGATGGAGCGGCGCGGCTTCACCTGGAACGCCATCGCCCGGCTGCACCTGGCCGAGGAACGCTACCCGGAGGCGATCGAGGCGGCACGCACCGCGCTGCACTCCAGCGCCGCCTCCGGCCGGTACGTGCTGGAGGCGCACGCGGTGATCGCCGCGTCGCAGCTGCGCTCCGGACACTTCGCCGCCGCCAAGGACGCGTTCCGCGCCGCGATCAACCGGGCCCGGCAGACCGGGCAGCGCCGTGGCCTGGTGCTGATGCAGCAGTACCCGTTCACCGCGCTCGCCGGCGGCGACGAAGCCACTCTCGCACTCTGGCCGGACTTCGCGGCTCCGACCGGGTCCGACGGCCAGATCGACGACGACATGCCGCTGGTCACCCTCACCGTCCGGGAGGCGCAGGTGCTGCACGCGCTGGAGGAGCACGCCGGCCCGGTGGGGATCGCGCACTCCCTCGGGCTGTCGGTGAACAC
>DATGRZ010000010.1:0-19951 GCA_035303065.1 Ruania sp.
GGCCCCGGTGCTGCAGCAGGGAGGAACCGGTGACCAGCGGATCGAGATCGACCTGACCGGAGGCCATCAGCGCCAACGCCCGCCGCCAGGACTGCGGGGTGGAGGCGACCCCGCTGGTCACGGTGAGCTCCTGGTACAGCACGGTGTCGAGGGCGAACGGCACCTCCTGGCCGGCGATCCCGACCTGCACGTACCGCCCGCCGCGCCGGGCCGCCGCCCGCGTCACCCTCTGGGCACAGGTTCACACCGCCGGACCGGCACCAGCGGCACCGGTCGCAGCTGGCGAAGTAGGTCTCACAGCACCCGCAGCAGCACCTGCCCGGCCGCGGGAAGGGGCACCAGCACCTCGCGCAGCTCCGGACCGCGCTCGCCCGGTGCATGCTTGACCAGCGCCGTGATCGTGTCGGCAGCGGAGGGCCGAGTCCCAGCAGCCATCCTCAGCCCTTCGTGGCGCCGGCGGTCAGCCCGGAGACGATGTATTTCTGCGCCAGCAGCGCGACCACGATGATCGGCAGGGTCATGATGCAGGTGGCGGCCATGATCGCACCCCAGTCGATGCTGGCGTAGGAGACGAAGTCGAACACCGCCACCGGCAGCGTCTTGGTGTTCGCACCGGAGAGCACCAGGGCGAACATGAAGTTGTTCCAGGAGAAGATGAACGACAGGATCCCGGCGGTCGCCACGCCCGGCACGGACAGCCGCAGCAGGATCCGCAGGAACGCGCCGATCGGGGTGAGACCGTCGACCAGGGCGGCGTCCTCCAGCTCTCGGGGCATCGAGTCGAAGAACGACATCATGATGTACACGCTGATCGGGATGAGGATGAACATGTGCGAGATCACCAGCACCCCGTACCCGCCGACCAGGCCCAGGTTGGCGAACACGTAGTACCAGGGCACCAGCAGGCTCACCCCGGGGATGATCCGCGCCAGCAGCACCACCAGCGCGGACTTGTGCATGTTGAACCGGCTCATCGAGTAGGCCGCCGGCACCCCCAGGAGCAGGGAGATACCGGTGGCCAGGAACGCCACCACGAAGCTGTTCCGGACGAAGTCGAGGTAGCTGTCGTTGGCCAGCACGTGCCGGTAGTTGTCCAGGATCGGGGTGAAGGAGAACGTCTTGGCGGTGTTCTGGATGTCCACGTTGGTCTTGAACGAGGCCATCACCATCCACAGCAGCGGCACCACGAACACCAGCACCACGAACACGATCATCGTGGCCCGGAACGCGCTGTAGGCCTTCGCGCGCGGTGAGCGGCGCCGGCGCCCTGGCTGGACCCCGGTGCCGGCCGGCTCCGCGGTGGCGGTCTGGATGGTGCTCACAGCTTGGCCCCCTTCCGGCGGAAGGTGAGCAGCCACATCACTGCGAGGATCATCAGGAAGAAGATGATCAGCACCGCCGAAGCCACCCCGAAGTCGTTGTACTTGAAGCTCAGCCCGTACACGTAGATGTTCAACGTCTCCGCCTCATGGAAGGAGCCGCCGCCCTGCCCCTTGGTCACATACAGCAGGTCGAAGGTCTTCAACGCGTCGATCGCCCGCAGCAGCACCGCGACCAGCACCACCGGTTTCAGCATCGGCAGGGTCACGTACCAGAACCGCTGCCACAGGCCGGCGCCGTCGATGCGGGCGGCCTCGTCCGGTTCGTCCGGCAGCGTGGACAGCCCGGCGAGCAGGATGATCGCCACCATCGGGGTGAACTCCCACACGTCCACGAAGATCAGCGTCGGCAAGGTCATCCCCGGATCGGCGAGCCAGGGTTGGGGCGGCAGGCCCAACCAGCCCATCACCCGGTTGGCGAACCCGATGTTCGGTTCGAAGATCAGCCGCCACATCATCGCGATCGCCACCGGGGTGGCCACGAACGGCAGCAGGATCGACACCCGCACCCACCGCTGCCCACGGAAGGTGCGCCAGAGCAGCAACGCGATCGCCAACCCGAGCACCAGCTCCAGGGCCAGCGCCCCGAAGGTGAACACCCCGGTACGCGCCACCGCCGGCCAGAACCGGTCGGTGTCGGTGAGCACGCGCAGGTAGTTGCTGATCCCGATGAAGTCTGCCGGACGGCGTACCGAGCCCTTCGCGTCGGTGAGGCTGAGGTACAGGGTCCAGCCGATCGGGAAGCAGATCAGCACAGCGGTGAACGCCATCGCCGGCGCGGCGAACAACCACTTCCGGTGCTGGTTCGCCCACCGGGAGAGACGTTCGGTGATCGGCACCGCATCGTTCGAGGTCGATGTCATCTCCGGCTCTCGTGTCCGTGGGTGGCGCCGGTCGGCGCCAGGGTCGCGGGCCGCCCGTCGGTGCCGAGCGAGTACGCCGGTGGCATCGACGGGCAGAGGTCAGCCGTCCGACTCCAGGAACGACTCGAACTGCTCGTTGGCCTGGTCGGCGGCCTGGTCGGAGTCCTCACCGGTGATCGCAGCCACGATCGGGGCGCCGACGATCTCGCGGGCCTCGGCGACCCCGACCACCAGCGGCCGATCCTGGCCCACGCCGTTCTCACCGTTGGCGGCGATCGCCGCAGCCAGGTCCTCCGGGAAGCTCGCGGTGCCCTCCGGGTCCTCCCACACCGAGGTGCGGGCACTGGGCACCCCCTCGGTCTGGATCTCCAAGGTCATCTCCGGGCTGGTGGCCCACTGGATGAACTCCCAGGCGTTGTCCTGGTTCTCCGAGGCAGCGTTGATGCCCAGTGCCCACGCGGCCACGTTGTACGGGCGGGAGCCGTCCGGGCCGGCAGGGAACGGGGCGAACCCGACCTGGTCGCCCACCTGGGACTTGTCCGGGTTGTAGACGTTCTCGTACAGGCTGGAGGCGTCGATCCAGAAGCCGGCGTCACCCTGGGCGAAGATCGCGGCCGACTCGGGCCAGGACATGTCCGTGCTGATCTGGTCCGGCCCGTAGTCGTGCAGCAGCCGGCCGTAGTAGGCGTAGGCCTCCTTCGCCTCGTCGCTGGCGATCGCGGAGTGGCCCTCGTCGTCGATCCAGGTGCCGCCGAAGCTGTACAGGAACCCGGAGAACTGGGTGACGGCGGCCGAGGCCTGGGAGCGCATCACGATCCCGGCGGTGCCGGGGTTCTCCTCGTGGATGGTCCGGGCCGCCTCCTCCAGCTCCGCCATCGTGGTGGGGACCTCCAGACCCGCATCCTCGAGCAGGTCGGTGCGGTAGTAGAGCATCTCGCTCTCGGTGATCATCGGCACCCCGACGACCTCGTCCTCAAAGGTGGTCAGGCCCACCGGGCCGGCCTGGAAGTCCTCCCAGTTCCAGTCCCCGGCGCCGTTCACCCGGTCGGTGATGTCGGCGAAGTAACCGTTCTGCCCGAAGAGCTTGCCAACCTGCAACGGCCGGTACATCATCACGTCCACGTCCGCCGAGCCCGCGTTCAGCTTCACCTTGTAGTTGTCGACCAGCTGGTCCTCACTGAGCTGGGTGACCACCACGTCCAGGCCGGACTGTTCCTCGAACTCCGGGATCTTCTCGGTGATGATGTCGGTCCAGACATGGTTGGCGAGGGTGACGTTCAACGTCGTCGAGTCACCGTCGTCGCCGCTGCAGGCGGCGAGCGTGCCCATGCTGAGCGCTGCGGCCGTGAGGACCGCGATCCGTGCTGCGTGTCGGTGTTGCATCCGAGCCTCCCCGTGCGTCCTTGCACTGTCGATCCCGCTGCGCCGCGGTGGACTCACCATAGATCGGTACGTATGCTCTATCAACGCTTTGATCGAAAACGGATCGAAGAACGGACCGCGAAGGGGCAGCCATGGCCGATCGCGCTGCCGCGACGGCGAACGAACCGGGCGACGAGCCGACCCTGCAGGGCTCTGGTGGCGTCGGTCGGCGCACAGAACGGATGCTGCGGCTCTCCGGGCGTACCCGCCAGGGCCGGCGGCGGGGTCTGTACGACCACGTGGTCGACGTCGTCGGCGAGCAGATCGTCAACGGCGTGATCCCGGTCGGGACCACGCTGTACGTGGAGCAGATCTGCAGCCAGCTGGACATCTCCCGCTCGGTGGTGCGAGAAGGGGTGCGCACGCTCAGCTCGATGGGTCTGGTGGAGTCCCGGCCGCAGCGCGGCACCCGGGTGCAGCCGCGCACGGAGTGGGACCTGCTGCACCCGCGGGTGGTGCAGTGGCGCGGTGAGGGGCCCGAGCACCTGCAGCAGATGTATGAGCTGCTCGAGCTTCGCCTGGGCGTCGAGCAGTCGGCGGCGCACTTCGCCGCACTGCGGATGGACACCGGCGAGCGGGCCGCGGTGCGCGCCGCCGGGCGAGAGATGGAGCAGGCCTACGCTGCTCAGGACCCGCACCGGTTCTTCAGCGCCGACGCGCAGCTGCACCGGCTCGTCCTGGAGGGTGCTGGCAACCCGATGATCGCCCGCTTCGCCGACACGGTGGCCTCCTCGCTGCAGATCCGCGGCACGCATGCGTCCCGGTCCTACGGCCGACAGCCTGGACAGCTGCTCGGCCAGCCGGCACGCGGCACTGGCCGAGGCGGTCGCGGCCGGTGAACCCGAGGCCGCCGGGCGGGCGGCTGCTGCCGTGGTCACGGCCACCCTGGCCGAGGTCGGCGAGATCCTCGCCCGCCGGAACGCCGGTGGCGACCGGTGAGCGCCCTGGTTCGTCGTGGAATCGACGGTCATACGGCACGACCTCGCCGCTAGGGCGAGCTCCGGCCGTATCACCGTCACTTTTGCTGAGCAAGGTGCACGGGCAGGTCGCGAGCGTCGGTAGGCTGAGCGGTCATGGGACCAGTCGTAGCCGTGGTGGGTGGCGGGCAGCTCGCCCGGATGATGGCCGAACCCGCCGGTGCCCTGCAGATCGGGCTACGCGCCCTGGTGGAGGCCGACGACGGTGCCGCTGCCCAGGTGATCCCGCACGCCACAGTGGGTCGCGCCGACGACGCCGAGGCGATCACCACCCTGGTGAACGGGGCAGACGTGCTCACCTTCGAGCACGAGCACGTGCCGCAGCAGGTGCTCACCGCCCTGGTGGAGGCCGGGGTGAACGTGCAGCCCGGCCCGGCTGCGCTGCGGCACGCGCAGGACAAGATCGTGATGCGGGAGCGGATGAGCCAGCTCGGGGTGCCCTGCCCCCGCTGGGCGGCGGTGCGCACCGAGGAGGACCTGCTCACCGCCGGCGCCCGGCTCGGCTGGCCGGTGGTGGCCAAGACCCCGGTCGGCGGTTATGACGGCAAGGGTGTCTCGGTGCTCGCGGGCCCGCAGGACGCACCCGGTGTGGTCGACTGGTTCACCCACCCGCGCGGGGAGGTGCTGCTGGAGGAGAAGGTCGACTTCACCCGTGAGCTGGCGGTGCTGGTGGCCCGGCGTCCCTCCGGGGAGATGGTCACCTGGCCGGTGGTGGAGACCATCCAGGCCGGCGGGGTGTGCGCCGAGGTGCTCGCCCCCGCCCCCGGGCTGCCCGCGCACCTGGTCGAGGACGCTGCCGACATCGCCCGCACCATCGCCGAGGGGCTGGGTGTGACCGGGGTGCTGGCGGTGGAGATGTTCGAGGCCCGGGACGGCATCCTGCTGGTGAACGAGCTGGCGATGCGCCCGCACAACAGCGGCCACGTGACCATCGACGCCGCGGTCACCAGCCAGTTCGAGCAGCACCTGCGGGCCGTGCTGGACCTGCCGCTGGGCAGCACGGAGCTGACCGTGCCGGCGGCGGCGATGGTGAACGTGCTCGGCTCGGAGCTCACCGACCCGGCGAGCGCGTACCCGGAGCTGATGGCCACGTTCCCGGACGCGAAGGTGCACCTGTACGGCAAAGGGGTACGCCCCGGGCGCAAGCTCGGACATGTCACGGTGACCGGGACGGACCCGGCCGAGGTGCGCGGTCGGGCACAGCGGGCTGCCCGGTTGCTGCAGGGACACTCAGCTCGGGAGGGAACAAGATGACTGCTGTGGTCGGTGTGGTGATGGGGTCGGACTCGGACTGGCCGGTGATGTCGGCTGCCGCGGACGCGCTCGCGGAGTTCGACCTCGAGGTGGAGGTGGACGTGGTCTCCGCGCACCGGATGCCGGAGGAGATGATCCGCTACGGGCAGGAGGCTGATGCGCGCGGGCTGCGGGTGATCGTCGCCGGGGCCGGCGGGGCCGCGCACTTGCCCGGGATGCTCGCCGCGGTCACCCCGCTGCCGGTGATCGGGGTGCCGGTGCCGTTGGCGCACCTGGACGGGATGGACTCCCTGCTGTCGATCGTGCAGATGCCCGCCGGGGTGCCGGTGGCCACGGTGTCCGTGGGCGGGGCGCGCAATGCCGGACTGCTCGCCGCGCGCATCCTGGCCGCCGGTGCCGATGAGCAGGCGGCGGCGCTGCGGGAGCGGATGCGCACCTTCCAGGCCGACCTGCGCACCTCCGCCCAGGAGAAGGGTGCCCGGCTGCGCGCGCAGCGCTCCCAGCGCACCGGCTTCAGCGCCTGAGCGTTCCCGAGGTCAGGTCGCGTTCGCAAGGTGTGGGAGCCGTCGACGGCGGAGCATCAGACCCAGCGCACGACCAGGTCTGCTCGGGCTGCTGTGGCAGCGATCAGCTCGGCGTTGTGCTGGTCCGTGCCCCGGGCCCAGTCGTCTGCCTCGGCGGGGGACTTGCCGTGCGCCACGTGCCGGGCGGTCAGCCGCTGCAGCCGGAGCTCCTCGGGCGGGGCGAGGTACCAGACCTCCTGCATCGCCGCCCGGGCACGGGGCCAGGCACCGGTCTCAGCGAGAAGATAGTTGCCCTCGGTGATCACCAGCGGCACCTCCTCCGGCACCGGTACGGCGCTGCCGAGGGAGTTCTCCAGGTCCCGGTCGAACCGGGGTGCGTACACAGTGCCCGCCTCCGGGGCGGCCAGACGGTGCAGCAGGGCGGCGTAGCCGGCGTCGTCGAAGGTGTCGATCGCGCCCTTGCGGTCCCGGCGGCCGAGCCGGTGCAGCAGCGAGTCCTCCAGGTGGAACCCGTCCATGCCCACGCACACCGCCTGCTGCGGGCCGAGTGCGGTGGCGATCTGCTCGGCGAGCGTGGACTTGCCGGCCCCGGGGGCGCCGACGATGCCCAGGATCGCCCGCCCGCCGGTGGCCAGGTCGCGGGCGCGGGCGACCAGCTCCTCGATGGTCAGCTCCACGGGCTGCACCGAGGGCGTCGGAAAAGCCGGGTGCGCCGGGTCTGCCGGGCTCACTGCTGCACCGCCGTGGGCACTGTGTCCAGGTAGCTGCGCGGGCCCACGTGCTGCACCCGGTGCGAGGCCACGGCGACGGCGGCCTCCAGGGCGCGGCGGAGCGGGTCACCGGCGGCGAGAGCGGCGACCAGACCGCCGTGGAAGGCGTCCCCGGCGCCGAGGGTGTCTCGCACCGGCACTGCCGGTACCCGAACCTCGCCGGCGCGGGCGTCGCCGTCCTTGTCATCGCTGCTGTCGGACTCCACCGTGCTCGCCCCGGTGACGAACCGGACCGGCCCGGCCCCGGCCGTGATCACTCCGGCCCCGGCACCCGCGGCGACGAGCGCACCTGGGCCGCGACCGCCGTCGGGCAGGGTGAAGTCCGCGGACGCGGCGACCACGTGCGCCAGCGGGATCAGCTCGGCGAACACCGGCCGCCACCGGCCCGCGTCCAGCACCACCAGCGCTCCGCGTTCGCGCGCTGCCCGCGCCGCCGCCACCGCCAGGGTGGGGTAGTGGCCGTCGATGAGCACCACCGCCGGGTCCGGCAGCGCCGCGAAGTCCGGGAGGTCGGGGTCGGCGGCACCGCCGTCCAGGGAGGTGACTGTGCGGGCACCGGTGCCCTCCTCCACCAGGATCGCCGAGACCGCCAGCTCGTGCTCGGCTGCCAGGTCCACCACCTGCACCGAGCGGGCAGTCAGGTCGGCACGGGCGGCGGTCGCCATGGCGGAGGTGCCCAGTGCCGTGACCAGCGTGGCCCGGGTGCCCAGCGCCGCCGCCACCACGGCCGCGTTCGCTGCCGGGCCGCCGGCGGCCACGTCCTGCCGGGTGGCGGTGACCTTCTGGTTGCGTGCCGGCGCAGCCTCCGCCCGGTGCACCACGTCCAACGTGGTCAACCCGACGCACCAGACTCCGGGCCCGGTGCTCATGAGGCGGGGGTGACCACGTAGACCACCCGGCTCGGTGAGGCGATCAGCTTGACCGTCATGTCGTTGCCGCTGAGCTCGGCGAGCACACCGACGTCGGTGGTGACCGTGTGGGTGATCTCCAGGCCGGCGTCGGTGAGCAGGTCGCGGGCGCGCTCACCGGAGTCCTCGGCGTCCACCACCGCCACCCAGGTGGTCGCACCGTCCGCAGCGGTCTTCACCGCACCACGGGTGTTCCCGTCGACCACCGGGACTGCCTCGGCGGGAAAGTCTGGTGGCAGCCCGTCGGTGAGGTCCAGCCCGTCGATCGCCTCCTCGATCGCGTGCTCCACCACGGTCCCGGCCTGCTCCCGTGCCTGGCTGCAGCCGACCACTGTGGCCAGCGGCAGCAGCAGCGCGAGCGTCCCGATCAGCGCACGGGCGGCCCAGCGTGGACTGCTCCAGCGTGGACCGCTCCAGCGTGGCCGGGCCCAGGCGGTCAGCACAGAGGTCATGGTCCCCAGGCTACGTAACGGCGACCAGTACCAGTGCCACCGACCCGGGCGTCGGGCACCCGCCGGTCTCAGGACAGCCCCAGCGCAGGTCCTTCGATCGCCGGGCAGGTGTCCATCACCACGTCCAGACCCGCCGCTGCAGCCCGTGCGGCCGCCGCCTCGTCGATCACCCCGAGCTGCAGCCACACCGCCCCGGCGCCGATCGCGATCGCCTGGTCCACCACCGCTCCGGCGAGGGCGGAGTTCACGAACACGTCCACCACGTCCACCGGACCGGAGACCTGCGCCAGCGTGCTCACCCCGGGAGCCCCGTGCACCGTCTCGGCCTTCGGGTGCACCGGGACGATCTCCTGGCCCAGGTTGCGCTGCAGGTACCGAGCCACCCCGTAGGCGGCGCGTGAGGTGTTCGTGGACAGGCCCACCACCGCCCAGCGGCCCTTGGTGGTCAGCAGTCTGCGGATCACCTCCGGGTCGTTGTGATGACTCACCTGGTCTCCCTCCTGTCCGCAGCACTCTGACCCCCGGGGTCGTCAGGGGAACTGGATGTTGAACCCAGAGCTGCCGTAGTCCTGGCTGTTCGCACCACTCATCGTCTTGCTCTTCAGACCGGTGCGGGTGCGCCGGTAGTCGTTGCGTTCGCGCAGGTTGTCCATCGTGGCCTCCGTCTCGGTGGCGTGACGGTGCCGCTTGTCCACGTTTCGGTAGCGCAGGTAGATCAGCGCGTAGAAGAGCGGACCAGCAAGCAGGAACAGCAGCCCGAACCAGCTGCCGTCCTCGGTGGAGGGGCCGCTGGCCAGGATCGGCCCGCCGTAGGCAAGGATCGTGATCGACATGGTCACCCCAGGAACAGGAACATCAGGGCCGCGAAGATGCCGACGATCTCCACGGCTGCGGACACGAGCAGGAGCTTGGGTTGGTTGACGGGAACTGACCCCATCGTCTCGCCGGTGCGGGCGTTGACGGCGACATAGTGCTGGAAGGTGCTGCCGTTCCGCTTCCGCTGGTGATAGCTGTACAACCAGACCGGCAGGTAGGCCGAGGCCCACCGCTGCCCGACGAGCGTGATCTGCTCGTCGTCCCAGCGCACCCCGCGGTCGTAGAAGCCCAGCGTCTGGTGCGCGTGGTAGCGCACGATGTCCCGCGCCTGGGTCTTCGCGACCGGCAGCAGGTCCTCCCGGTTGGTGTCCCGGCGCTCGGAGGTGAACCCGGACAGGTAGTTGGAGTCGTACCGCACCGAGTTCTCCACGTCGAACGGCATCACCGTGTTGATGATGTTGTTCGAGTTCGTGTTGATGTCGAAGTCGCGGCGTTCCTGGGAGGACTCCACGGTGAGGTCGTTGATGTACAGGTCGAAGTCGCGGCCCACGTCGTACAGGTCGGCGTCGTAGCGGCGCTCGGTGTCGTCGCCACGCTTGACCGTGTAGCTGCGGGTCTGGTGCTCGCCCTGCCCGGTGAGGGTGGCGTGGGTGTTCAGGTCCACCACCATGTACGGCAGGTAGACGCCCATCACGTTGGTCGGGTCGAACTCCTTGAGGAAGCGTCGGTTGGCGAACGTGCGCCGCTTCTTCACGAACGCCCGGATGGAGGTGACCGCCTGCTCCTTCGGGATGGCGAACGGCAGCACCATGTCCGGTACGGCCCCGTTGGGGATCTGCTGGTTCATCGAGAGCGTGTTGCGGCACCAGTGGCAGCGTGCCTGGGTGCTCTCCGCGGTGTTGATCACCACCTCCGCGCCGCACGCGGTGCACTTGAAGGTGAGCACCTCGTCGCTGGAGGGGATGATGTCCACCGCACCGGAGGCGATCTCGACGCCGGTGAGCCCCTTGATCTCTGCGTTGATGCCGAGCGCCTCGTCAGCGGACTCGGCGCTCCACTCATACCGGCAGAAGGCGCACCGGAGCAGCCCGGTGCGCGCGTTCAGGGAGATCTCGGTGGCTCCACAGCGGGCACACTTCACCAGACCGTCGACGGCGCCGGAGTCCGTGGCGATGATGCGCGGACCATCCGCAGGCGGTGCTGGTGGCGCCCCTGGTGGTGCGGCGGCCTGGGCGGCCGCGGGTGCTGGGGCTGCCTCGGCGGTCGGGGCACCCTGGTGGCCCGGGTGGGCCTGCGCACCCGGTGGTGGGGGTACGGGGGAGCCGCTGGGCGGCGGGTACTGACCCGGTCGGGGGTTCTGCTCTGCCACGCCTGTCCCTACAGCCCGAGAGCGCGGGCCTTGGCCGCGTCGTAGTCCTCTTGGGTGATCAGCCCCTGGTCCAGCATCTGCTTGTACTGGGCCAGCTTGGCGACCGGGTCCTCGGCCTCAGTCGGCGAGGACTGCGGCGCGGGTGGAGACTGCGGCGCCGGTGGCTGCTGTCCGCCCGCCGGTGGCTGTTGTCCGCCCTGCTGCGGGTAGCCCTGCGGCGGGTAGCCCTGCGGGCCGCCCTGCGGTGGGTAACCGCCTTGCTGCGGGTAGCCACCCTGTGGCGGGTACCCGGTCGGCTGCTGGAACCCGGCCGCAGCACCGCCGGCGGCGTTCATCCCCATCCCCATGAACGCCAGCCCGTCACCGCCGCCGCTCTCGCCGGCGGCCTGGAACCCACGGGCAGCGGCCTGCTGCATGAACGAGTTGCCCCGGGCACCGCGCAGCGCATCGGCCTTCTTCACGTCGCTGAGCAGCTCGCGGGTGTCCTCGTCGTACTCGATCGCCTGGATGGCGACCTTGGCGATCGTCAGGCCTCGGTCGGAGGTCCACCGGTAGCCCTGCTCCACCGCTGCGCTCAGCGACTGAGCGAAGCCCACCGAGTCGGACTGGATCCGGGCGATCCGGTTGCCCTTGTTCGGGTCGTTGGTGTACATCGAGAACGCGGCGGCCAGCGAACCGACCACCTCGTTGAACAGCTGCGCGGCGGCGTCGTTGTCTAGGTCGGAGAAGTCGAACACGCGCGGGCTGGCGCCGAGATAGGTGAGCGGCACGAACTGGCGCACCAGCAGGATCGGGTCCACGATCCGCAGCGTGTAGCTGCCGCGGGTGATCGCCCCGACCTGCGCACCCAGGTAGGCGTCGTCCCAGTAGATCTCCGACTGGGTGCCGAACCGGTTGTTCGGGATCTCCTTGAGGTTGACGTAGAACGCCAGCTGCCGCGAACCGGGCTGCCCACCGAACTTGAACCGCTCCCAGGAGGTGGTCACCGTCGCGCTGAGGAAGCCGTTGTCGGCGAAGATGGACTGCGAGTTCTGGTCCGTGGAGGTGTAGATGAACCCGCCCGGCTCAGCGACGAACCCGGTGAGCTGACCGTCCTGGAACGTCACCAGCCCATAGCCCTCGGGCACGAGGATGCGTGAGCCGTTGGTGATGATGTGCTCCGAGCCCTGCGTGTTCGACCCGCGCCCGGCGTTCTGCCCCTGGGCAACGGCCGGGAAGATCGCGGCCGTGGGCGCCAGGTTCCGCGGCGGCACCAGGAAGTCCTTCCACTGGTCGGCCATCGTGCCACCGAGCGCACCGGCGAACGCCTTGATGAATCCCATCAGTTTCCTCCGTCAGGTCAGCCACGGCCGGCTGACGCTGACCCCGCTGGGCCGCCACCAGGGCGTGCAGGAAGCGCTTCGCCGAGCACCATCTAGCAAAGCACTGACGATAGCAGCGCGGCAGCAGTGATCGGCCGAGATCCGGTGCTCGGCGCGCGGGCTGCGCGCGGTCAGTACTCCTGCAGGTCGGCTTCGGTCACGGTGCCGTCGGTCACGGTCTGCCAGAACCCGGGACCGCGCTCCTCGTCCAGCAGCACGGTCGAGCCCACACCGCCGGGCCGGTAGTCCAGGTCCGCGATCGGTGGGCTGCCGTGCACACCGTCGTTCATCACCGAGCGGAACGTCAGCGCCATCCGGCCCAGGTCGAGGATCCCGGTCTCGTCGGAGACCCGCAGCGCCCCCAGCCCGGCGTCGATCAGCGCCACCTGGTCGCCCGGCCGCACGAGCAGCGACGGGGTGGCGGCCTCAGCGCTGATCGCCTTGATCACCTGCTGCTGGCGCTGGGTGCGGCCGATGTCGCCGAGCGGGTCGGCGTGCCGCATCCGCGCGAACGCCAGCGCGGTCTCGCCGTCGGCCAGGTGGCAGCCGGCGGTCCAGTCCAGCTTGGAGTCGGCGTCGTCGACGTCGTAGTCCAGGCACAGCTCCACCCCACCGACGGCGTCCACCAGGTCGGCCACACCGCCCATGCCGATCTCCACGAAGTGGTCCACGGTGAGACCGGTGAGCTGCTCCACGGACTGCACCAGCAGCTCGGGCCCGCCGAAGGAGTAGGAGGCGTTCAGCTTGTTCGGCCCGTACCCGGGGATGTCCACGAACGTGTCCCGCGGGATGGAGATCAGCGACGGTGTGCCGCTCTCCGGTGCGGTGAGCACCATGATGGTGTCCGCGCGCTGCCCGGCGGTGGAGTCGGTCAGGTCGGAGCCCTCGCGGGAGTCCGAACCGGCGAGCAGATAGGTGGTGCCGGGGGTGGGGGAGGCGTCGCTGAGCGCGGTCACATGCTGGATCTGCCCGTTCGCCCAGATCAGCAGCCCGACCGGCCAGGCGAGCACGAGCACCAGAAGCAGCACGAGCACCACGAGCACCCGTCGACGGCGGACCTTGCCTCGGGAGCGCGGCTTCCGGGGCGCAGGGGCCACCCCGGGCTGCTGGGGCCCTCGGGGTCCTCCAGGGCCCCCCGGCCCACCGGGCACCCCGGCAGGCTGGCCGGCCGGGCGGGTCGGCATCACCCGGGTGGCGGTCGGTGAGTCGCTGCCGTGGTCGATCCGCTGCCCGGACCCGGGAGCGAAGCTCGGCGGGGGCTGCGTGCGACCGGTGGATGGCGGCTGGGTGCGGGGCCGCGGCGGTACCCGGCGCGGCGGGGTCGACCGTCCGACGGCGTTGCCCCGGCCGTCTGGCCCAGGGCCACCCCGGCCAGTCCCGGCACCGTCAGCCGGGAGCGGACGGGCCGACCCACCAGTGCGCGCCCGGCTCGATCCCGACGAGGGCCGGCGCCGTCCGGGCGCGCGGCGAGGCTCGTCGGCGAACGGGTCACCGGGCTCGGGTGGGTCCTGGTCTGTCATCCGCTCGTGCTCTCCGGGGTGGGGAAGTGGGCTGCCGGTGCCGGCGTCTCGCGTCGAGGGTAGAGCGCGCGGTCAGCCTGTCTCGGTACCGCCACGCAGTGCGGCCGCGCTCAGCCCTGCCCGTCGGCGTTGCCGGTGTCCGTGGTACCGGACCCGTCAGCGCTCTCGCCCGTGGTCTCGTCGCTGGTCTCGTCGCTGGCGTCTTCGTCGTCGGCGTCGTCCTGCTGGTCCTCCGGCAGTGCCATCGGCTCGTCGGCGCGGATGGAGTCCCAGAGCTCCTCGGACAGGTAGTTCGGGCGCACCCGGTTGCCCGCCCAGTCGAACGGGACGGTTGCGAAGTTCACGTCCGCCATGCCGATGTTTCGCAGCGAGTAGCCCAGACCGGCCATCGTGGTGAGGTTGCCGATCTCGTCCCCGGTGGTCAGCGAGGAGGTGGCCGCCTGCAGGAACCGGTACAGCTCGCCGGACTCGGTGAGGATGTTGCGCTCCAGCACCTGGTCCACCATGTTCGTCAGCAGCTCCTGCTGCCGTCCGATGCGGCCGATGTCCGAACCGTCACCCAGGCCTTCCCCCTTGCGGGCGCGGGCGAAGGCGACCGCAGTCTCCCCGTCCAGGGTGTGGCACCCGGCGCTGACGTCCAGCTTCGCCTGCGCAGAGTACAGGTCCTCGTCGAAGCACATCTCCACACCGCCGATGGCGTCCACCATCCGCTCCATCCCAGCCATGTCCACCACGACGAAGTCATCGACCCGGACATCGGTCATGTTCTCGAAGGTGCGCCAGGTGCATGCTGCGGCCGCAGCAACATCACCGGTCGATCCGCCGAGGAAGAAGGGAACGTTCCACATCCGGTCCTGATCGCTCCAGCCTTGCCCCTCGAGCCGGGGCTGGGTCTCGGTGCCGTCCGGCAGGGTGCAGCTGGGGATGTCTACCACGAGGTCGCGGGGGATGGAGACCACGTCCACCCGAGACCGGTCGGCGGCGATGTGCACCAGCAGCGTGGTGTCCGAGCGCATACCTGGGAAATCGCCGCCACCGATGTCCTGGTTGTCCCCCTCGCGGGAGTCCGAGCCCATCACCAGGATGTTGTACTCGTTGCCGGCGTTCGGGTCGTCCGGGTTGGCGGGTTCGCGGGTGGGCCGGTCCGAGCCAAGGAAGCGATCCACGTCGTGGCGTTGGATACCGCTCTGCAGCGACTGGTAGGCGAACGCGGCGCCGGCTCCGGTGAACGCGAGCACACCCACGAGCGCGACCAGCAGTCCGCGCGCCAGCGGGTGGCCGCCACGTTCGGCGGAGTGCCGCGGCCCCCGGCGGGCTCGGGTGTCAGAGGTAGCCATCGCAACGATCGTAAGCGGGAACTGCGCCGGACGGGCGGCTACCTGGCAAGCATCCCGCGGAGATTGTGTGGAGGTGCGAGACTCCGGTCACACTGCCAAGCCTCCGGCAGCGGGAAGTCCACCCGCCGGTACTGGGACAGGCTCTCCTGGCGGTACCAGGTTGCCCGCATCGTCTCGCCAAGGTCTTCGGCTGCCGCGGCCAGGCGGCTGCTGGCGCGCCCGGCCAGCCCCCAGGCGCCCGCCTGCCGGGCGTGCCGGAGCGCTTCGCGGGCGTGCACTGTGGCGCGGTCCGGGGCACCGGCCAGCAGCGCCGCCTTCGCAGTCGAGCCCTCGGCGAGCGCAATCAGCGGCGGCCGTCGGTGCTGGTGCCCCAGCCGCACCGCGCGTCGGTACCAGTGGTTCGCCTCGGTCTTGCCGGCATCGCGCAGCGCACACGCCAGATCGACCATCACCACACCCTGGAGTGCGGCGGCGTTGCTCTGCTGCGCCAGGCGCAGCGACTCGCGGGCGGAGCCGATCGCCTCCTCCGGCCGCTGCTGCAGCCGGGCCACGATGCTCTGCGCGCGCCACCACATACCGGTCAGCAGCGGGTCACTGGTCGCACTCGGTGCCCGCCCGGCCTCCAGCAGCCGCTGCGCGCCGTCGGCGTCCTTCATGTGCGTGAGCACGGTCGCGCGCACGATCCGCAACCGGTCCGAGGGGTGGCCACCGGGATAGGTCTGCTGCGCCTCGTCGAGCAGCCGCAGGGCGCGGCGCAGGTCGCCCAGCTTGCTCATCTCCATCGCCAGCTGTTGCAGCACGGCGCGGTGGGAGCGCACCGGCCCGTGCAGCCGGTACTGCGCCTCGGCCAGGAACAGCTGCTCGAGGCACTCCTCCAGCCGTCCGAGCGAGCCGAGCAGCATCCCGAGCTGGCGCCGCAGCAGCGCACGCTCCTCGGGGCACTGGACACTGTGCAGCCGTTCCCGCAGCAGCTGTTCCTGGCCGGAGGTGGCCCGCGCCGCAGGTGGCTCCTCGCCCGTTGCCTCGGCCACCAGCGAGCGGATCGCCTCCAGCGACGGACCGGGCGAGGTGCCCAGCTCCGTGGCGAGCACGTCGCGGGCAGCGGTGTAGACCTCCAGCGCCTGGGCATGCTCACCCAACCGGAACAGTGCCGTCATCCGCAGCGTGTGCAGTCGCTCGCGAGTGGGGTGGGCGCAGGTGGCCGCCACCACGTGCTCGAGCAGCTCGCGGTGCTCGCCCCGGTCCAGCCGGTGCTGCGCGCGGGTCTCCTCCACCAGCAGGTAGAGCTCGGTGAGCCGGTGCCGTTCGGCGGCCACCAGCGGGTGGTCCACCCCTGGGTACGGGTCCCCGCGCCAGGCGGCGGCCGCTTCGTCCAGCCGGGCGAGCAACGTGGCCTCGTCGATGCCGTCGGTGTGCGCGGCCAGGGTGCCGGCGGCGAGCCGGTCGAACTGCCAGGCGTCCACCGCCTCCGGGTGCAGGTGCAGCCGGTAACCGTCCGGACCGGCCTCGATGCTGGCGGGATGGATCCGGCTGCGCAGCCGGTGCACGTGCACGTGCAGCCGGGAGGTGGCAGCCCCGGGTGGTGCGTCCGGCCACAGCGCCTCCGCCAGGACTCCGGCCGGCACCCAGCGGCCCTGGCTGCCGGCCAGCAGTGCCAGCAGCATGCGCTGCAGCTCCCCGGCCAGGTGCACCGGCCCGGTCTCGCCGGCGATCTCGAACTTGCCGATGACGCAGATGGTGGGTGTGCCCATGGTGAATGCTCCAGTGCCCCTGCACGTATGGATGGCCGCCCCCTGCCACGTCGATCTGATCGATTGTCCGCACTTGGGCGGAAATGTCAATGAATTACTGGCTCCGCGGTCTTTCCGGAAGTCCGTGCCGTCTCAGCAGGGCGGCAGCTGGAGGATCTGCGCAGTGCCCCCTGCGGCCACCATCTGCGCGCCGGGCACGGTCACCTCGTTCAGCTGCTCGTACCGGTGGGTCACCTGGTAGGGCCGGCTGTCCTGGTACAGGTAGCGCACCCCGAGCGCCTCCCGGGCGGCGCATGCGGCGGGCGAGCTCAGGTCGTCCAGGTGCTCTATCAGGACGGTCTGCTCCGGTGACCAGACCTGACCGGCGACGGGGAAGACCACCGGCTGCCCGCGCAGGGAGTACAGCAACGGCGTACCGGCGAACGGGCTGCCGAGCACCGTGCCGGCCGGCTCGAGGTCGACAGAGGCGATCATCGCCAGCTCGGCAGAGTCAGCGAACCGGGGCTCACTGCTGCGGTCGGGGTCGAACACCTTCTCGGTGCGGTGGGTGGTGTACACCGAGGACGTCACTGCCAGCACGCACACCACCAGAGCGGTGCCCCACACCGTGGCCACCCGGCGGAGCAGCACCCGTGGTCGCCACGGCCTGGACCCACCGGTGGGCAGCATCCCGAGCCCGCCGTGCGGCTGGGGCCGGATCCGCTGCCCGCCCGGGGTGAACGCGCCGAGCCGGCGCAGCACGTCCGCCCAGCCGATCACCCCCAGCGGCAGGGTGAGCATCGCCACCACCACCGACAGCCGAGCGGCACTGGAGTACCACAGCCCGGACAGCCCGATCGGGCCGCCGAGCGCAGCGTCCAGGTAGGTCACCCAGACCAGCAGCAGAGTGGCTGGGACCCAGCTGCCGCCACGCCGGTGGGCCAACCAAGCACCCCACGGCGCCAGGAACAGCACCAGCGCCGAGGGCACCGTGGCCCACAGGTCGTACCAGCCAGTGAGCACCTCGGCCAGGGCCACCAGCGGCGGGTTCACCACGCTGCCGGTGTACCCGGTGACCGACGCGGACAGCGGGCTGGCCAGGAATGCCAGCGCCCCGAGGACCAGCAGCACCGCCAGCACGGTGGGCAGCACCAGGGCCCGCAGCCGGCGCCCGGCACGCCACCACCTGCGGGCGAAGCCGACCACGACCCAGGCCAGTGCCGGGGCGGCGAGCAGCACCACCGCCAGGAAGCCGTTCGGGTGGGTCAGGCCCAGCCCGGCACCGACAGCCAGCAGCACCACCAGCACCCCGGAACGGGCACCGGCGGCAGTGGGGCGCTCACGCACCAGCATCCGCAGCACGAACGCGGCCACCCCGGGCACCATCGCGAACGCGGCAGCGTTCGGCAGGTGACCCCAGCCCACCCACAGCGAGGCCGGGGTGGGGGTGACGACCCCGGCGAGCACCGCCGTCGTCATCGGGACCCACCGGCTGCCCGGGAGCAGCTCGCGGGCCAGGGCTGCGCAGCCGAGCACCCACACCGGCCCCGCGAACAACGACGCGGCCACGATCAGGGCGGCCGGTGAGCTCACCGCCGGCAGCAGGGTGGTGAAGGCGTGCCAGGCTGCCGGGTAGATCGCGTCCTGCCCGGTGCCGTAGGACAGGGCGCCCAGGGTCAGCGAGGAGGCCGACCCGGACTGCTCGACCAGACGCAGCGCGCTCAGGTGGAAGATCGCGTCCCAGCGTTGCAGGATCGCGTCCGGGCCGCCGGTGCCGGCCCACACGTCCACGGTGGCCAGCAGGCTTCCCAGGATGACGGCGATCCCCAGCAGCGTACGTGGCTCACCACTGCGCGGCGTGGGCCGAACCAGGGCCTCCATGGCACGCATCGCGAACCCCACGGCCACCGCACCGAACGCGCCGACCAGGGCCGGGCCCAGGCCCCAGCGCACCCCGAGCGCGGCGGCGCCGATCGCGGCGATACCGTAGGCGGCCACGGAGATCGCCGGGGCCAGCGCCAGCAGTGTCAGGCCGCGCAGCCGCACCAGGCGCAAGGCGAGCATGCCGGGGGCGAACAGCAGCACACCACCAACGAGGAAGGCCCAGCCGGCGGCCAGGATGCTGGTGTCGGTCACGAGGCGTCGGGGTCGTTCGGGTCGGGATCTGCGGTGCCGTCGGGCTCCTGGTGAGCGGTGGGCAGACCGGCGCGCTCCAGCCGGGCCTCGGTGAGCGCCAGCTCGCGGGTGAGCTCGGTGATCTTCCGGTCGGTGCCCTTCATCCGGCGGTAGGTGGTGGCGATGAAGGACAGGAACGCGATCACCAGCAGGTACAGCAGCAGGTCGGTGCCGCGGTTCACCCCCACGGTGTGAGCGATCCGGCTGAGGATGGTGGGGAACAGGATCGCGGCCGCAGTGACCAGGGCGAACAGGGCCAGCAGCACGCGGCGCACCGCTTGGTGCCGGGCGTCGGCGGTGGAGCGGGTGAGCAGCACGGTCACCACGGCGACGCCGAGCAGGAGCAGGACCTGGATCCAGATCTTCTCCTCGTTCATCGCCTTCTCACCCTCGGCTCGTGGTGGCTGGTCCTGCTGCTCATCGGAACACCAGGTCCACCAGGATGTTCACCGCGTTCAGCAGCGACTGGCCCTTGCTCTTGGAGTAGTCGGTGTAGAGCACGTGCACCGGGTGCTCTGCCCACGGTAGCCGGGTGCGGCCCAGCTGCAGCACGATCTCCGAGGCGTGCGCCATCCGGTTCTGCTTCAGTGCGATACCGGCGGCCGCGTCCCGGCGGATCACCCGCAACCCGTTGTGCGCATCGGTCAGCCGCAGCCCGGTGGTCTGGTTCGTGGCCCACACCGCGGTCTTCAGCACGATCCGTTTCGCCCAGCCGGCCTTCGTGCGCTCGTCCAGGAACCGGGAGCCGAAGAGCACCGCCAGGTCCTCCTCGCGCGCCTTGCGCACCATCGCTGCGGCATCGGCGACCTGGTGCTGGCCGTCCGCGTCGAAGGTGACCAGGTAGCGGGCGTCGGTCTGGCCGAGCACGAAGTCGATCCCGGTCTGCAGCGCCGCGCCCTGGCCGAGGTTGGTGGCGTGCCGGATCACCATGGCCCCGGCGCCCTCCGCGGCCTGGATCGAGGCGTCGGTGGAGCCGTCGTCGATGCAGACCACGTGGGGGAAGATGGTGTGCAGGTCGGCGATCACGTCGGCGATGACCGCGGCCTCGTTGTACAACGGCACCACGACGTGGGTGTCGTCGAAGTCGGGCATGC
>DATGRZ010000011.1:0-18060 GCA_035303065.1 Ruania sp.
CCAGCATGCCACCCAGCCCCCAAAGCAGATCGATCACGGAGCACCCCCTAGTGTTACGCGTGACATGCTCCGAACATCCTGACATGCGCTGTCAAGGCCAGCATCCGCGGGTATGACCCTGGTGGTCCGTATCATCGGGTCGATGACCGAAGACGCTCCCGTTCACGCCGCCTGGTGGACCTGAGCCACACCATCCGGGCCGGTATGGTCACCTATCCGGGACTGCCGGGCCCGGTGATCACACCGCACCTGACCCGCGATGCCTCGGCCGAGCACTACGCACCGGGCACCACGTTCACCATCGATACCCTCACCCTGCTCGGGAATACCAGCACCTACCTGGACAGCCCGTTCCACCGGTACGCCGACGGCGCCGACCTGGCAGACCTGGAGCTGGAGAGGCTCGTGGACCTGCCGGCAGAGGTCTTCCACCTGCAGGGTGCCACCCCCCGCGGCATCACCGCCGAGGAGCTGGTCGGCCGGGACGTGCGCGGCAAGGCGGTGCTGCTGCACACCGGCTGGGACTCCTACTTCGGCACGCCCGCCTATGGCGAGCATGCTCCGTTCCTTGCCGCCGACGGCGTTGCTCACCTTCTCGCTGCCGGGGTCACCCTGGTCGGGATCGACTCGGTCAACCTGGACGACACCGCGCCCGAGGCACGTGGTGAGCGACCGGCGCACAGCGGCTTCCTCGGTGCCGGTGTGCCTGTGGTGGAGCACCTGACCAACCTCGGCCAGCTACCAGAGTCTGGTGCCCGGGTGACGGCGGTGCCGCCGAAGATCGAGTCCTTCGGCACGTTCCCGGTGCGGGCGTTCGCATCTGTCCCGGTCCCTACCGAGTGATCGATCGCCGTTCCCACCTGTGGGCCCGGCGCAAGCCCGGGCGGCGCCGGGGGTCACCGGTCAGCCAAGGTGACCACCGAAGGAGACCTGCCGATCCGACTTTTGGCCGATGAAGCCCCCGGGCGGTGCTCCCTAGTGTCACCGGATGACCTCATCGACCGACTCCAGCCAGCAGCCTCCGCAGGCTTCGACAGCGGCGGGCGTCCGGCCGACCCGGTGGCACGGCCTGGATGCCCTGCGCGGCGGCGCGCTGCTGCTTGGGATCGTGCTGCACGCCCTGATGCCGTTCCTGCCCGGAGGTGGCTGGCTGGTGGCGGACTCGCAGACCTCCGTGCTGGCCGATCCGGCGGTGTTCGTGATCCACCTGTTCCGGATGGTGCTGTTCATGGTGCTCGCCGGGTACTTCGGTTCGATGGTGCTCCGCCGTCGCGGTACCCGGCGCTATCTGGGCGACCGGACCAAGCGCATCCTGCTACCTGCGATCGTGTTCTGGCCGGTCTCGGTCGCCTCCACCTGGCTGATCGCGCTGCTGAACCAGCGGCTGCGGTCCCTGCCCACCCCGGCGGTGAGCGAGGACGCGAACCTGTGGCTGGTCTTCGGACCGGGGGTGCTGTGGTTCCTGTGGACATTGATGGAGGCGCTGCTGATCGTGGTAGCGGTGCGGGCTGTGCTGGTGCGCACCGTGCCCGCCGACCGGCTGCGCCGCGCGGCCGAGCGGGCCGGGCAGGTGCTCACCGCACCCGGCGGGGTGCTGCTCGCCGCGGTGCCCTACGCCGTCGGGCTGCTGCTCCAGGCGGGGCCGGCCGGCGGCATACGCGAGCCGCACACGCTCATCCCGGAGCCGTCCTCGCTGACGTGCTACCTGGGGGCGTTCATGGTCGGGTGGCTGCTGTTCACCCGACCGGACAACCTCAACCGGCTGACTGGTCAGTGGCGGAGCCACCTGGTCGCAGCCCTGGTCGGCTCCGGTCTCGGCTACCTGTCGGTGCACCAGTGGCCCTCGGGGCTGGTCACGGCCGCGGTGGTCGCAGTGGCCGGCTGGTGCTGGGTGTATGCACTCCTCGGGGTGTGCGTGCGGTACTTACGACGGGAGCGGCCCGCGCTGCGCTACCTGGCGGACTCCTCCTACTGGGCCTACCTGCTGCACCTGCCGATCCTGCTGCTCTGCGAGGTGGTGATCGCCGACCTTCGTTGGCCGATGCCGGTGAAGCTGGGCCTCACCCTGGCCATCACGATGGCGTTGCTGCTGTCCAGCTATCACCTGCTGGTGCGGCCGCGAGCGCTCGGTGCCTGGCTGAACGGCCGGCGCTACCCCACCTGAGCGCGAGGCGACCAGCGGGGCGGTGGGCGACCGGCTGGCTGGCACCACCACACCGCGGCGGCGACACCCGGGGCGATGAGCGCTCAGGCCGAGGGGGCGAGCCGTCGGCGCAGACCGGCCTGGCCGGCAGCCATGGTGCGCGCGTGCGCCCAGCCGGCTACCGGCCGGAGCACGCGCAGCATCCTCCGCCCGGTGACCACGCACCACACGATCTGCATCGACGTGCGCCCGTCATGCTCCTCGGCCGTCCACGACCCGGTGCCGCGCAAGTCACCGCTGACAGCAAGATCTGCCCAGTGCGGCGCTTCAGCGCTGGTCAGCTCGACCTGGAAGGACAGGTGGTAGCCGAGCACGCTACGTACCTCGAGCACGGCGCATCTGCCCACGCCGCCCGCAGAACCCGGGCGGACCACTGCGGCGGAGACCACACCGGGCCACCAGGTGGGCCATGCTGCCACGTCGGCCAGCACGTGCCAGGTGGGATCCGCCGTCGACGGAACCTGCCAGCAGGAGAGCAGGTGGAACGGCCGGGACTCCCCGGGACCTGGGTGGGTGTGGGCGTGCACGAGCACTCGGCCGGGGCGGTCAGTGGTCGTCGCGGGCTAGGTAGACGAGCAGAGCACCGATCAAGCCGACATTCTTCAGGAACTGTATCTTCCGGGCGTCCCGCACGGCCGGGTCCGCTGTCTCCCAGAACGGGTGACCGGCGACCGTGGTGGGCAGCAGCGACGCCACCAGCCCGGTAGCCGCCGCCCGCGGCACGATACCGAGGGCGAGCGCAGTGCCCCCGGTCACCATCGCCGCACCGTTGGCGCGGACGATCAGCTCCGGCTGCGGGAGCCCGAGCCTCTCGGCGGCCCTGACCCGGTCGCCCGGCGCGGCGGCGGTAACGTAGCCCAGCACGACGAAGGGGACTGCGAGCCCGATGCGGCCGACGATGTGCAGGACCTTCATGACCAGCCTTTCGCAGAACCGAACGGAGACTTGTCCCTGCGGAGGTGCTCCCGCTGTCTGCGTACTCTATCGACCAGTGCCAGATCCCGTTGCAGACCGTGTGCGGCGGGCTCCCCCGGTCAAGACGACAAAAGGCACGGGCGCCACGCTGTGGCGTGACACCCGTGCCCTGGACGGCGGTTGCTGCTAACAGCTGCCGCCGTGGTCAGCTAGCGGTCGGCAACCGGTCCACGTCCCGGCGGTCTGCGCGGCGGCGGCGCAGACTGAACCTGCGCTCGCCACGTGCCGGGTTGATGGTCCGGGCGAATCCCGGCCACGGCGGGACCGGTGCGGCCGGCAGACCGGCACCAGTGCAGGGAGCCCCGGTGGGACGAACGGTGTGCGGGGACACCGTGCCGTAGGCGGTCATGTCGACCTTGTTACGGCAGTGTGGGCAGACGTTCGGCGTACCGAACGAAGAACCGAAGACGCTCATGTGTGCCTCAGCTTTCAGACGGAACGCTGCGCCCAGGGAGGAACGAGGCTAAGCAACGTGCCATGCACGTGGGTCACCACGCCACCTTGTCGGCAGCGATGCAGGGGTAGAAACAGGTGATGCCGTGCGGACCCCGTCGGTTCATCGACCACTTCCGATACTACCTGTGAACGCTGCTGAAAGCGAGCACCTAAATCGCCCACAAACCGCAGAATGACGGTGATTTGAGCCACCCGACCCCAGCGTCGATATTCAGGTGGTCAATGAGGTGCAAACGAGGGTGCTAGACCCGGTGACGAGCACGACCGCGAGCACGGTTCCGGGGTGTGCCACGCTGAACGGAAAAGCTGCCAACAGCACCAGCCGGACTACGTTGCTGGATATGGACACGACGCTGCCCGAAGGCTGGCGACCGTGGCGGGCACCGTCACCGATGGCAGGAGGCAGGCCTGGGAAAGAGGATCTTGCGCATGCGGCCAGCTCGGGGCTGGGGCGCCAAGACGTACTCCCCTTTCCAGCGGACTCCCAGTGCACCGGACTGCTGCGGCTGCTGGTGGTCGGGATCAACCCGGGCCTGTGGACCGCAGCCGTGAACGCCCCGTTCGCCCGACCAGGCAACCGGTTCTGGCCGTCGCTGCACCTGGCAGGAATCACGCCGAGGCTGGTGGACGCCTCTCGTGGGCTGACACCGGACGATGAGCGGATGCTCGCCCAGCGCGGAGTGGGGATCACGAATATCGTCCAGCGAGCAACGGCGCGAGCAGACGAGCTGGTCGAGGATGAGTTGCGCGCCGGGGCTGGGCGGCTCGTCGACCGGGTGCGTGTGCTGCGACCGCAACTGGTCGCCGTCGTCGGGGTGACGGCGTTCCGCACGGCGTTCCGGGCGCCGGGAACAGCACTGGGCCGCTACCCAGCTGACTCTGTGGACCACTGGCCGGGCGACGTCCAGCTGTGGGTACTGCCCAATCCCAGCGGGCTGAATGCGCACGAGACGGTGCCATCCCTCGGTCGGTGGTGGCGGCAGGTATGGGCGGCCAGCGCCAGCTGGCAATGAGAACAGCAGCTGGCGATGAGAACAGCAGGGACGCTGCTGGCCCAGACCCCGGAGCGCTCTCGCTACGTCTCGTTCATCGGGACAGCGTCGAAGAGTGGTGACGGATCAGATCGCAACCGGCCGTAGGTGTCCACGTCAATCCGCCTGCCGTCGACGAGAAACTTCTCCCGCTCGGTGCCTTCTTTGATGAAGCCAGCACGTCTGGCGACCACTCCTGAGGCCGGGTTGTTCACTCGGTGTCCGAGCTCCAGGCGTTCCAGTCCGCGCACGCCCAGCGCCCACTGTGCGACTGTTGCCGCCGCTCTGCTGGTCCAGCCACGCCCACGCGCTGCATCCGTCATCCAGTACCAGAACCAGCCGTTGCGGTTCTCCTCGTCCACGCTCACGCAGACGAGGCCGACCAGTGCGTCTTGTGCGGCCACCGCCCATGCTTCATGCGGCGAGCCGGGCGCGATGAGCCGTGCGACGTACTCCTCAGCGTCCGCGCGCGTGGCGACATCGCCCTGGCGCGCCATGTCCGGATTGGCAGCGAATGCTTCCTGAACAGCAGCCGCATCGGTCCGGTGAAGTCGACGCAGCGACAGCTGCTCGTGGTTCGCCGGGGTGTTCATGCAGAGCTCCTCAGCCAGGTCGGCACACTCGACGGGTCGATCACCGGACCAGTCTGCCGGACAGAGCGTGCAGCACCGAGCGCGAGTGGTGCTCCACGGTCCCGGCGGGCGTGACGTCGTCGGGGAAGAGCGAAGCGTGGGCCGGGTCGCGGACCAGCGCCCGGGTCTGCAACCCGGCCCCTTGTGCTTCGGCGACGACGTGTCGTCCGATGCTGCCGCTGGCGCCGATGACCAGCACGTGCGACATGGCTGCTGCCATGGTGGCCTCGCTCAGGCTTCGGGGATGTCGCGGTGGAAGGACTCCAGGGTGATGGAGTCCGGATCCGGGCCGCTGCGCACCCCGGTGTCCAGAGCATCGATACGGGCCAGCTCCTCGGTACTGAGCTCGAAGTCGAACACCTCGAAGTTGGCTGTGATCCGCGCCGGCTTGACCGACTTCGGGATCGCCGAGCGGCCCTGCTGCAGGTGCCAGCGCAGCATCACCTGTGCCGGGGTCTTGCCGTGCGCGGTGGCGATCTCCCCGAGCACCGGGTCCTCGAACGTCGAGCGGGTGGAATCGCCACGGTAGCTGGTGATCCCACCCATCGGCGACCACGCCTGAGTGAGGATGCCGTGCTCCTTGTCGGCCTGCTGCACCTCCGGCTGGCAGAAGTAGGGGTGCACCTCCACCTGGTTCACCGCGGGCACCACCTCGACCTGCTCCAGCAGCCGCTCGAGCACGTCCGGCATGAAGTTGGACACACCGATCGCGCGGACCTTCCCATCGGCGAGCAGCTTCTCCAGCGCCCGGTAGGCGCCGATGGTCCGCTCGAAGTCGGCCGTCAGCGGCTGGTGCAGCAACAGCAGGTCGATCTGCTCCATCCCGAGCTTGCCGGCAGACTTCTCGAAACCGTGCAGCGCGGCCTCGTAACCGTAGTCAGTGATCCACAGCTTGGTCTCCACGAAGACCTCCGACCGCTCCAGGCCGGACTGCCTGATGCCCTCGCCGACCTCACGCTCGTTGCCATAGGAGGCGGCAGTGTCGATCAACCGGTAACCGACCCTCAGGGCTTCGCCGACAGACGCAGCGGTCTCCTCGGGTGGGGTCTGGAAGACGCCGAAGCCCAGTGCAGGCATCGCCACGCCGTTGTTCAGTGTGATGTGTGTACTCATACCAGCAACGCTAGATTCGCTGCCCCCACCGAGGAAGGAACTGTCAGTACACCCTTCGCAGCACCCGAGCCCCTTGGCCGCAGCGGAGGCCCGTCACAGCACTGGCTCAGCCGCGGTGCCCCTGCTGCTCCGCTGTAGATGTGCTGGTGGCGGCGAGGCTGCCGAGGAGGGCCAGGCGTTCCTCTGTCGGTGAGCCCGGTTCGGCGGTAAAGGCGAACATGAACCAGTCCCGGTTCGCCGGGAACTCCATCGCCTGATAGGACAGCTCCAGGTCGCCGACCTCAGGGTGGCGGATGCGTTTGCGGCCCGCGCGGTGATGACGCACGTCATGCTTGGCCCACCGGTGCCGGAAGGTGTCGCTACGGGTGACCAGCTCCCCGATCAGGTCGGTCAGCCCCTTGTCCAACGGGTTCTGCCCGGCATAAGTGCGCAGCGTCGCAACCACATCGTCAGCGTTGCGCTCCCAGTCCGGGAAGAACACCCGCGCAGCGGGGCTGAGGAAGGTAAACCGGGCCGTGTTGCCCTGGTTGGCCGGGTCGTCGAGCATCGGCGCGTACAGCGCACGACCCAACGGGTTGGCAGCAACGAAGTCCAGACGCCGGTCCCGCACCCACATCGGCACCCCGGTGACCGCATCCAGGAACCGTTGCAGCTCCGGCTTCACCTTCACCGCGCCGGCGCGCGAGCGCCGTCGTCGAGGCGGCGTGGGACCAGCAGCCCTGGCAAGGTCAGCCAGGTGGTCGGTCTCCGCCTCATCCAGCTGCAGCGCGCGAGCGAGAGCATCGAGGACCTCCAAGGACACACCGCGCAAGTCCCCGCGCTCCATCCGCGCGTAGTACTCCACGCTCACGCCAGCGAGCATCGCCACCTCTTCCCGACGCAGCCCGAGCACCCGGCGCCGTCCGCCGCCGATGATGCCAGCCTGCTCCGGCGTGATCCGGTCCCTGCGGGTACGCAGGAAGTCGGCCACCTCCGCTCGATGATCCATACCCCAACGCTAGCCGCGGACCCGCGCGCGTGGGAGGAACTGCCAGTGCACCGATAGCTGAACCGGCTCGGTGGCACGGCGCACGCGAGGTTCGCCGGGACCACCTGCTGGGTCCAGCAGACCGGCTCGGCCGAGACGCCGGTGCGGCGTCATTCGCCACGGCGCAGATCTTTGAAGTAGCGCGCGACCGGCCACCGGACGAAGCCGTCAGCCTCGTAGAGGGCCCGCGCCGGCCGGTGCCCGGAGTCGTCGCCGGTCTCTACCATCATCATCCCCATCCCGGCGTCGCGGGCCCGCTGGTACGCCCGCGCCAGCAGCTTCCGGCCCACCCCGGCGCCCTGTCGGTCCGGGTCCACCACGATCACGTAGACCTCGCCCATCGAGTCCTCGTCGTGCAGGCGCGTGCACACCCATCCCACCGGCAGCCCTCCGCGGTCCAGAGCAACGTCCACGTTCGCCGGCTCTGCGTCCAGCACGGTCGCCAGGTCGGCACGCTGGCGCTCCTGCCATCCGTGCGGGTAGAAGGAGCGGTAGACGAAATCGGGTACCTGACCCTCCATCCTCGGGAACACCGGGGTCCAGGCGCGGATGGCCAGGTCCAGAAGACGTTCGCGGTGGACCGGCTGGTAGGCCACGACCTCGATCCTCTTCTCGCTCACGCACCCTCCTGGACAACGGACACCGGGTTCCCATTCTCCGTGATCCGAACCGCGTCTGCGTGATCTGAAGCGCACAGGTCTCGTTCAGGGTGCTCACTCCTCCACCTTCCGGGGTGGTGGCGCTCTCTGAGTGGACGGTAGGTGTTCGAGCGGGTACGATGAACTCTGAGTGGTCGGTAGTTTTTGGCAGGGACCGCCGCTGCCGGTCTCATCAACCGCTGAGCGGTCCGAGCAGGAAGAGGTGCCCTCTATGGCGGAAGGGCAGTCTGGCACAGCCGCGACCCGGCGTCGCGGTAGCTACGTCACGGGTGCAGCAGCCCGGGAGCGAATCCTCGGTGCCGCGACGGAGGCGTTCAGCGAGCACGGATATCGCGGGGCGTCCTTGGCCGCGATCGGGCGATCGATCAACATGACCCAGCAGGGCGTGCTGTACCACTTCCCCACCAAGGTGAGCCTGCTGCTGGCGGTCCTGGCGGAACGCGACCGGCGCGGGATGCAGACGTGGCCGCAGGATCGCCCCTTGGTGGGTACCGAGGTACTGGACGAGTGGGACAGCACTGTCGCGGAGAACGTCCAGCGGTACGGCTTGGTGCGGCTCGCGCACGTGCTGGCCGCCGAGGCGACCGAGTCCGGCCACCCGGCCCGCGACTACTACCTGCAGCACTTCGACATCGGGCGCGGCATGCTGCTGGCCGGCTTCCGGGCGGGCGTCACCTCCGGCGAGCTGCGCGAGGACCTCGACTACGAGACGATCGCGCACCAGGTTCTCGCGATGAGCGAAGGCCTCGAGAACCAGTGGCTGATCGATCCCGACAGCATCGACATCGTCGCCTGCTTCCACGATTTCACCCGCCACCTCAGAGCCCGGATCCGCAAGGAGCCGTGACGCCGAGCCGCTCCACGCCGCACGCCCGAGCGAGACCCGCACCGGCCAGCCACCACCACGAGAAGGAGAACCCCTATGTCCGCTATCGATGCTCCGTCGAACGACGCCCGGACGCTACGTCTGGTGTGGCCGCAGTGGCAGGGGGCCGGCCGTCAGAACGTCGGACTGCTGCTGCCCGAGCTCCCCGAGGAGGAGGCCCGCCACGGGTACGTGGCCGGGGCCCGCCTGCTCGACGCGATCCTCCCGGCCCACGCCGGTCCCACCGAGGTGGTCCCGGTGGACATGGCCGAGCCCGAGGAGGGTTCCACCGCCGGCATCGAGTCACGGTCGGCGATCCTTGCCTCCCTCGCGGCAGCGCAGGCGGCGATCGCACGGCACGACGTCGACCGCATCCTCACCCTGGGGGGTGAGTGCTCGGTCAGCGTCGCACCGTTCGCCGCGCTCGCCGAGAAGTACGGCGAGGACCTCGCCGTGGTCTGGATCGACGCCCATCCCGACAGCGACACCCCCGAGACCGGATACGACGGCTACCACGCGATGGCCGCGACCGCCGTCACCGGACACGGTGACCAGGAGATCCTGGACCGCCTCCCCGCCACAGTCGACCCGAGCAGGTTCGCCTACGCCGGTCTGCACGACGGCGAACCGGACGCCCTGGCGAACGTGGCCGCGTGGGGCCTGAAGAGCTTCGGTCCTGAGGACCTGCGCGAGAGCAGCGCTCCCCTGCTGGAGTGGCTGGCCACGACCGACGCCCGCAAGATCGCCATCCACCTGGACGTCGACACTGTGGACAGCGAAGAGGTCGTCCTTGGCCTCGGCAAGGTCCCGGGTGGGCTGAGCCGCGCGCAGGTGCACCGCGTCATCGGGGACCTCGGCGCGCACGCCGACGTCGTCGGCCTCACCATCGCGGAGTACATCCCCCGCCAGGTGATGGCGCTGCAGAGCATGCTGCGCGGACTGCCCCTCCTCGGTAGCTGACGGGCACCGCCGCCAGGACAAGAAGCGCCGCACCCGTGAGACTTGCACTCGCGAACATCACGCGCCATGCACCGTCACGCTTCTTCAGGGGGTGTCTGCTGGGCCGGGAGCGATCGCGTCGATTCCCGCAGATCTCGCGGCCTCGCCGAGCCGGTGGTCGTAGGTGAGGACGGCGTCAAGAATCGCGCTCACCTTCGCTTGATCACGCCCTTCCCGCACTGCCATCCGACGTAGCTCCTGTCCAGCTCATCGAGGATCTGGTCCATCGGACGGTCCCTCTCGGACTGGTGCAGCCTGCACATCCGACAGCAGCGCGCCACGCAGGGTATCGATCCATTCGTCGAAGGCGTCAAGATGCGCATCGTGCCCCCCTGCCGACAAGTCGATACGAGCGGTCGCCGGACGGCGCCGGATCAGCTCATCCTTCTCCGCCTCGGTGAACATGCCATGCTTCGCGAAGATCGCGAGGGTCGGCACCCGCAGAGCCTCCCACTCCGCCCAGCGGGACACGTGCACAGCTTCGATCGTCCGCTGCATGACGTCGGCGTCGAAGCGGGGACGCAGGCCGTGGGGCGTCACTTCGAGATCAGCGATCCAGGCGTCCACGATCGCGTCCGCGCCGAGGTAGCTACGCGCCGTGGCCACATCCGCGAACGGCACCGGCCACGAGGCGAAGAACCGCCCGAGCCGGGCCGCATCCTCCTCGTCGTCGTTGCCAGCCGCATGCCCCTCGAGCATGACCAGCCGGTCCACGAGGTCCGGCCGGGCCGCCGCTGTGAGGAACGCGGTGTGTGCACCCATCGACTGGCCCACCAGTACGCAGCGTTCTCCTGGTATGTACTCATCGATCACCTGGACGACATCGGCTACGTACGCCTCCCGGGACAAGTCACCTGGTCGGCGGGTACTGGCTCCGTGCCCGCGCTGATCGACCAGCAGCACCCGAAAGCGATCACGCAGACGCTCTCCTGTCGGACGCATCTCCCGGGAGCTTCCGGCAAGGCCGTGCAGCAGGACCAGCGGCGGACCGCCGCCGCCGAGGTCGGTCACGGCGATCGAGGCGTCGCCCGTGTCAAGCATCGTGATCATCTCTTCATCCCTTGGCGCGCCGGTCGGGCTGCCGCGGTCGGTGGTCACAGGCCTGCCCTCAACAGCTCGTCCCAGCGGTGCGGCATCGGCGAGGAGACGACGAGCTCTGTGCCATCGGGCTTGGGGATGACCAGCTGCGTGGCGTGCAGGTAGAGCCGAGCACCTCCGAGACTCGCCACCCGGCGGTTGAAGCCGGGCTCCCCATAGCGGTCGTCCCCCGCAATGGGGTAACCCGCATCCTGCAGATGGACGCGGATCTGATGCTTCCGCCCGGTCAGCAGCCGGACGTCCAGGAGAGTGGCTCGGCTGCCCACGCGGCGCCGCACGGAGACGCGGCTCTCGGCCCGGTGGCCTGCCGGGTCGACGACGACCCGGTCCTCCTCGCGCCGCAGCGGCGCGTCCAGGACTGTCCGGTCCGAAGGCCAGCGCCCGGCCACCAGTGCCAGGTAGTGGCGCTCGATCTCCTCCTCCCGGTCACGCAGCAGACCGTGGAGATAGCGCAGCATCGAGGGGGTCTTGGCCACCGCGAGCACACCCGACGTCTCCCGGTCGAGGCGATGGCTGAGCTCCAGCTCCGGCACCTCGGGCCGCAGCTGGCGGAGCGCTTCGATCGCACCGGCAGGGACATCCGTACCCTTGTGCACCGCCATGCCGGCCGGCTTGTCGATGATCAGGACGTCCTCGTCCTCGTGCAGCACGGCACCCCGCAGCTGCTCGAGCAGCGCCGGTGGGACCGGTCGGGGTGGCGCGCCGGCAGCGAGGCGCACCCTGGGAACAACGATCTCGTCGCCCTCCTGCAAGCGGTAGCCCTGCTGTGCCCTGCGTCCGTTGACGCGCAGCTTCCCCTGCCGCAGGAGCCGGAACAACAGTCCCGCGGGGACACCTTTGAGCCGGGAGCGCAGGAACTTGTCCAACCGTCGACCGGCATGCTCGTCGTCGACGATGATCGTGCGGGCCGGAGCGGTGCGCACAGCGTCTGAAGCCGGCGAGCGGCGCACCTCAGGCTCGGCCCCGCTCCCCGTCCCAGGGGCAGATGTCGCCTCGGACACCGCTCACTCCATCCAGCGCTTGCCGACCGGCATGACGTCAGTCTTCGAAAGCGGCCTTCATGCATCGCATGGCAGCGAGCGTCTTCGGGACCCCGATGTACGGCATCAGGTGCACGAAGCACTCGGCGACCGCTTCCTTGCTCATTTCGGCGGTCTCGACCGCGGTGCGGATGTGACCGGTAAGCTGCGGTTCGGTGCCGCCCATTGCCGCCAGGGCGGCCATGTTGAGCATCTGGCGGTCGCGGAGCTCGAGGCCGTCACGCTGGTACGTGCCGCCGAACACTGCGCCGACCACCCAGTCGGACGCGCCCGGGGCATATTCGTCCAGCTGCTGCTTCCAGGCCGCGGCACTTTCCGGGGACTGGGTCTCTGCGACGAACTCGTTGCCCTTGGACATGCTCAGTTCCACGACATCCTCCTCGACAGGACGAAGACCACCCGCATCAGGCTAGCCCACGCCTCACGGGCTGAGCGGCACCGCGTTTCGGCACGAAGACCCAGCTCCGACGACACTGCGACCGAGACGCAGGTTCAGTTCCGCCATCGCTCGGGCAGTCTCGTATGCGGCGACGCCGGCCTGCCACCCGGCCCGAACCCTTCGCGGGCGTTCTCCATCAGATCTACCCGATCGATCGGTTCTATCCGGACGCAGAATTCTGTCCGCAGTACCGATAGCACGGGCCCCTGGCTGGAGAGTCTACGGAATGAAGAAGCCCACCCGCTGCGCACGGAGCTTCGCACCTGTCGCCCACCGTCCCGATATCGTGCTCAGAACTTGCCCCGGACGGCGTCGAGATCGGCCTGGGCCTCGCCTTTCTGTGCAACCAGCTCGAACGTCTTCCCGTCGGCGGGCTCGGAGGTCAGCGAGGTGAGGAGCGCCTGGGCGATCTGGACTCGCCGGCGCCGACCGAGACCACCGCGAGGCGCCTCGCGGCAGCGAACGGCGCCATCGCCATCGATCTCGGCCGGGAGTCGTTGAGGCGGTCAGGCATGAAGCTAGAACGCAGTCCGCAGGGTCGACTCACCGTTGACATTCGACCAGCACTTTGCCCCCGTGCAGGTCACCCTGGTCGCGGAGGGCGTCCGGCAGAGCGGACAGCGGCACCCGGCGCGCCGGGCGGGTGCGGAGCCCGCCCGATCGCAGGCGGTCGAAGGTCGACCGGAACAGCGCCGGCAGCTCGTAGCGGGGACGCGAGTGGACCGCGTCGCGCAGCCGAAGCATCTCCACTCGCTTGCCGTCGCGCCCATCGAAGCACTCGGCGGGCAGCGGCTCCCCCGACAGCAGCCCGTAGTGCACGAGCACGCCACCAGGAGCGAGCTGATCCATGAGCGGGTTGCCCGATGGGCCGCCGACGCAGTCGAGCACCACGTCGAGGCGGTCGCCTGACGCGGCCCGGAGCTGTACGGGCCAGGTGGCGTCGTCTGTGCTGATCACGTCGCGCCAGAGGGACGGCTCCGCCACGAAGCGGCCCGGAGTCCCCCGCACCAGGCCGATCGGCGCGATGCCCCGCTCGGACAGGAGCTCGGCGAGGTGCCCCGCGATGGTCGACGTCGCAGCCGTGATCGCTACCGCGCGGACGCCTGCGGAGCAGAACCGCTCGACCATCAGCCACGCTGTGAGCGGGTTGATGTAGCCGAAGCAGGCCACGTCATCCGGAAGATCGTCGGGCACCGGGATGCACCACGACAGCTCGGTCCGCTTGCGCTGCGCCCAGCAGCCGGCAGACCCGATCGGAAGCACCCTGCTGCCGATCTCCTCGACGGGCACGCCGGGGCCGACGCGCTCGATCACGCCGACGCCCTCGAAGCCGGGCACGAACGGGAACGAGGTGCGAGAGGCGTACGCCCCGGACACTGTCACGGCATCCGATGGGTTCACGGCGGCACTGACCATCCCCACCAGCACCTCGCATCGAGCGAGCTCACCGAACCCGGGAAGGTCCGCAACGGCGAGCACCTCCGCCAGCGGGCCCGGGCGCTCCGCAAGGACCGCTCGCGTGCTCTGCCCCACTTCTCCCGTTCAGCCTTCGTAGGTCGACGGGTGCGGTCCGACGCGGCCGTCCGGGCCGCGGTCGAGAGCGTCGATGGCAGCCATCTCCGCCTCGCTCAGCTCGAAGTCGAAGACCGCGATGTTCTCGGCCATGCGCTCCGGCCTGGAGGACTTGGGGATGGAGATGTCACCCAGCTGCATGTGCCAGCGCAGGATGACCTGTGCAGGCGTCTTTTCGAGGTCGGTGGCGATCTTGGCGACCACGGCATCGGAGAGGGGCTCGCGGTTGTGGCCCAGCGGACTGTGGGTCTGCACCGCGACGCCGAGGCGTGCGCAGGCCTCGCGCGAGGGCGCGTTCTGGAAGTACGGGTGGGACTCGAACTGGTTCACCACCGGCACCAGACCGGTCTCCTCGACGATGCGCTCCAGGTGCTCCGGCAGGAAGTTCGACACCCCGGCGCTGCGCAGCCGACCGTCCTCGACCAGGTCGGCGACGGCCCTCCAGGTGGACACGAAGTCGCCGTCATAACGGGTCGGCAGCGGCCAGTGGATCAGGAACAGGTCCACGTACTCCAGGCCGAGGTGATCGAGGGTCTGGTCGAAGGACCGGCGCACGTCGTCCGGGGCATGGTTGGGGTTGGCGAGCTTGCTGGTCACGTACAGCTCCTCGCGCGCGATTCCCGACTCCGCGATGGCCCGGCCCACGCCCCGCTCGGTGCCGTAGGACTGAGCGGAGTCGAGGTGGCGGTATCCGGCCTTCAGCGCCTCGCCGACCACTCCTGCGGTGAGCACTGCGTTGCTGTCGCTGTTCTCCCGGTCGGGCTGGACGGCGAGGGTGCCGTAGCCGATCTGCGGGATCGCGGTGCCGTCGCGGAGAGTGATCGTCGGGGTGGTCACACGGTCGTGGGCCATGCCGGTCGTGCCTCTCTGGTCAGCTGTGCTGCGGGTGTGCAGGATCGTCAGTTCTGGAGCGGTGCAGGGTCGACGCGCACCGTGGCGGCGCGTGTGCCGGCCGAGACCATGGGCGGCAGGAAGGGGCTGCCGGAATACTTCTTGGAGTATGCCTCATCGATCTGGTCGTTCAGCTCCGGTTCATCGATCCGCGTGAAGGTCACCTCGTATTCGACGCCGCCGTCGCTGAAGCGCCCGGCACCCTGCTGCAGCGCGGAGCGGTGCCAGCGCGAGGAGGTGCCACCATAAGCGCGGACGTAGACATCACCGTCGACGACGACCGACCAGGCGCACGTTGTGCGCGCCCCATCGGGTGCGGAACTCGTCGCTGCAGGTGGACAGCTCGCCGATCAGGTCGTGCAGCTCCTTGTCCCGCGGGTCCCGCCCAGCCTCGGTGCGCAGGATCGAGACGGTGATGTCCGCGGCGATCTCCCAGCCCGGGTAGAACACCTTCGCCCGCTCGTCGAGGAAGCAGAACCGGGCCAGGTTCCCCTTTCCCGGTCCGTCGAACACCTCGTCGTAGAAGGCTCGACCGAGGGCGTTGGTCGCGAGTACGTCCATCCGGCCGTTGCGCACGAACGCCGGCCCGTAGGCGACGGCGTCCAGCGCCCGAACCAGACTGTCCCTGGCAGACCACTTCTTCGACCGGCGCTTGCGCACCGGCTGCGCCGCGCCGCCCGCCGAGCGTGCCAGGTCGAACAGGTGCTCGCGCTCGGCGTCGTCCAGCTGCAATGCCCGTGCCACGGCTTCGAGCACCGCGTCGGAGACCCCGGCGGCCGTCGGAACCTGCAGTATTGAGGGCGGCGTACACGCGAAGGGTGAGGGCTCAGACGCGGTGCACGTCGCAGGGGGGAAGGGGTGCTCTCGATAAGGTGGGGCTGTCAGCCGCGGATAGCGAAACGATGCGTCTCGACGCCTCCTGACCGCGAGATCGGTGAAGCCGGTTCCGCATCCGCCCCGGCCTGCCGAAGATGCACTCACACCTTGAAGCGGAACTCCACCGAGTTCCGATACGTACAGCCATCTCCTGGACTGGCGGCACGACCTCGGTGAGTCAGACCAGCGCGAGCGTCTCCACGGACTGACCGGTGACCTCGGCGATGAGGTCGAAGTCCTTGTCAACGGCTAGGACCGTCAGCCCAGCCTTCTCCGCGGTCGCCGCGATGAGCAGATCCGGGATGGACGGAGCGCGATGCTGGCCACGGTCGGCAAGGAGCATCTGCACCTCGAAGGCGCGGTCCTCCATCGCGGGCGTGAGGTGCTCGATCGGTATGAGCGACAGCGGTGGCAGTCCGAACGCCTCGCGGCCTGCTTCACCCGACCGGGCGGAGAAGCCGAGTTCGAGCCGCGTCACCGTCGAAAGACGCATCAGCCCACGCTCGATGCGCGAGTTCCACTCGGCAATGCTCGCCGCCTGGCCCGCCTGCATGTGCACGTATGCCGACTTGTCGACCAGCCAGCTCGTCACCGCCACGCGGCATCCATCACGTCAGGATCGGCAAGGTCTCCGAAGGCCGTCGCCGAGCGGCTCCAGTCATCGGCAGTGACCGTCGCGGCGACCGGGTTCGAGGCGTCCTGCTCCAGTCGCCGACGCAGGAACTCGTTGCGCGATAGCCCTAGCGCCGCCGCCTCAGCATCGATGCGCTCGACGGCAGCCTCGCTCAGTCCACGGATCAACACGTTCGTCATCGTGATCACCTCCACACCGATGATATCGCGATATCACTCGCGGGGTTGAGCCCGACCAGCGCCACGCCGTCGCTCGCCCCGCAGTTGGTCATCCGTTGAGGCCGAGCGGATCCGAGCAAGGAGATCGCTGACGCCCGCGCCAACGGCAAGCCGGTGTCGTTCACTGATCCCGCTTGGCACAGCTCACGCCGCCTGAGGGTCACAGTGACAGGGGCGCAGTGACACGTTGAAGCGGAACTCCACCGAGTTCCGGCACGTACAGCCATCTGGCTCAGGTCACTCTCAGCCCGTCGTCCAGAGCGGATTCTCGCACCAGCCGTCGGGGACCATGAGGCAGGTTCGATTGGGCGGATCCGTCGAGCTCACGAGACTTTCAGCGGCGCGATCGACGCGATCTGTTCACCCGCAAGGTCCTCCGCACGGTCCAGCTCGTAGTGGCTCTGCAGGTTGATCCAGAACTCCGCCGAGGTGCCGAAGTACTTCGCCAGCCGCAGCGCGGTGTCCGCCGTGATGTCCCGCTTGCCGTGCACAATCTCGTTGATCCGACGCGGCGGAACCCCGATCGAGACAGCGAGCTTGTTCTGCGTGATGCCGAAACCCTCGATGAAGTCCTCCATGAGGACCTCACCTGGGTGGATCGGCTCGATCCTGTCAGTGGTAGTCAACGATCTGCACCTCCTCCGGTCCGGCGTCGGTCCACACGAAGCAGATCCGCCACTGGTCGTTGATCCTGATGCTGTGCTGTCCGGCCCGATCACCCTTGAGCGCCTCGAGCCGGTTGCCGGGCGGAATGCGGAGGTCCTCGAGAGATTCCGCAGACCCCACCTGACGCAGCTTTCGCAACGCGACCCGATGGTTCCTCGGATCGATCGACCGCACGCGCTCACGACGCCACAGCCGTTCGGTCTCCTTGTCGCCGAACGATCTGATCACGGAGTCAGTGTATAACGGGGACCGTCATTAACGCTAGACGTTAAACCGGAACTCCACCGAGGTCCCGAAGTACTTCGCCAGCCGCAGCGCGGTGTCCGCCGTGATGCCCCGCTTGCCGTGCACGATCTCGTTGATCCGCCGGGGCGGAACCCCGATCGAGACAGCGAGCTTGTTCTGCGTGATGCCGAAGCCCTCGATGAAGTCCTCCATGAGGACTTCTCCGGGGTGGATCGGCTCGATCTTGTCAGTGGTAGTCAACGATCTGCACCTCCTCCGGTCCGGCGTCCGTCCATACGAAACAGATCCGCCACTGGTCGTTGATCCTGATGCTGTGCTGTCCGGCCCGATCACCCTTGAGCGCCTCGAGCCGGTTGCCGGGCGGAATGCGGAGGTCCTCGAGAGATTCCGCAGACCCCACCTGACGCAGCTTTCGCAACG
>DATGRZ010000012.1:0-2440 GCA_035303065.1 Ruania sp.
GAGCCGGTCGGCCCCGACCCTGCGCCGGGCCAGGTCGCTGGGCACCACCGGGGTCTCGATGAAGCCCAGGTCGATCTCCCGGGCGCGCAGCGCTGCGATCACGTCCCGGGAGTTCATCACCTGCAGACGTACCGCATGATCAGCCCGGGCGCGCCGGTGGGCTGCGAGCCAAGCCGGCATCAGGTACTCCCCCACGGTCTGGCTGGCGGCGATGCTCAGCCGCACCTCGCGGCGGGTGGCCAGCGCACGGGAACCGGTGAGCAGCACATCGGCGGCGTCCACCACGGCTCGTGCCCAGTCGGTGACCGCCCGGCCGTCCGCCGTCAGCTCCGCCCCTCGGGTGCGCCGGTCGAGCAGCTCCAGGCCGAGCCGGCGCTCCAGGTCCTTCATCCGGGCACTGGCCGAAGGCTGGCTGATCCGGGCTTCGCGGGCGGCGGCGGAGATGCTGCCGTGCTCGGCCACAGAGACCAGCAGGCGCAAGCCTTCCAGGGTGACGTCGGCACTCATCGCCATGCGCCCACTCGCCCACACACCATAGGATCAGCCTATAGGCATACTCAAGACTGGTAGGTACCGAAACCTGGTCGACGTTGCCACCATCGAGAGCGTGCCACCCAAGACCGACACCTCCGCCACGCCCGCCAGCGCCGCGACCGCCACCCGCCGGCCCAGCTCCGGCGCCGTCGCCGGGCTCGCCCTGACCGTGGGGCTGGCCGCCTTGGCCACCGTCGCCGGCAGCTACGCCCCGGTGATCGGCGCCCCGGTGATCGGCGTGATCTCAGGCGTGCTGGTGGCCGCGGTCGCCGGCTCGAGACGACGGAGCTCCTGGGCCCCCGGACTCCCTATCGCCAGCAAGTGGGGACTGCAGGTGGCGGTGGTGCTGCTCGGCGTGCAGCTGAGCCTGCGCGAGGTGGCGGCGGCTGGCGCGGACTCGCTGCCGGTGATGCTCGGCACGCTCACCGCCTGCCTGGTCGGTGCTGCGGTGCTCGGCCGCGTGCTGAGCGTAGAACGCGACCTGCGCACTCTCATCGGCGTGGGCACGGCGATCTGCGGCGCCTCGGCGATCGCAGCGGTCACCCCGATCGTGCAGCCGAAGGCCGGCACGGTCGCCTATGCGATGTCCACGATCTTCGCCTTCAACGTGGCCGCCGTGCTGGTCTTCCCGACGCTCGGCCACCTGCTCGGGATGAGCCCGGAAGCATTCGGCATCTTCGCCGGCACCGCGGTGAACGACACCTCCTCGGTGGTCGCCGCCGCAGCGGCGTTCGGCGACGGCGCAGCGCACACGGCGATCGTCGTGAAGCTCACCCGTACGCTGGCGATCATCCCGATCTGCCTCGGCCTGACCTGGCTGGTGGCTCGGCGGGAGGCCCGAGCACGCACAGCGGCAGGTGAGACCACGGAGCACGGCGAGGTCCGCCGTCGACCGGTGTGGCGGCTGGTGCCGTGGTTCCTCGTGGGCTTCGTGCTGGTGACCACGATCAACACCCTGGGCTGGATCCCCGCTCCCGCGCAGGACGGGCTCGGCGCAGCGTCCACATTCTTGATCACGACGGCGTTGGTCGCCATCGGCCTGTCCACGGACCTTCCCGCGTTGCGTCGGGCGGGGGCGCGCCCGTTGCTGCTGGGCGGTCTGCTCTGGATGGTGGTCGCGGGCAGCAGCCTGGGGCTGCAGGCACTCACCGGCACCCTCTGAGGATGGCCCTCGCTGGCGCCCGACCTGGCCCCCGGTGCCGGTCAGCGGCCGGTCGTTGCCCCGGCGCGGTTGCCTGCGGCGCGAGCCAGTGCCTGCACTCCCTGAGCGAGGGCCTGCAGGTCCTCCAGCGCCATCCGTTCCATCACATCGCGGCCGATCCGCCAGCCGGCCTCGTGCACGCTGGTGACCATCTGCTCGCCGGCCTCGGACAGCGCGACCAGTCGCACCCGCCGGTCCCGATCGTCGGTGCTCCGGGTGAGCATGCCACGGTCGACGAGCCGGTCCACCATCCCTGAGACAGTAGGCGTGGACACGGCGAGGCGGTCGGCCAGCTCGTGCCCGCTGAGCGCACCATCGCGGTGCAGCACCACCATCACCTTCAGCTGCTGCATGGTCAGCGTGGCGTCGAAGAGTCCGGACAGGTCCTCGTCGACGAACGTGCGCGAGGCCAGCTCGTGCGCAGTGAGCACCTGCTCGATGAGTCGTTCCCGCGGGTCCACGTGATACCTTCGCCTGGCACTAATCATTAGTCTCCTGCTAACGATCTTGCGTTGCAGACTATCCCACATCCGGAGCCTTGATGTCCGCACTCGCCCGCTTCAGCCTGGCCAACCGAGCACTGGTGGCGCTGGCCACCCTGATGGCCGTGGTCGCCGGGCTGTGGTCGACGACAGCACTGAAGCAAGAGCTGATGCCCTCGCTGAACCTGCCGATGGTGGCCGCGGTGACCACCTACCCGGGAGC
>DATGRZ010000013.1:0-8732 GCA_035303065.1 Ruania sp.
TGGGGCATCGGCTACGACACCGAGGTGCGCAGCTTCGTCAACATCATCGCCACCCCGAAGGGAGGCACCCACCTGTCCGGGTTCGAGCAGGGGGTGGTCAAGAGCGTGCGCAGGCAGGTGGACGCCAACTCCCGCCGGTTGAAGATCGCCAAGAACGGCAAGGAGAAGATCGAGAAGGACGATGTGCTGGCCGGTCTGACCGCTGTGGTCACTGTGCGCCTACCCGAACCGCAGTTCGAGGGGCAGACCAAGGAGGTGCTCGGCACGGCACCAGTGCGATCGATCGTGAACAAGGTGGTGGACACCGAGCTGACCGCCCTGCTCACCTCCAGCAAGCGCCAGGAGAAGGCGCAGGCGGCCACACTGCTGGAGAAGGTGGTGGGGGAGATGCGGGCCCGCATCGCCGCCCGCACGCACAAGGAGATCTCCCGCCGGAAGAACGCGTTGGAGACCTCCACGCTGCCGGCCAAGCTCGCCGACTGCCGCACCGACGACGTGGAGCGCTCCGAGCTGTTCATCGTCGAGGGGGACAGCGCTCTGGGCACCGCCCGGCTGGCGCGCAGCTCGGAGTTCCAGGCGCTGCTGCCGATCCGCGGGAAGATCCTGAACGTGCAGAAGGCTTCCCTGGCGGACATGCTGAAGAACGCCGAGTGCGCCTCGATCATCCAGGTGATCGGAGCCGGATCCGGGCGCACCTTCGACCTGTCCGACGTGCGCTACGGCAAGGTCATCCTGATGACGGACGCGGACGTCGACGGCGCACACATCCGTACCCTGCTGCTCACCTTGTTCTTCCGGTACATGCGCCCGCTGGTGGAGGACGGTCGGGTGTTCGCGGCCGTGCCGCCGCTGCACCGGGTAGAGACGATGGCCCACGGTAGACGGGCCCGGCAGGTCACCTATACCTACTCCGAGGCCGATCTGCACAAGCACCTGGCCAAGCTGGAGCGAGCCGGTCGCCGGTACAAGGAGCCGATCCAGCGGTACAAGGGCCTCGGCGAGATGGACGCCGACCAGCTCGCGGAGACCACGATGGACCCGGCCCACCGGACCCTGCGGAAGATCACCATGGCCGACATGGAGGCCGCCGAGACAGTGTTCGAGCTGCTGATGGGCAACGATGTCTCCCCGCGCAAGGACTTCCTCATCGCCGGCGCCCGCGACCTGGACCGGGAACGGATCGACGCGTGAGCCCGCCGGCGGCTCCCGGCAGGCCCCGTCTGTACCGAGATGCCCCGGTGCGCCGCTGCGGCCACGCACCGGACGCCGTCGAGCAGGCTTTGCTCGCCGGTGCCCTGGCCGCATACGCTGCCGGTGACATGGACAGAGCACGCCTGGAGGTCCGGACCCCGCACGCGGGGTCGATCGACACGAGCTCCGCACGGGGCACCACCCTGCGGAGCGGGCGCGTGCTGCCGAAGACCCAGAGCTGAGAGGCCCGCATGCACCCAGCCCCTCGCGCAGTCCGCCACGTCCCCGACCTCCGGGAGGCGGCGTGAGCCCAGCCCTGCCCAGCCCCGATCTACAGCTCACCTGGCGGCCGTTGACCGCCGGGGACACCGGTGACCTGTATGCGCTGCTGCGCCGCATCGAGGAGCATGACGACCCGCCCTACCGCAGCACCCGGGAAGAGGTGGCCGACACCGCTCTGAGCCACTGGACCGACCTGGCCGCCAACTCGCTGGCCGGTTTCGACGCTTCAGGTGTGCTGCGGGCCTATGGCGTGCTGATCGAGGCCGAGGCTCGCCGGTCCGCCCCGCGCACCCTGCTCGAGGGTGGGGTGGATCCGGAGGTGCGGCACCGCGGGGTGGGCAGTGGGCTGCTCACCTGGCAGCTGCAGCGGGCCAAGGAGCTTCTCGCCGACGCCCAGGAGCCGGGCCGGGTGGTGGTGCACGTCGAGGAGGGGATGAGTGCCAGCGCCGACCTGGTGCAGCGGCACGGGTTCGTCCCCGGCGGGTTCCACACCGAGATGCGCCGGGACCTGACCACCCTGGACCTGCCGGAGGTGGAGCTGGCCCACCCGCTGGAGCTGATCGCCTGGAGCCCAGAGCTCGATGACGCCGTCCGGATCGCACACGGTGAGGCGTTCGGCAACGGGATGATCCCACCGACCCCGGAGCGGTGGCAGGAGGGGCGCACCTACTTCGTGCCGGAGTGGAGCTTCCTGGTGCTGGACCGCACCAGCGACCGCGCGCAGGTGGCCGGCTACCTGCTCTCCAGCCGGTACGAGCAGGACTGGCCGACGCTCGGGTGGAGCGAGGGCTACGTGGACATCCTCGGCGTGCGGGCACCCTGGCGCGGACGGCGGATCGCCACCGCACTGCTGGTGCGGGCGATGCGGGCCTACAAGGAGTCCGGGATGGAGTACGCCGCACTCGGCCTGGACCATGCCGACGAGCAGGACAGCTTCGGGTTGTTCGACCGGCTGGCGTTCACCCCCACGCGGGGGTCGACCACCTACGTGCTCCAGGTGTGAGCCGTGGGGGCGCGGTCATGGCGGGTTGCTCTCGGGCTGGTCGCCGCCGTGCACCTGCTCGCCCAGCTTCTCGGCGCGCACACCCTTGCCTCCGGGACACAGGTGCTGCTGGTGCCCGCACTGGCCGGCTGGGTGTGGTCTGCCGGTGTGCTGCCGCCCCGGGCGGGCAGCACCCGGGCGTACGCGGCTGCACTGCTGCTGTCCTGGGTGGGGGACTCGCTCCCGCGTCTTCTCGACGGCGATGCCTCCTTCGTCGCGATGGTCACCTCATTCCTGCTCGCCCAGGTGTCCCTCGTGACCGCCTACCTGCTGCTGGTCCGGCGGTGGCCGTCGCTGCCGGTGATGGTCGCCTACCTGGTGGCCTTCGGGGTGCTGTACTTCCTGTGTGCTCCAACGACCGGTGATCTGCTCGTGCTGGTGGCCGCCTACGGGCTGCTGCTGGTGATCGCCGGGGCGCTGAGCAGCACGGTCTCGCTGGTCACCGGGATCGGAGGCGCCCTGTTCGTGCTCTCCGACGCGATGATCGCCCTGCAACGGTTCCTGCCGGCCTACCAGGTGCCCCAGCATGACTTCCTGGTGATGCTCACCTACATCGCCGCGCAGGTGCTGATCGCCTACGGGCTGCTCCGGCACCACCGTGCGCGGCCGACCGGAACCTCGCGCAGGACGGTGCGCGCCACGGAGTAAGGCTCAGCCCAGCCCGCCCAGCCCAGCCTGCTCAGCCCAGCCCAGCGACCGGCGCGCCGAGCGGACGGCCGGAACCGTCCCGGCGCTCGTCCATCTCCGGCAGCTGGACCGCCTGCCCGGCCGAGCCCACGGCGCGGACCGGGTCTGGCGCCACAGCCGCCAGGTACAGGCTGTCCTCACCGCGCAGGAACCGGTGCGCACGCACTCCGCCGGTCGCCCGGCCCTTGCCTGGGAACAGCCCGAACGGGGTGACCTTCGCCGAACCGCCCACAGTGCCCGGCAGTGCACTGGCGGACCCGGCCAGCGTCACCACCACCGCGTGCTCGGCCCGGGCGGGGGAGAGCACGGCGAAGCAGACCACCTGCGACCCAGCCGCCAGCTTGATCCCAGCCATCCCACCGGCAGTGCGGCCCTGCGGGCGAACCGCCGAAGCGGGGAAGTGCAGGAGCTGGGCGTCGGAGGAGACGAACACCAGCTCGTCCTGGTCCCGGGCCGGGGCGGCGGCCACCACCTCGTCACCGTCCTTGAGGCCGATCACGTCCCACGAGTCCCTGTTCCGGGGGTGCTCCGGGGTGACCCGTTTGACCTGACCGTTGCGGGTGCCCAGCGCCAGCGGCGGGGCCTCCTCACCGATCGGTACCAGGCCGACCACCTGCTCCTCTGCTTCCAGCAGCAGCACCTCGGAGACGCCGACCCCACCGGACAGGCTCGGCGGGGCGTCCGTGGGCGGCAGCGCGGGTACGTCGATCACCGACAGCCGCAGCACCCGACCCCGGCTGGTGACCGCACCCACGTGTCCGCGGGCGGTGGCCCGCACGGTGGCGCGGAGCGCATCGTGGGCGCTGCGCCGACCGGTGCGCACCGGCTCGGTGTCGTCGGCGGTGCGAGCGAGCAGTCCGGTGGCAGACAGCAGCACCCGGCACGGGGCATCCTCCACCTCCAGCGGCATCGTCGCAGCCTTCCGCCCGGCCGATGCTTTCGCGGCCGTGGCGCTGGCGCCAGAGGACTCCAGGAGCACCGTACGCCGCGGGGTGCCGTGCTCGGCGGCCACCTGCGCCAGCTCCTCGGAGACCACCTGGCGCAGCAGCAGGTCGTCGGCGAGGATCGCGCGCAGCTCCTCGATCTGCCGGGCCAGCTCGTCGCGTTCGGCCTCCAGGTCGATCCGGGAGAACTTCGTCAGTCGCCGCAGCCGCAGCTCCAGGATGTACTCCGCCTGCGCCTCGGACAGGTCGAAGACCACCTGCAACCGCTCCCGGGCGGTCTCCGCGTCGTCGCTGGAGCGGATCACCTCGATCACCTCGTCGATGTCCAGGATCGCGATCAGCAGTCCCTCGACCAGGTGCGCCCGCTCAGTCTTCTTCGCCAACCGGTGCTCGCTGCGCCGCCGGACCACCTCGAGGCGGTGGCCGGTGTACACCTCGAGCAGGTCCCGCAGGCCGAGGGTGCGTGGCTGGCCGTCCACCAGGGCCACGTTGTTGATCCCGAAGGACTCCTCCATCGGCGTGTGCTTGTACAGCTGCTCCAGCACCGCGTCCGGATGGAACGCGTTCTTCACCTCGATCACCAGCCGCAGACCGTGCTTGCGGTCGGTGAGGTCGTTCACCGCGGAGATGCCCTGCAGCTTCTTCGACTGCACCGCGTCCTTGATCCTCTCGATCACCCGCTCCGGACCCACCTGGTAGGGCAGCTCGGTGACCACGATGCCCTGCTTGCGGGCGGTGATCCGCTCGATCCTGGCGGTCGCGCGGGTGCGGAACGAGCCCCGTCCACCGGCATAGGCCTCTCGGATGCCGTCCAGGCCCACGATCTTGCCGCCACTGGGCAAGTCCGGGCCCGGGACGAAGCGCATCAGCTCCTCCAGGGTGGCCTCCGGGTGATCGATCAGGTGCCGGGCAGCGGAGATCACCTCCACCAGGTTGTGCGGGGCCATGTTCGTGGCCATCCCGACCGCGATCCCGCTGGCGCCGTTGACCAGCAGGTTCGGCAGCGCCGAGGGCAGCACCACCGGCTGGGTGAACTGGTTGTCGTAGTTGGGGACGAAGTCGACCACGTCCTCGTCCAGGTCCGCGGTCATCACCATCGCCGCCGGCGCCAGCCGGGCCTCGGTGTACCGCGGTGCCGCCGGGCCGTCGTCCAGCGAACCGAAGTTGCCGTGCCCGTCCACCAGCGGCAGCCGCAACGAGAACGGCTGGGCCATGCGGACCAGGGCGTCGTAGATCGCGGCGTCCCCGTGCGGGTGCAGCTTACCCATCACCTCACCGACCACCCGGGCGGACTTCACGTGCCCACGGTCCGGGCGCAGACCCATCTGCGCCATCTGGAACAGGATCCGGCGCTGCACCGGCTTCAACCCGTCCCGGGCGTCCGGGATGGCCCGGGAGTAGATCACCGAGTAGGCGTACTCCAGGTAGGAGGCACGCATCTCCGCCGAGACGTCGGTGTCGACGATGATCGAGTCATCGGTCGGTTCTGCGGGTCCGGTAGAGCGACGGCGTGCCATACCCGCCATTGTCCCGGATCCGGGCCCAGCCGGTCGCCAGCACACACCGATCAGCACAGAACTCCCTCCCCCCTCCCGGCTCGTCGTGGGCGAGCCTTCACCGTGCGCTACAGGTCACGCTGGACCGGACGACCCGGTGCACAGGCCTCGGCCGGTAAGGTCGACGTATGCCTGACGGTGCCCCACCCACCCCGCCGGCGGACCCGCCGAGCTATCCGGAGCACTGGGAAGCCGACGTGGTGCTGCGGGACGGCTCCACGATGCGGATCCGCCCGATCCTCCCCGGCGACGCCGACGCGCTGCAACGGTTTCACGCCCGGCAGTCGCCGGAGTCGGTCTACCTGCGGTTCTTCGCCCCGCTGGCGCGGCTGCCGGAGCGGGACCTGCACCGGTTCACCCACGTGGACCACCACGAGCGGGTCGCCCTGGTGGTCCTCTGGCAGGAGGAGATCGTTGCCGTGGGCCGGTTCGACCAGATCGGCGGCGGCGACGCCGAGGTTGCCTTCAACGTCTCCGACTCCGCACAGGGCAAGGGGCTCGGGTCGGTGCTGCTGGAGCACCTGGCCGCCGCTGGCCGGGAGCTGGGGGTGCGCCGGTTCGTGGCGGACGTGCTGCCGCAGAACGCGCGGATGCTGCGGGTGTTCACCGACGCTGGCTACGACGTGCAGCAGGTCTACGACGACGGGATCGTGGCCGTCTCCTTCACCATCCGCCCCACGGACCGGTCGATGGCAGTGCTCGCCGAGCGGGAACGGCGCGCCGAGGCGCTGAGCATGTCCGCGATCCTTGCCCCACGACGGGTGCTGCTGGTCTGCGCCGGCGAGGAGGGCCGCGCGTTCGGAACCCGGCTGGCCGAGCACCTTCAGCCCTCCGGCCGGCTGCGGGTGGTGGGCCTGCCCGGGCACCCGGAGACCCTCGCCGAGCTGGAGCCGCTCGCCGAGGAGGACCTGGCGCTGGTGGCCGCGGACGCACCCACGGTGCTGGAGCTCGCGCCCGTCCTGGCCGACCACGGGATCAAGGCGGTGGTGCTGTACACCGGAGGCTTCGCCGTCGACCCGAAGACCACCAAGGTGCCGCAACGCACGCTGGTGACCACGCTGCGCCGGTACGGGTTGCGCCTGGTGGGCCCGCGCTCGTTCGGTGTGCGCAGCACCGGGGCGGACCCGTTGGACGCCACCCTGTGGCCCGGGCCGTTGCGGCAGGGCAGCGTGGGCATCTTCTGCCAGTCCGCGGCGGCCGGGCTGGGCCTGCTCTCCGGCGTACAGGAACGTGATCTGGGCATCTCCTCGTTCCTGTCCGCCGGGCACCGGGTGGACGTCTCCGGCAACGACACGATGCAGCTGTGGACCACCGACGAGGGCACCGAGGTGGCCTGCCTGCGGCTGGAGTCGATCGGCAACCCGCGCAAGTTCTCCCGGGTGGCCCGGCGACTGTCCGAGAAGGGCCCGGTGGTGGCGATGATCGCCGGCTCCACCGGGCAGCTGAACCCACCCGGGCACGCAGTGCGCACCACCTCCGAGCCGCGGCGGGCCCTCGATGAGCTGATGCGCCAGGCGGGGGTGCTGGTGGCCGACTCCGAACCGGCGCTGCTGGACCTGGCCGGGTTGCTCTCCGAGCAGCCACTGCCCGCCGGTGACCGGGTACAGGTGCTGACCAACTCCGGAACGCAGGCCGCGGTCCTGGCCGAGCTGATCGAGCACCATCAGCTCACCGCTGCCGCGGAACCGATCGCCTTGCCGGCCGGGGCCGGCGGCGCTGCGTACGCCGAGCAGGTCGCCCAGCTCGTCCAGCGCGAGGACTGGGATGCCGTGCTGGTGGGCTACGTGCCGTTGCTCACCGATGACGGCGCAGCTGTGGCTGAGCACGTCGCTCACCTGGCCGCGGCGTCCGGGCGGACCACCCTGGCCTGCCTGTTCGGCGTCACCGGACTGCTGCCGCCGGCCGTGCCGGCCGGCGAGGACGAGGGCGCCCGACCGGCCGCAGAGGAGGCGGCCGGTCCTCGGGTGCCGACCTTCCCCAGTGCGGAGGACGCCGTCGCAGCGGTGGCGGCGGCACGCGACTACCACCGGTGGCGGCACTCCGACCGTGGCGCACGGGTGGACCCGCCCGGGATGGACCGGCGGGAGGCGAAGATGCTGGTGCAGTCCGCACTGGCCGACCTGCCCCGAGGGAGCACGAAACGCCTGCAGCCGGACGAGGCTGTCCGGCTGCTCGGCTGCTACGGCATCCGCGTCTGGCCGGAACGGCGGGTCACCGACCAGGAGGAGGCGCTGGCAGCAGCGCACGAGCTGGGCTGGCCGGTGGCGCTCAAGCCCGCCGACGAGGTGCTCCGGCACCGCACCGACCTGGGTGGGGTGCGTCTGGACCTGTCCACCCCCGCCGAGCTGACCGAGGCCTACACCTCGGCAGCAGCCCGGGTGTCCGGGATCATCGGACACAGCTGCGCCTTCGACGTGCAGCCGATGGCCCCGCCCGGGGCCGGCTGCGTGGTGCGCGCGGTGGAGGACGAGCTCTACGGTCCGATCGTGTCCGTGGGGCTGGCGGGGGACGCCGTCGAGCTGCTCGGGGACGCCTCCTACCGGGTGCCGCCGCTGACCGAGACGGACGTGGCGGAGATGATCCGGTCGTTGCGTGCCGCCCCGCGGCTGTTCGGGCACCGCGGGATGCCCCCCTTGGACGTCGCGGCGCTGGAGGACGTGCTCGCGCGGGTGTCGGTGCTCAAGGAGGAGCTTGCCGAGATCGCGAGCATCGTGCTGCACCCGGCGCTGGTGGGAGAGCAGGGGGCCGCCGTGCTCGGTGTGCGGGTGGACGTGGCGCACCCCAACCGCGGGGACGTGGCCCGGCGGGTGCTGCCCTGAGGGTGTGCGTGCCCACCGGCCCTGCGCCGGCGCCCCGCGCCGGCGCCTTACGCCCGCCGGTCCGGCACCGACCGTGCCCCGGAACTGCCGGCAGGTGCGAGACTGGCCCCGTGACCTCACGTACCGAACACCTGCAGGACCTGCGTCAGGACATCCAGCGGGCCGGCTACTACCCGGCGCTGGTGACCGATGTGCTGGAGATCGCCCTGGC
>DATGRZ010000014.1:0-2258 GCA_035303065.1 Ruania sp.
GCAGAAGGCGTCCCCGGGACAGTCGATCACCCCGGAGGCGATCAAGCGCTGGGGACCCACCTGGTCGCGCCGGGTGGGCTGGCTCCTGGCCCGCGGGTTCTGGAACACCCGCGTGGTCGGCGCGGACCGGATACCGCGTACCGGTCGGCTGCTGGTCGCTGCGAACCACACCGGGATCATCGACGGCCCCCTGCTGCACGGGGTGATCCCGCGGGAGTCGCACATGATCATCAAGGAGGAGATGTTCTCCGGGTTCATCGGCTTCCTGATGCGCACTGCCGGGCAGATCCCGGTGGACCGGCGCAACGGGCGGGCGGCGCTGCAGACCGCGCTCGCACTGCTGAACGAGGACCGGCTGGTGGGGGTCTTCCCCGAGGGGTCGCGCGGGCGCGGGGACGTGAAGGAGACCAAGGCCGGCATCGCCTGGCTCGCGGTGCGCTCGGGGGCACCGGTGGTGCCGGCGGCGATCCTGGGCACCCGCCCGACCGGGAAGAAGCCCGGGCACGTGCCGGGTCCGCGGGCGCGGCTGACGGTGGTGTTCGGCCAGCCGTTCGCAGCGGTGGACCCCGGCGCCGGGATCGGCCGGGCGGCCGTGTCCGCCGCGATGGGCCGGATCCAGGCCCGGCTGAGCGAGCACGTGACCGGGTCCGCCGCCGAGCACGGGGTGCCGCTGCCGGAGGACACCGAGATCTGAGGCCGCACATGCCCAGCGCGCAGGAGCCTCCATTTGAGTTGTGCGATGTGCGGCGTGGACAATAGCGGACGTGACTGACGACCCCGCGGGCTCCCGTCCCGAACTCGACTCCCCGGAGACCGCCGAGGAGGCACAGCGGGCCGAGTCGCTGCGCGCCGGGCTGGCCGACTACGCCCTGGACGAGGACGACCTCGCCCTGCTCGAGGACGGTGAGGGGGCCGGTACAGCGCCGGAGCCGAGCGGTCCACCACCGGTGCTGGCGGTGATCGGCAGGCCGAACGTGGGCAAGTCCACCCTGGTGAACCGTTTCCTCGGCCGCCGGGTGGCCGTGGTGCAGGACACCCCCGGGGTGACCCGCGACCGGGTCAGCTATCCGGCGGAGTGGGCTGGCCGGGAGTTCACCGTGGTGGACACCGGCGGGTGGGAGCGCAGCGCCAAGGGGCTGGGTGGGCGGGTCGCCGACCAGGCGGAGATCGCCATCGAGCTGGCTGATGCCGTGCTGTTCGTGGTGGATGCCACGGTCGGCCCCACCGACGAGGACGAGCGAGTGGTGCGCGTGCTGCGCCGTGCCGGCAAACCGACCCTGCTGGTGGCGAACAAGGTGGACGACCAGCGCGGGGAGGCCGAGGCTGCGATGCTCTGGTCCCTGGGCCTGGGTGAGCCGTTCCCGGTCTCCGCCCTGCACGGACGCGGCTCCGGTGACCTGCTGGACGCTGCACTGGCGATGCTGCCGGAGGTCTCCGGCGTGGCCGGCAGGATCCCGGAGGGCGGGCCCCGGCGGGTGGCGCTGGTCGGCCGGCCGAACGTGGGCAAGTCCTCCCTGCTGAACACCCTGACCCGCAGCGACCGGGTGGTGGTCGACGACGTCGCCGGCACCACCCGGGACCCGGTGGACGAGCTGGTGGTGCTGGACGGACGGCCCTGGTGGTTCGTGGACACTGCGGGTATCCGCCGCCGGGTGCACCAGAGCTCGGGTGCGGACTTCTACGCCTCGCTGCGCACCCAGGGCGCCCTGGAGAAGGCGGAGGTCGGTGTGGTGCTGATCGACGCCGGCACCCCGGTGACCGAGCAGGACGTGCGAGTGGTGCAGCAGGTGATCGACGCCGGTCGCGCCCTGGTGATCGCCTACAACAAGTGGGACCTGGTGGACGAGGAGCGGCGCCGACTGCTGGAGCGGGAGATCACCCAGCAGCTGGTGCAGGTCAGCTGGGCGCCGCGGGTGAACCTCACCGCGACCACGGGCTGGCACACCAACAGGCTGGTGCGTGCCCTGGATCTCGCGCTGGAGTCCTGGGACCGGCGGGTGCCCACCGGCCGGCTGAACGCCTTTCTTGGTGAGCTCACCGCAGCCCACCCGCACCCGGTGCGGGGCGGGAAGCAGCCGCGCATCCTGTTCGGCACCCAGGCTGACACCCGCCCGCCCCGGTTCGTGCTGTTCACCACCGGGTTCCTCGATCCCGGCTACCGGCGGTTCATCGAGCGGCGGCTGCGGGAGACGTTCTCCTTCGAGGGCACCCCGATCGAGATCAGCGTCCGGATCCGGGAGAAGCGCCGGCGCTGACCG
>DATGRZ010000015.1:0-8449 GCA_035303065.1 Ruania sp.
GGCCCCGGTAACACGCACCTGATCCAGGGGTTGTACGACGCGCACCGCACCGGGGCGCCCGTGCTCGCGATCGCCTCGCACATCCCGTCGGCGCAGATCGGCTCCACCTACTTCCAGGAGACCCACCCGGAGCGGGTGTTCGTGGACTGCAGCCACTGGTGCGAGCTGATCAACGGCGCCGAGCAGTTCCCCCGCGCGCTGCGGATCGCCATGCAGACGGCGGTGGGCAAGCGGGGAGTGTCCGTGCTGGTGCTCCCGGGTGATGTGGGCGCACGGGAGGCCGTCGGCCGGGAGCAGACCTGCGTGCCGGTGCCACCGGCGCGAGTGGCACCGGAAGCGGAACAGGTGAAGAAGCTCGCCCGGCTGGTGGACGGGGCGGAGAAGGTGGCGATCTTCGCCGGCGCCGGGGCAGGGGCGAGCCGGGCGCAGGTGCTGGACTTCGCGCAGAAGGTGAAGGCCCCGGTGGGGCACTCTCTCGGCGGCAAGGAGTGGATCCAGTACGAGAACCCGTTCGACGTGGGGATGAGCGGCCTGCTCGGTTACGGCGCCTGCCACGACGCGCTGCACGAGGCCGACCTGGTGCTGCTGCTCGGCACCGACTTCCCGTATCCGGAGTTCCTGCCGCAGCGGCGCACCGTGCAGGTGGACGCGGCCGCGGAGGTGCTCGGCCGGCGGACCCCGCTGGAGCTGGGCATCTGCGGTGATGTGGGCCTGACCCTGGAGGCGGTGCTGCCGCAGATCGAGGAGAAGAGCCGCCGCCGGTTCCTCGACGACATGCTCCGCCGGCACGAACGTGCCCTGACCCGCGTGGTGGACGCCTACACCAAGGACGTGGCGCACCTGCGCCCGATCCACCCGGAGTACGTGGCCGACGTGCTCGACGAGGTGGCCGCCGAGGATGCGATCTTCACCGTGGACACCGGGATGTGCAACGTGTGGGCGGCCCGCTACCTCACCCCGAACGGCCGCCGCCGGGTGATCGGCTCGTTCCGGCACGGGTCGATGGCCAACGCGTTGCCGCAGGCGATCGGGGCACAGAAGGCCTACCCGGACCGGCAGGTGGTGTCCATGTCCGGCGACGGTGGCCTGGCGATGCTGATGGGCGAGCTGCTCACTGCCGCCGAGCAGCACCTGCCGCTGACCGCAGTGGTGTTCAACAACGGATCGCTGGGCATGATCCGGCTGGAGCAGATGGTGGCCGGCTACCCCTACTTCGGCACCGACCACGCCGCCGACTTCGGCGCGATCGCACGTGCTTGTGGGATCGAGTCCTGGACCGTGACCGAACCGGAGGAGGTGCGCGAGGCTCTGCGTGCGGCCTTGGCTCACCCCGGGCCTGCGCTGGTGGACGTGCGCACCGATCCGAACGCGCTCTCCCTGCCGCCGACGATCACCGGCGGGCAGGTGCGCGGGTTCGCGCTCGCAGCCACCCGCACGGTGCTGGACGGCGGAGTGGGCCGGATGATCCAGCTCGCCCGGGCGAACCTGCGCAACCTGCCGCGCTGACCTGCTGCTGCTCAACCCTCGGGTGCAGCTGCGCGCACCGGCCCGGTGGTGGCCCGCACCACCAGCTCGGTGGGCAGCTCGGTCTGCACCAGCGCATCACCGGGCGCGGGCGCGAGCGCGATCTGCAGCGCGGTGGCACCCATCTGCCGCAACGGCAGCCGGACCGAGGTGAGCTCCAGGTCGCGGGAGACGGCGATGTCGTTGAACCCGGCCACGGACACCTGCTCCGGTACCGGCCGGTCGTGCTCCCGCAGCCAGGACAGGGCGCCGATCGCCATCTGGTCGGCCGTACCCACCAGCGCGGTGATCTCCGGGTGGGCGGCGAGCAGCTCGCCGGCCCCGGCATATCCGGAGTCCCGGGTGGGACTCCCGTGCCGCAGGTGCAGCACGCCGCCAGCTGCTTCGACCGCTGAACGCAGCCCGGTGAGGCGTTCGACAGTGGAGCTGACGCTCGCCACGCCCACCAGGACGCCCACCTGCCGGTGACCCAGACCGGTCAGGTGCCGGCCCAGCTGCTCGGCGCCGCCGGTGTTGTCCGTGACCACCCGGTCCACCTCCACCTGTGGGTGACCGATCGCCACCGCCCGCCCGCCACTGGCGGTGAAGGAGCGGATCCGCGCACCCATCTCGGTGACGTACCGGGGGTCCACGAGACCGGAACCGGCCACGATCACGTACCCGGTGCGGTGCGCCTGCAGCAACCGGAAGTACTCCAGCTCGCGGTCGATTTCCCGGTCGGTGTTGCAGATGGTCACCAGCAGGTGGCGGGCAGTGGCCACGTCCTGCACACCGTTGACGATCTCGGAGAAGTACGGGTCGTCCACTGTGCCCACCAGCACGCCGACGGTGCGCGGGTCGCCGCGGAGCAGGGCCTGCGCCTGGGCGTTGGGCACGTAGTCCAGCTCACGGGCGGCCTCGAGCACCCGGGTGCGCAGGTTCTGGGCCACCGGGTAGTCGCTGCCGGAGAGCACCCGGGAGGCCGTCGGCACCGAGACGCCCGCCCGGTGTGCGACGTCGCGCAGGTTGACCGCCATGACTGTAGAGAGTAGAGCACCGGTGCTCTCCACCAGGCACTTGACGTCGGTCGTCGTTCTCTCCTACGGTCGGCAGAAACCGTCTAAGAAAAGGCTTTCTCATGACAGCGACGTCGTCGCAGACCCGGCGGGGGCTGGCGAAGTTCGGACCAGCGTTCATCACCGCCGCGCTCGTCTTCGGCCCAGGAAGCATCACCACGGCCAGCTCGATGGGCGCGGACTTCGCCTACGACCTGATCTGGGTACCGGTGATCGCCACGGTCTTGATGCTCTGCTTCGTGGACCTGTGCGTGCGGATCGGGCTGAGCACCGATTCCGGGCCGATCGGCACCATCTCCAAGCGGTTCACCCGCGTGGCCGGGGTCCTGGTCGGGCTGGGTGCCTTTGCGGTGACGGCGAGCTTCCAGGCCGGCAACTCCGCCGGGACCGGCGCCGCGATGTCCGTGCTGTTCGGTGGGGACCCCACCCTGTTCGCGGTGCTGTTCACCGTTCTCGCCCTGGGCTTCGTGTGGCTGCCCTCGTTCTACCGCCAGCTGGAGCGGGTGATGGTGGTGCTCATCCTGGCGCTCGTGGTGATCTTCCTGATCACCATGGTGGTGGCCCGGCCGGACCTCGGCCAGCTCGTGGCCGGGCTGGTGCCGAGCTTCCCGTCCGGTTCGGCCGCTCTGGTCGTGGGAGCCGCCGCCACCACCTTCTCCGTGGTCGGTGCGCTCTACCAGATCCAGCTGGTGCGGGAGAAGGGCTGGACCGCAGCCGACTACCGCACCGCTCGCAAGGACGCTGTGGCAGGGACGCTGATCCTGGGCGGCCTGTCCTTCGTGATCATGATCGCAGCGGCTGCCGTGCTGAACCCCCGCGGCGTCAGCGTCCAGTCACCAGCGGACATGGCCGCCATCCTGGAACCGTCGATCGGCGGATGGGCCTCGACGCTGTTCGCCCTGGGTCTGTGGGCGGCGGCGTTCTCCTCCCTGGTGGGCAACTCCACCATCGGCGGGAGCATGCTCGCCGGTGCGCTGGACATCGAGACCGGCGGCCTGTCCTCGGCCAAGGTCAAGGCCTGCATCAGCGTGGTGATCCTCCTCGGCGGGATCGTGGCTGCGGTCTTCGGCGGTCTACCGGTGCAGCTGATCATCACCGCCCAGGCGGTGACCATCTTCGTGGTGCCGCTGATCGGTGTGCTGCTCGTCTGGCTCGGCCGCGTCCCCGAACGTGGCGAGCTGAAGCTCTCCGTCGCGCAGCTGGTGCTGGCGATCGTCGGGGTGCTCTTCCTGGTCCTGCTTGCTGTCAACTACCTGAGGAACCTGCTGTGAACACGACCCAGATGCCCACTGACGAAACTGCCCTGGAGGAGCTGCTGTCCCGTCCGGGAGACGGCGTCGGCGAGGTGCTCGCCGACCTGGGCGGGGACATCGTGCTGCTCGGGGCCGGCGGGAAGATCGGCCCGAGCATGGCCACGATGGCCCGCCGCGCCCTGGACTCGGTGGGCTCGTCCGCCCGGGTGATCGCGGTCTCGCGGTTCTCCGACCCGGCGGCCGCCGAGCAGCTGGAGCAGGTCGGGGTGCAGGTGCACCGTGCCGATCTCGCCGTTTCCGAGTCCTACCCGGACCTGCCCGAGGCCGCAGGTGTGTTCTACCTGGCCGCGATGAAGTTCGGCACCTCGGCCGCCGAGCACCAGACCTGGTGGTCGAACGCCGCCATCCCGGTGCTGGTCGCCGACCGCTACCGGGGCGTGCCGACGATGGTCTACTCCACCGGCAACGTCTACCCGCTCAGCCCGGTGGTGCGTGGCGGCTCGGTGGAGACCGACGACCCGGGCCCGGTCGGGGAGTACGCCCAGTCCGCACTGGCCCGAGAACGGCTGTTCACCAACGCGGCCCACCGCTGGGACACCCCGACGCTGATCTACCGGCTGAACTACGCCTGCGAGCTGCGCTACGGGGTGGTCGCCGACATCGCCGCGACGATGGCCGCCGGGGAGCCGGTGGACGTGACCATGCCGGCGGTGAACGTGGCCTGGCAGGGGGACATCAGCTCCTGGGCGCTGCAGTCGATCAGTGCCGCCGGGGTGCCCCCGACGATCCTGAACGCCACCGGTCCAGAGACTGTCTCGGTGCGCCGGCTGGCCCTCCTGCTGGGTGCGGAGATGGGTATCGAGCCGACGTTCACCGGGACCGAGGCAGCCGATGCGCTGCTCTCGGACGCGGGGCTGTGCCACGAGATGTTCGGGTATCCGAGCATCGGCCTGCGCCAGCTGGTGCGCTGGGTCGGTCGGTGGGTCGGTGACGGCGGCCGGCAGCTCGGCAAGGCCACCAAGTTCCAGCAACGAGAGGGGAAGTTCTGATGACCACGAATCCGACCGGGGCTGTGTCGGCCGGGGCGGCCTCGTCCCGTGCTGCCGCGGCGAGCGCTCCGGCCGTCAGCGACCGGCTCCGCCAGGGGGCGGTGATCCCCGCCCACCCGCTCGCTCTCGATGCTGCTGGTGCGATCGATGAGCGCGCCCAGCGTGCTCTGACCCGCTACTACCTGGACGCCGGGGTGGACGGCCTGGCCGTCGGGGTGCACACCACCCAGTTCGAGCTGCACGAGGATGTCGGGCGGCTGGCGGACGTCTGGGCGATGGCCGCCGCTGAGCGGCACCGTGCCGGGACCGACCCGCTGCTGGTGGCCGGGCTGGTCGGGGACACCGACCAGGCCGTCGCTGAGGCGGAGGTCGCCCGAGACGCCGGCTACCAGACGGCGCTGCTGTGCCCGTGGGGGATGACCGACCGCAGCGAGCACGCCCTGCTGGAGCGGGCCCGGGCGGTCGGTGAGGTGCTGCCGACGATCGGGTTCTACCTGCAGACCAGCGTGGGCGGGAGGCACCTGAGCCGCGACTACTGGCGGGCGCTGTTCGACCTGGACTCGGTGGTGGCGGTCAAGGCCGCACCGTTCGACCGATATCGCACCGGGGACGTGGTGCAGGTGCTGCTCGAGCACGACCGGTGGGACGAGGTGGTGCTGCTCACCGGTAACGACGATGCGATCGTGGCCGACCTGGTCACCCCGACCCGGCGAGGAGATCGACAGGTGTGCGCACGCGGCGGGCTGCTCGGCCAGTGGGCGGTCGGCACCCGGGCTGCGGTCGTCGTGGCCGAGCAGGCCCGGCGGGCGGTCGAGACCGGGCAGGTGCCGATGGACCTGCTCGCCACCGGGAGCGACCTGGTCGAGGTGAACGCCGCCGTCTTCGATGTGGCGCACGACTTCGCCGGGTCGGTGCCCGGGGTGAACGAGGTGCTGCGCCAGCAGGGGCTGCTGTCCTCGGCGCGCTGCCTGTCCGAGACCGAGCAGCTCTCCCCCGGGCAGGAGGAGCTGATCGCGGGCGTACGGCAGCGCTACGGTGACCTGCTGGACGAGGAGTTCGTCGCCGAGCACAGGGACGACTGGCTGGCCGCCTAGACCTCGACGGCCAGGCCCTCGACCACCTCGGCCCCGGGCAGGGCGGTGAGCAGCTCACCGGGCAGCAGGATCTTCGAGCCGCGGATGCCGCTGCCGATGATCGCCGGTCCGGTGGTGGTGCGTTCGTCCAGCAGCAGCCGGTAGGCCGGCGGCAGCCCGATCGGGGTGATGCCGCCGTAGGCCATCGCAGTCTCCTCGACCGCTCGGTCCATCGGCAGGAACGAGGCCTTGCGCACGTCCAGGGTGCGTTTGATCCGCGAGTTCACGTCCGCCCGGGTGGTGGCACGCACGACGGCGGCGGCCAGTCGTTCCTCTCCGCTGCGCCTGCCCGCCACCAGCACGCAGTTCACCGAGTCGGCCAGCTCCAGCTGGTAGGCCTCGGTCATCGCCGTGGTGTCGGCCAGGTCGGGGTCGATCTCGGCCACCAGGACCCGCTCGACGGCGTCGCTTCCGTCCTGCGCCCAGGTCTCCAGGGCGGTGCGCACCGGGGCGGCCACCAGGTCGAGGTGGTCCAGAGCAGGTTCCCAGGTGAGAGTGCCCAGCCGCATCAGAGCTGGTAGGTCACGGTCAGCACGCCCCGGGCCAGAGCATGGAACAGGCCCATGAAGTGCGCCTTCGCCGGGCTGTCCTCCGGCTCCAGCTCGAGAGTGGGCACGTCCAGGGCGTGGATGGTGAACACGTACCGGTGCTCAGTGTCCCCGGCGGGAGGTGCGGCGCCCTCGTAGGCGAACTCTCCGCCGTCGCTCTTCAGGTGGAAGGCCGCTCCCGGGAGGCTGATGTCGCTCTGCCCCTCACCCCGGTCCAGCGAGGTGACCGCGGAGTCCAGGTCCACCACGGTCCAGTGCCAGTACCCGGACGGGGTGGGGGCGTCCGGGTCGAAGCAGGAGAGCAGGTACCCCTGGGTGCCCTCCGGCGCCCCGGACCAGCTCAGCTGCGGGGAGACGTTCTCCCCGGCGGCGGCGTGCCGTGGGTCCAGCCGGGCGCCGTCGGACAGGTCGGTGCTGGTCAGCGACATCGTCGGAAGCTGGGGGAGCAGCTCGCTGGGGTGCGGGGGGCGTGGGCGCTGCAGGTCCATGGATGTCTCCTCCGGTTCGTGGTGGGCAGGTGCATGCCCAGCCTACGGCGGGTGAGCGGAGTTGACAGGGAGGGTCCGCCGTCGTTCACTGTTAGAACTGATGTTCTACAGGTGCGGGGATGTCGGTACCCCTCCGTACTGTGACCCTGTGATCGAACAAAGGTTCGCCGGAAGGAGGAGGTATGGCGACGGCGACGCGTTGGGAGACCGCCCGGCGGGCTCTGGTGCAGGCGGAGGCGAGCACCGGTGTGCGTACCCGGTTGCGCGGTGCCACAGCGCTCGCTGCCACTCCGGCTGCCCGCCACCCGGTCTCCGGACCGACCATCGACCCGGAGAGGCTCGTGCCCGTGCCGCAGGTGTTGTCCGGGCTGTTCCCCGAAGGTGGGCTGCGGCGGGGAGGGGCGGTGCAGGTCAGCGGGGGCATGTCGGTGCTGCTCTCGCTCGCGGCGGCGGCCATGGGCGAGGAGTCCTGGTGTGCCCTGGTGGACCTGCCGGACGCCGGGCTGGCGGCCGCGGCCACGCTCGGGCTGGCACTGGACCGGGTGGTGGTGGTGCCCAGGCCCGGACCGGACGCACCGGTGGTGCTCGCAGCGGTGGCGGACGGGTTCGACGTGCTGGTCCTCGGCCGGGGGACCGGCCTGGCGGAGCGGGACCAGCGCTCGCTGACCTCCCGGCTGCGGGTGCGCGGGGCGGTGCTGCTGACCACTGCGGCGTGGCCCGGTGCCGATGTGGTGCTGCGGGTGGTGTCACGTACCTGGCAGGGCGTCGGGCGTGGGGAGGGGCTGCTGCGCACCGGGGTGCTGGAGCTGGCGGCCCGGCACCGCCGGTTCCCGACCGAGCTGGCTGCCCGGGTGCAGCTGGGGCCGGCCGGGCTGGTGGCTGCGCCGGATCCGGTAGTGGCTGCGCCGGGTCCGACGGCCCCAGCAGGTCCGGTGGCCGTGCCCTCCGCCGTGCCGAAGCGGGGAACGGGGCCTGCGGTGCGAGAGCTGGAGTCGGCATGAGCGCGAGAGCTGGAGTCGGCATGAGGCGAGAGCTGGGGCTGACATGAGCGCGAGGGGCGATGAGAGCAGATGAGCGTGGCAGCCGAGGCAGGAGCGAGTCCTGTCGGTACCCGGCTGGTGGTGCTGTGGGTGCCGGACTGGCCGGTGGTCGCCGCACTGAACGAGGGTCTGGCCGGGGCGCACCAGCCAGTGGCGCTCTACGACGGGCGGGGGGTGGCCGCCTTGTCTGCCCGCGCGCGGGCGCAGGGGGTGCGCCGAGGGATGCGCAAGCGCAGCGCGCAGGCGATCTGCCCGGACCTGGTGCTGCTCGGGGTGGACGAAGGACGGGACGTGCGCGCTTTCGAACCAGTGGTGCAGGCGCTGGAGGAGGTCGTCCCGCTGCTCACCCCGATGCGCCC
>DATGRZ010000016.1:0-3184 GCA_035303065.1 Ruania sp.
GCCTTGGCGACCGCCTCGGAGACCATCCGCACGTACAGGTCGAAGCCCACACCGGCGATGTGCCCGGACTGCTCCCCGCCGAGCAGGTTCCCCGCCCCGCGGATCTCCAGGTCCTTCATCGCCACCTGCATCCCGGCACCCAGGTCGGTGTGCGCGGCGATGGTCTGCAACCGCTCGTGCGCGGTCTCGGTCAGCGGCTTCTCCGGCGGGTACAAGAAGTAGGCGTAGGCGCGCTCCCGGCCGCGGCCCACCCGGCCGCGCAGCTGGTGCAGCTGGGCCAGGCCGAAGGTGTCGCCACGCTCCACGATCAGGGTGTTCGCATTCGAGATGTCCAACCCGGTCTCCACGATCGTGGTGCAGACCAGCACGTCGAACCGCTTCTCCCAGAAGTCCACGATCACCCGCTCCAGCTGGTGCTCGTTCATCTTCCCGTGCGCCACCGCGATCCGCGCGTCCGGCACCAGTTCGGCGAGCTTGGCGGCAGTGCGGTCGATCGACTCCACCCGGTTGTGCACGTAGAACACCTGACCCTCGCGGAGCAGCTCGCGGCGGATGGCGGCGGCGATCTGTTTCTGCTGGTAGGGGCCGACGAAGGTGAGCACCGGGTGGCGTTCCTCCGGCGGGGTGGCCAGGGTGGACATCTCCCGGATCCCCGTGACCGCCATCTCCAGAGTGCGCGGGATCGGGGTGGCGGACATCGCCAGCACGTCCACATTGGTGCGCAGCTGCTTGAGCGTCTCCTTGTGCTCCACGCCGAAGCGCTGCTCCTCGTCGATGATCACCAGGCCGAGATCCTTGAAGCGCACGTCGCCGGTGATCAGCCGGTGCGTGCCGATCACCACGTCCACTGCCCCGCTGCGCACCCCCTCGCGCACCTCCTCCGCTTCGGAGGCAGTCTGGAACCGGGACAGCGCCTTGACGACGATCGGGAACCCGGAGTACCGCTCGGAGAAGGTGTCCAGGTGCTGTTGCACGAGCAGCGTGGTGGGCACCAGCACCGCCACCTGCTTGCCGTCCTGGACCGCCTTGAACGCAGCCCGGACGGCGATCTCGGTCTTGCCGTAGCCCACGTCGCCGGAGATCAGGCGGTCCATCGGCATCGACTTCTCCATGTCCGCCTTCACCTCCTCGATCGAGGAGAGCTGGTCCGGGGTCTCCACGTAGGCGAACGCGTCCTCCAGCTCCCGCTGCCACGGGGTGTCCGGGGCGAACTGGTGTCCCGTGGTGGCGGCGCGGGCCGCGTACAACCGGATCAGCTCGTTCGCGATCTCCTTGATCGCCTTGCGGGCCCGGCTCTTCGTCTTCGCCCAGTCCGCCCCGCCGAGCTTGTTCACGCTCGGCGCCTCACCGCCGGTGTACTTGGTCACCTGGTCGAGGGAGTCGGTGGGCACGTACAGCCGGTCCCCGGGCTGGCCCCGCTTGGAGGCGGCGTACTCGATCACCAGGTACTCGCGGGTGGCGGCGGTCTTGCCGGCACCCACAGTGCGCTGCAGCAGCTCCACGAACTGGCCCACCCCGTGCTGCTCGTGCACCACGTAGTCCCCTGGACGCAACGCGAGCGGGTCCACCACGTTGCGCCGCCGCGCGGGCAGCGTGCGCATGTCCTTGGTGGAGGGTCCGGCTCGGCCGGTCAGGTCGGCCTCGGTGAACACCGCCAGCTGCAACGGTTCGGAGACGAACCCGCGGCCCACGCTGGCAGTGGTGACCAGCACCATCCCGGCCACCGGCAGGTCGGGGTCCTCCCCGTCGCGGGCGTCCGCACCGGCCGGCTCCACGGCAGCGACCAGCCGGGCCGGCACGTCGGCGTCCAGCAGCTGTTCCACCATCCGCCGGGCCGGGCCGGGCCCCTCGGTGACCAGCACCAGGCGCCACCCCTGCCGGGTGAGGTCGCGCAGGTCGGTCACCGCACGCTCGGTCTCGCCCCGGTAACCCTCCACGTCCCGGGAGGCGACCTGCACAAGGTGGGCTCCGCCGTCACCGGCCGGTTTGGCCTCGGTGCCCTCAGCGGCCTCGGCCAGCTCGGTGTCGGCAGCGAACGGGGAGACCTCCCACCAGCCCAGACCGCGGCGGCGGGCGATGTCCCGGGTGTCCTCCAGCGTGGCGAAGGAGGCCCGGGACAGATCGATCGGGGTGTTCGCCCCGGCGGCGGCAGAGGTCCAGGCGGCAGCGAGGAACTCCTCGGTGGTGGCGACCAGGTCGTGCGCGCGGCGCCGGATCCGTTCCGGGTCGTCGACCAGCAGCAGCGCGTCCTCCGGCACCAGGTCCAGGACGGGCACCATGTCATCCACCAGCACCGGCGCGAGGGACTCCATCCCGTCCACGGCGATACCCTCGCTGAGCTTCTCCAGCATCTCGGTGGCGCCGGGCAAGGTCGCCATCAGCTCCCGGGCCCGCTCGCGCACCTGCTCGGTGAGCAGGATCTCCCGGGTGGGCGGGGCCCACATGCCGTCCTCGCTGATCTCCAGGGAGCGCTGGTCGGCGGCGGAGAACCAGCGGATCTCCTCCACGTCGTCGCCCCAGAACTCGATCCGCTGCGGATGCTTCTCCGTGGGGGCGAACACGTCCAGCAGCCCGCCGCGCACCGCGAACTCCCCGCGCCGTTCCACCATGTCCACCCGGGTGTAGGCGGCATCGACCAGACGGGCGACCACGTCCTCCATCGGCACGGTGTCCCCCGCACGCAGCGCCACCGGCTCCAGGTCGCCCAGCCCGGCCACCACCGGCTGCAGCAGCGCGCGCACCGGCAGGAGGAGCACCCGCACCGGCGCACTGGATCCGGCCGGGCCGGCGTCGGCGGCATCGGAGTGGGTCAGCCGACGGAGTACGGCGATCCGGTGCGCCACAGTGTCGCTGCGTGGGGACAGCCGCTCGTGCGGGAGGGTCTCCCAGGAGGGGAAGACGGCGATCCCGTCGGCGGGCAGGTAGGCGGCGAGCGCCTCGGCCAGCTCATCGGCCTCCCGCCCGGTGGCGACCACGACCACCAGCGGGCGATCGGCGCGGGTGGCGAGCTCGGCGAGCATCGGGGCGCGCACGCCGACGGATGCGGTGACGGTGAGCGCACCGCGCGCCGGGACACGGTCGACGAGCTCGGCCAGCCCGGGGTCGGCGCGGAGCGCGGGCAGCACACCAGTGAGGTTCATCGTCGGGACGATCCCTTCAGGGCAGCACGAATGGCCCACCTCCG
>DATGRZ010000017.1:0-6833 GCA_035303065.1 Ruania sp.
GATCATGCGGTACGTCTGCAGGTGATGAACTCCCGGGACGTGATCGCAGCGCTGCGCGCCCGGGAGATCGACCTGGGCTTCATCGAGACCCCGGTGGTGCCCAGCGACCTGGCCCGGCGCAGGGTCGGGGCCGACCGGCTCACCCTGGTGGTCGGGCCCGGGCACCCGCTGGCGCGCCGCCGCCGACCGCTGGGTCGGAAGGACCTGGCCACCCTGCCGCTGGCCTCCCGCGAGGACGGGTCCGGCACCAGGGAGGCGCTCAGCCGGGCGCTGGACACCCCGGTGCAACCGGCCCTCGAGCTGGACTCCAATGCTGCCGTCAAGGTCGAGGTCGCCTCCGGTGGCTATCCGGCGGTGCTCAGCGAGCTCGCCGTGGCTGCCGAGCTGCGCGACCGGCGGCTGGTCGAGGTGGAGCTGGAGGACGTGGACCTGCGCCGCACGCTGTACGCGATCTGGCGCCGGCCTGGGCGTCTTGCCCCAGCGGCAGCGGAGTTCCTCGCCGAGGTGCTCGGCCGCTGACGTGTCGCCCGCACCGTCCGGTGCGCGACATCCCGGTGGTCGGCCATGGTCTGCCCCCGTCCGTCGGTGACATCCCGGTCGCTCGCCATGGTCTGCCCGTCCGTGGGTGACATCCCGGTCGCTCGCCGGCGATATTTCGATGACGGTCCCACTCAGCGGGAGGCGGATGCTGACGTGAAAGAACCCTTGCGAAAGAAGTGTTTCAGGTCTACGCTCGAGGCATGAAGCTGACCGATGCCCGCGCGATGCGCGCCCTGGCCCACCCGCTGCGGATCGAGCTGTTCGAGCGGCTCGCGATCGAGGGGAGCGCTACGGCGAGCGACCTCGCCCCGCTGGTGGGGAGCACGCCGTCGAACTGCTCCTTCCACCTGCGCACGCTTGCCGAGGCGGGCTTCATCGAACGGGTGCCCGGTCACACCGGCCGGCAGCGTCCCTGGCGGGTGGTGGACATCCGGCAGCGCTGGGACGAGCCGGACGGGGACGATGAGGAGCTCGCCGGCGCCGCCACAGCCTTGGACAGCTCGTTCCGGGAGTGGGAGTTCGAACGGATCCGGCAGGCCGCCGCCCGGAAGAACCCACCCGAGTGGCGCGGAAAGCTCGGGACTACTGGCGCCACTCTCTATCTGACCCCTGAGGAGGCCCGTGAGGTCAACGACCGGATCTCGGACCTGGTGAACGAGTACGTGCAGCGCTGGGACCACCCGGACCAGCGACCAGCAAGCGGCCGGCCGGTCCGGCTCTACACGACCAGCTACCTGGTGCACTCAGCCGCCGAGCACGCCGAGCACACCGAGCACACCGCGCGCGACGAACCGACCGAGGCGAACCGATGAAGAACCTGCTGCAGCACCGACTCTTCCGCCGGCTGCTGGGCGGCTGGACCATCGGCAACCTGGCCGACTCCGCCCTCTACCTCACCCTGGCGATCTGGGCGAAGGACCTCACCGGCAGCTCGTCGGCCGCCGGGCTGGTGTTCTTCGCCCTGGGACTGCCGACACTGGCGGTCCCGCTGCTGGGCCTGCTCGTGGACCGGGTGCACCGCCGGTCGCTGATGGTGTGTGCGAACCTGGTCGCCGCTGTGGCTGCCGCGTCGCTGTTGTTCGTCACCGACGCCTCGACGATCTGGCTGCTGTACGCCGTCACCGTGGTCTACGGCGGGCTGGGCATCCTGAACGGCTCGGCACTGTCCGGGCTGCTGCGCGACCTGCTCCCGGACGAGCAGCTGGATGAGGCGAACGCGATGCTGTCCACGATCGACCAGGGACTGCGCATCCTCACTCCGATGTTCGGTGCTGGGCTGTACGTGCTCTGGGGCGGACGGGCCCTCGGCCTCGGGGTCGCGGTGCTGCTGGTGGTCACCGCCGTCGTGCTGGCGACGGTGCGTGCCGAGGAGTCCGAGCCGGAGCGTGAGGAGACCGCGTTCTGGGAGCAGACGGTCGCCGGGTTCCGGCACCTGCGCTCGGTGCCGGTGCTGTGGGTCATCGTCACCGTGACCGCGGTCGCCTTCGGCGTCGTGGGCCTGTTCGACACGGTGATCTTCGAGGTGGTCGACCAGGGACTGGGTATGACGCCGGCGTTCTTCGGGGTGCTGATGAGCATCCAGGGCGCCGGGGCGATCCTCGGTGGGGTGACCTCGGCACGGGTGCTGCGCCGGTTCGGCCCGCAGCGGGCGGTCGGCATCAGCCTGGCGATCATCGCCGTGGTGGCGCTCGCCTGCGCGGCCGACGTGCTCGGCCCAGCGCTGCTGCCGGTGGTGATCGTGGCACTGTTCGCTGGCGGCATGGGCATCCCGTGGATGGTGGTGGCCCTGGTGACCACCCGGCAGCGGCTCACCCCGCCACGGCTGCAGGGGCGGACCGCGGCAGCCACCAACCTGGCGCTCAACGTGCCGCAGCTGGTCTCGACCGGCGCCGGTGCAGCACTGGTCGCGGTGGTGGACTACCGACTGCTGCTCCTGCTGGCTGCCCTCGTGCTGGCCTGCTGCGGGGGAGTGCTGCTGCTGGGCCGGCGGCGGGATGTGATGGTTGAGGCGGACGTGGTGCGGGATGCTGCCGCCGAGCAGGCGGTGGTGCGCGATGTTCCCGCGGCCGTGGCGACCTCAGCTGTCGAGCAGCAGTCGCTCGAAGGCCTCTTCGGTGACGATCGGGATCCCGTATGAGCGCGCCTTGGCCGCTTTCCCGCTGGCGGAGTTGGGGTCGGCGGCCACGACGAGCGCCGTCCTCTTGGTCACGCCGCCGGGGACCAGGCCGCGGGCCGCAGCCAGTTCGCGCCACTCGCTGCGACCGCGCTGCATCGCGCCGGTGAAGGTGACTCGGTCGCCGGGCCGGAGGCTGATCCCGCTGGCGGACAGCTGCCCGGGCGCGGAAGAGCTCGCTGCGCTCTGCTCAGCGGTCTGCAGTGCGGCGGTCACGTCCGCCGCCGTCAGTCCGAGGCTGCCCGCGACCTGCTCGAGCAGGCGCCGTTCCTCAGCGGTGACCACGCCGTCGGCCCAGGCGGTCTGCGCGAGGGTATCCAGGTACGTGCCGTGCAGATCGAGAACCTGCCCTCGGCTCAGCCCGGCATCCGCAGCGCACGCCAGCAGCGCCGCCTTCTCGTGCTCGGCGAGGAAGTGGTCGACCATGGCCTCCTCCAGCACCGCCAGGTAGCTGTCCACCTGGGGGTCGGCCGCTTGCGGCAGGCGGGCGACGAGGCTTTCGAGCCAGCGACCGTCGCGGCGTCTGCTCCTCGTGCCACGCCGTACCGGTTGGAACGGCGGATAGCTGCCGTTGAGCGTCGGCCAGGGGTAGGTACGTGCATCGCTGACCATCTCACTCCACGGCGGGCGATAGTCGCACGCGCGCAGGTAGAGGGAGAGAAGCTGGGCGGTGGCGAGCGCGTCGGCGGCCGCCGAGTGCGCATTGTCCAGGGTGATGCCGGCGCTCGCGCAGCAGTCGCCCAGGCGGCGGCTCGGGCTGGTGAGGAAGGCCGGCGCCCAGTGCATGGTGCACACCCCTGTGAGCGGGAGCTGGTTCAGTGCGATGCCGGCGTGCTCCAGCTCATGGGCGAGGAAGCGCAGGTCGAACGGCGCGTTGTGGGCCACCAGCACGCTGTCCACGCACTCCCGGAGCACATAGGGAGCGATGTCGGTGAAGGTCGGGGCGTCAAGCACGTCGCTTGCGGTCAGCCCGTGCACCTGGGTGGGGCCGATGTCGCGGCCAGGATCGACGAGGGTCGACCACTGCTCCTGGATCTCACCGCGTTCGCTGACGTGCACCAGGGCGATCTCCACCACCCGGTCGTGGTGCGCCGGGGAGTAGCCCGTGGTCTCAACATCTACGACTGTGTAACCGGCCATGAGCGCCACGGTAGCCGGCTGTTCAGCCCGGGTCAGCGAAACGCGGGTGCACCTACGGTTGTGCCTGGGTGCACCTATGGTCGCGATTCGGTCGAATCACAACCATAGGTGCACCCGCGTGGGTGTGGGGCCAGGGGTTAGAATCGCCCGCGGTGCCGAGCTGAGGAGAGACTGATGTGCCGACGAGTGACCTGCCCGACCTGCCACAAGCCGACGTGGGAGGGATGTGGCGAGCACATCGAGGAAGCGCTCGCGGGCGTGCCCGAGCAGGATCGCTGCCACTGCCGTTGAGCACCGCCCGTTGAGCACCGCTCGCTGAGCCCGCTGGTCACGGCATAGTGAGCACCGCCCGACGTGAAACTTGGCCGCCGGCCGGCCCTGCCGGCAGCTTCCTTCACATGGTCAGGCCAGCGGCGTCGCCTGCGCGGGCACCTGTTCACCGGAACGCACCGGCCCGGGCGGTGTCCCGTCGCCGAACGGGCGACCGCCGAGCTGGTCCCGGTGGTGCGGTGTGAGCCAGTTCGTCAGGTCCGGACCCTTGGGCACGATCTGGCTGGGGTTTACGTCCTGGTGCACCACGTAGTAGTGCTCCTTGATCTGGGCGAAGTCCACGGTGTCGCCGAAGCCGGGAGTGGTGAACAGGTCCCGGGCGTAGGCCCACAGCACCGGCATCTCGCTGAGCTTCGTCCGGTTGCACTTGAAGTGCCCGTGGTACACCGCATCGAAGCGGGCCAGCGTGGTGAACAGCCGCACGTCCGCCTCGGTGATCGTGTCCCCGACCAGGTAGCGCTGGTCGGAGAGCCGGTCGCTGAGCCAGTCCAACCGGGCGAACAGCTGGTCGTACGCGCGGTCGTAGGCGCGCTGGGAGCCGGCGAATCCACACCGGTACACCCCGTTGTTCACGTCCTGGTAGACCAGCTCGGCGACCTCGTCGATCTCCGCGCGCAGGTGGTCCGGGTACAGGTCCGGTGCGCCGTCGCGGTGGTACTGCGTCCACTCGGTGGAGAAGTCCAGGGTGATCTGGGCGAAGTCGTTGGTGACCACTGCGCCGCTGGGGACGTCCACGATGGCGGGCACGGTGATCCCGCGCGGGTAGTCCGGCACCCGGGCGAAGTAAGCCTGCTGCAGCCGTTCGATACCCAGGACCGGGTCCACGCCGCCGGGGTCCAGGTCGAACGTCCAGGACCGTGCGTCATGGGTGGGACCGGCGAGCCCCATGGAGATCGCGTCCTCCAGCCCGAGCAGTCGGCGCACGATGATCGTCCGGTTTGCCCACGGGCAGGCGCGTGCGGCGATGAGCCGGTAGCGGCCCGGCTCCACCGGGTACCCGTCGCGTCCGTCCGCGGTGATGCGGGTCTCGATGTACTGGGTGTCCCGGGTGTACTCCTGCCCCGCCTGCACGTACGCGCCACTGTCAGCCATGCGCGTCAGCCTACGTCGCGCACCGGCGGTCAGCACGGGCAGGCGTGGTGCGGCACCGGCAGAGTCCCGTGCCCCTGTTCTCGGCCGCAGAGCAGGCGGTAGCGTGACCGAGGACCAGCCCGGCCTGCCAGAAGGAGACGCCCCCGTGACGTTCCCGCTCGTGCCCCTGCCCCCCACCGTCACCGTCAGCAGCGGCGCCCCGACCCCGGTGGACGCCCGTACCCAGCTGCGTGCGCCTGAGGGGCTGGCACAGGTGGCCGCGATCATGCTCGGCTTGTCCGCGCAGAGTGACGACGGCGCCCCGGTGGCGGACCAGAGCACCTCACCCTCCGTCGTCGTGCTGGAGGAGAAGGAGAGCGACGGCGAAGCGTACCTGCTGCGCGCCGGTGATGGTCGCGTAGAGCTCACCGGGGGCCGGCTCGGTCTGCTGCGCGGGTTGGCCACGCTCGTCCAGCTGCGAGACCTGGACCTGCCGGAGGCAGCTCCCGGGGCGGTGCCCGGCGTCGAGATCGAGGACCGCCCCCGGCTCGCGCACCGCGGGCTGATGGTCGACATCTCCCGGCACTTCTTCGGTCCGGCGACGCTGACGAAGGTCATCGACCTGATGGCCTCCTACAAGCTGAACGTGCTGCACCTGCACCTGTCTGACGACCAGGGCTGGCGGATCGAGGTGCCGGGCCGGCCGGAGCTCACCGAGATCTCCGGCGCCACCCAGGTGGGGGAGGGTCCGGGCGGCTATCTCAGTACCGAGGAGTTCCGCGACCTGGTCGCCTACGCCGACGCCCGAGGCATCGTCGTGGTGCCGGAGATCGACATGCCGGGGCACGTGAACGCCGCCCAGCACGCCATCGGCGCGCTCACCGAGACAGGCGAACCGACCGAGGCCTACCGGGGCATCAAGGTGGGCTTCTCCAAGCTGTCCCTGGACAACCCGGCCACCGCACCGTTCATCGACGACGTGCTGGGCCACCTGGCCACCCTCGTCAACGGTCCGTACCTGCACGCCGGGGGTGACGAGGTGCACACGATGCCGCGTGAGGAGTACGTGGCGTTCGTCCAGCACCTGACCGACGCCGTGGCGCGCACCGGGAAGACGCCGATGATGTGGGGGGAGGCCGCGGCCGCCCCGCTGCCGGAGGGGGCGGTGGTCCAGCTGTGGGACTCGGGCGTGGACCCGGCCCCGGTCGCCGAGGCAGCGCGGGCCGGTGCGCAGGTGGTGCTCAGCCCCGGCAACCGCGTGTACCTGGACATGAAGTACTACGAGGACTTCCCGCTCGGGCTGCACTGGGCCGGGTGCGTGGAGGTGCGCGATTCCTACGACTGGGATCCGCAGGCCTACCTGGACGGGGTGCCGGCCGAGGCGGTGCGCGGGGTGGAGGCCGCCCTCTGGACCGAGACGATCCTCACCGAGGATGACCTGTTCACCATGCTGCTGCCCCGGCTGGCCGCGGTCGCCGAGGTGGGCTGGACGGCGCAGGAACAGCGCGACTGGGAGGTGTTCGTCCCCCGGCTGCGCGCACACGCGCCGCTGTGGGACGCCAAGGGGCTGGCCTATCAC
>DATGRZ010000018.1:0-13188 GCA_035303065.1 Ruania sp.
AATTGCTGAGCGAGGTTGTACCGGTGCCCCGCCCCGAGCACACTCTGTGAGCTGGGCCGGGCCGCTGCCCCGAGCACCATCAGTGCTGGCTGTACTCCTCCGTCCGGACCGCTGCTACCGGCTCCGGTGCCTGCCGCCGCCGGCGCCACCGCAGCAGTCCCACTACGCCGATCCCGAGCAACAGCACACCACCGAGCAGGCCCCAGCCGGCCACGCCGAGGGTCGCGGCCACCTCGGGCAGCGCGGTGCGTGCGGCAGCACCGACACCGACCCAGAGCCCGCTCCACAGGCCGGCCCCGACCACCGAGCCCACGAGGAACCGGCCGTAGCCCAGTCCCGCGGCACCGGCCACCGCAGGCATCAGGGTGCGCACCCCGGGCAGCAGCCGGGAGACCACCAGGGCGAGCACGCCGTGGCGGCGCAGCATCGTGGTGGCGCGCTCCCACCGGTGCACCCCGACGCGGCGGACCACGCGGGAGGTGCGCAGCCGGGTACCGAACCGGGACCCGATCCAGTAGCCCAGGTGATCACCGGCGCTGGCGCCGGCTGCCACTGTGATCAGCGCTGCGCCGAGCTGGCCCGGTGAGGCGGTAGCGGCACCGAGGGTCAGCACCGCCGTCTCACCGGGCACCACGACACCGAGCCCGAACGCCGACTCGGTGAACGCGAACAGCGCGCCGAGCACCAGCATCAGCGGCCCGAAGGCCTCGCTCAGAGTGGTCAGCAGGGAATCCATCACTCCATGGCAACCCGGTGAGCGGTGCGGGCACCATGAGGTATCCCCCTGGTCCGACCCTGAGTCTGTCCCCCCGGGTGTTCCGGTACCGGAACAGGGCCGCGTTCGCCATCTACCCCACCGGCGAGGTAGAACATGAGGGTGAGTGAGACAGCGATCGACACCGGTGACGGATGGTTCGAGAAGGACGAGCTGGATGCGCTGCGCAAGCGGCTGCCGATCGTCTACGTGGACGCGATCCCGGTCCGGGTGGACTCCGACGGCGTCATCCAGCACGTCGGAATGCTGCTGCGTACCCCACGGGACGGCGGCATCTCCCGGGCACTGGTCTCCGGCCGGGTGATGTACCACGAACGGATCCGCGATGCTCTGGCCCGGCACCTGGACAAGGACCTTGGCCCGATGGCACTGCCCCGGCTGCCGGTCACGCTCACCCCGTTCACCGTGGCCGAGTACTTCCCCACCCCGGGGATCACGCCCTACCACGACCCGCGCCAGCACGCCGTCTCGCTGGCCTACATCGTGCCGGTGGACGGTGACTGCCAGCCGCAGCAGGACGCTCTGGACATCGCCTGGTTCACCCCGGAGGAGGCGGTCTCCCCGGTGATCCAGGAGGGGATGGCCGACGGGCACGGAGCCCTGGTGCGCACTGCGCTGACAAGTACCGGGCGTCTGGTGTGACCGACCCCGCGGGCCAGGGCACTAGCAGCTCCCCCGGCACCGACCAGCGACCTGTCCTGGGCCGGTATGCGCGGCTCGCGGCGCTGCTGGACGTGCTGGCCGTGCTGGCGTTCGTGATCGCCGGGCGCAGCAGCCACGCCGAGGGCAACGCGCTCGCCGGCATCGCTACCACCGCCTGGCCGTTCCTGGCCGGGCTGCTGCTCGGCTGGCTCATTCCACGCTCGTCGCGCACACCTCTGCAGGTCTGGCCGACGGCGGTGCTGCTGTGGCTCTGCACCGTCGCCGGGGGGCTGGGGCTGCGGCTGGTCAGCGGTCAGGGCGTCTCCGGGGCGTTCCCGCTGGTGGCGGCCGGCGTTCTCGCCCTGCTGCTGATCGGGTGGCGCCTGCTCGCCCGGCTGTTCCTCCGCCACCGACCCTGACCCGACCCGGCCCCAACCCCCTAACCCCGGCCCCAGCCCACACGAGGGTGCACTTATGGTCGAGATTCGGGCGATTCGCAACCACAGGTGCACCCTCGCGGAGCCACAGGTGCACCCCCGCGGAGCCACAGGTGCACTACTTGATGGCGCCCATGGACAGCCCGCGCACCAGCTGCTTCTGCGCCACCCAGCCGGCCACCACCACCGGCAGCGAGGCGAGCAGGGAGGCAGCTGACAGCCGGGCCAGGAACAGCCCCTCGCTGGTCATCGTCGAGGTGATGAAGATCGGCACGGTCGCCGCACGGGCGGCAGTGAGGTTGAGCGCGAAGAAGAACTCGTTCCAGGCGAAGATCACGCAGATCAGCGCGGTGGCGGCCAGCCCGGGGGCGACCATCGGCATCAGCACCGAGCGCAGCGTGCGCATCAGCCCGGCACCGTCCATGGAGGCCGCCTCGAGCACCTCCCCGGGAACCTCCTGGAAGAACGAGCGCATCATCCACACGGCGATCGGCAGGTTCATCGCGGTATAGAGCACCACCAGCGTCCACACCGTGTCCAGCACGTGCAACCGGCCGGCGATCACGTAGATCGGCACGATCACCGCCACCACCGGCAGCATCTTGGTGGACATGAAGAAGAACAGCACGTCGCTGGTGCGCTTCACCGGCCGGATCGCCAGCGCGTAGGAGGCGGGCACCCCGAGGGCGATCACCAGCAGGGTGGACAGCCCGGTGGCGATCAGCGAGTTCGCGAAGTACACACCCGCACCGCTCTCGATCACCGCCCGGAACTGGTCCAGTGTGGGCGCGAAGAACCAGGTGGGCGGGTCCGAGGCGGCCTGGTTCTCCTGCTTGAAGGCGGTGAGCACCATCCAGAGCACGGGGAAGAAGAACCCGATCGCCAGCACCCAGGTGAGCGCAGTGAGCAGCCCGCTGCGAGGTCCGGCACCGCGGTCGGGTCGCGGCTGCGAACCCGGAGCCGGGGACGCAGGTCGTGCGGCCGGTGCCGCAGGAGTCGTAGTGGTCATCGCTTCAGTCCTTCTGCTCGAAGCTGCGGAAGATCAGGCGCAGGGCGAACGTGGCCACGATGATCGTGGCGATCACCACCACCACGCCCATGGCGGCGGCCTGCCCGATGTCGAATCCGAGGAAGGCGCGCTGGTAGATGTAGAACGGCAGGTTGGCACTGGCGGTGCCGGGACCACCGGCGGTCATCAGGTAGATCTGGTCGAAGGTGTTCACCACGTAGATCGCGCCGAGCAGGATGCCCAGCTCGATGTACCGGCGCAGCTGCGGCAGGGTGATCGAGGTGAACGTACGGCCCCAACCGGCACCGTCCATCTGCGCCGCCTCGAGCACGTCCTTGGGCTGGGCCTGCAGACCGGCGAGCACCAGCAGCATCATGAACGGCGTCCACTGCCAGACCAGTGCGACCAGGATGGACAGCACCGGGAAGGTGGCGGTCCAGTTCACTGCGTCGATCCCGACCAGGCCGATCGCCCAGTTCACCATCCCGTAGGTGGGGTTGAACATCGACACGCTCCAGATCATCGCCGCCGCCACCGGCATGATCAGGAACGGGGTGATCAGCAGCGTGCGGGCCAGGCCCCGACCGACGAACGGGCGGTCCAGCAGCAGCGCGAGGACGATGCCCAGCACCATCGCCACCAGCACGCAGCCGAGGGTGAAGATCACGCTGTTCAGCGCTGCCTGCCGGAACGTGGAGTCGGCGAACAGGTCGGCATAGTTGGCCAGGCCGACGAACCGGTCCTCACCGGGCCGGAGCAGGTTCTCCGACCGCAGCGAGTACCAGATGGTGACCAGGAACGGCACCTGGGTGACGATGATGGTGAAGACCAGCGCCGGAAGCAGCGGGGCGCGCCGGCGCCAGCCTTCGGCACGGTCGAGTGCGGCACTCGGGTCGACGGCAGCGCGGCGGAGCGCCTGACGGCGATTGTTCCGCGCAGCAAGGGCGGTGGTGCTCACGACTCTTCCTCCTGGTCGGCCTGGTAGGACGCGGCGACGGTCTCGGCGTAGCGCTGCGACTGTGCCAGCGCCTCTTCGACGGTGACCTGCCCGGCGATCGCCGCGGACATCTGCTGCCCGACCCGGGTACCGAGGTCCTGGAACTCCGGGATGGCCACGAACTGGATGCCTCGGTAGGGCACCGGCTCGGTCATCGTGGCCTCCTGGTTGGCGTCCTGCATCGCTTGCAGCATCTCCTCCTCGTACGCCGAGGCCACCTCTGCGTACTCCGGGATGTCGTAGGTGGACAGCCGGCTCCCCGGAGGTACCCGGGCCCAGCCAATCTCCTCCCCGACCAGGTGCATGTAGTCCGGGTGGGTCATCCAGGAGACGAACTCCCAGGCGGCGTCCTTGTGCTCGGAGGTCGAGGGGATCGCCAAGGCCCAGGAGTACAGCCAGCCCGCGGCGTCCGTCTCGGCCACCGGCGCCGGTGCATAACCCACGTCCCCGGCCACGGTCGAAGAGCTCGGGTCCTCCACGGAGGAGACCATCGAGGTCGCGTCATACCACATCGCCGCCTGCCCCTGGGTGAACATGGTCAGGCACTCACCGAAACCGGCCGTGGCAGCACCCGGCTCGCCGTAGGTGCGCACCAGGTCCACATAGTCGGTGACGGCGGAGCGCACCTGGGGTGAGTCCAGTGCAGCGCCCCAGTCCTCGTCGAACCACTGGCCACCGTAGGTGTTGATCACCGTGGACATCGGTGCCATGTTCTCCCCCCACCCGGCCAGTCCGCGCAGACAGATGCCGGCGAAGTTCTCCTCGGGGTCGTGCAGCTCGGCGGCGAGGTCGGCGACCTCGTCCCAGGTGGGGCGGTCGGGCATCTGCAGGCCCTGCTCGGCGAACACGTCCTCGCGGTAGGCAAGGAACGAGGACTCACCGTAGAACGGCACGGAGTAGAGGTCACCCTGATAGGACAGTGCCTCCCGCACGCTCGGCACGAAGTCCTCCGGGCGGTATCCCTCGGTGGCGTCCGCATAGGGCTGCAGATCCTCGATCCACCCGTTCTCCGCCCACATCGCGGTCTCGTAGTTGGAGATCATCACCACGTCGAACTCTCCGCCGCCGGTCGCCACCGAGGCGGTGATCTTCGCTCGGGCCTCGTTCTCCGGGAGGCTGACGAACTGCACGTCGATACCGGGATGCTCGGCGCGGAAACGGTCCTGCAGCGAGATCGCATCCTGCATCTGTGGGTTGGACACGATCGCCACCACGATCTGCTCAGTGTCCCCGCCCCCGGTCACGGCTCCGGCACCGGCACAGCCGGCGAGGGTCAGTCCCGCCGCTGCGGCCAGAGCAGCGGCACGGCAGCGGGTGGTGCGCCCCCGCCGCGGGCGACGGGCGGTCGGGTCCGGACCGCCGGGACCGGCGGGCGTCGGCTCTGGTCGGAACATCGTCGTCCTCACTGTCGGCACCTGCCCGTCGCTCACCACGACCAGCAGGTTCGCTCATCTGAGTAGGTGTTCTCCGCTCATCTGATGGACCGACTGTAGTGCCCTACACTCAGATGAGCAAGCATCGGGTGCCCATCTGTTGCGCAAGGAGGTCGGTGTGGATCCTGACGAGCTCGTCCTGATGCGCGACGTGAGCGTGGACTTCCACCTGGACGGCAAGTCGAAGGTGGAGATCGCCAACGAGCGTCACCTGTCCCGGTTCCGGGTGGCGCGGCTGCTGAACACCGCCCGCGAGCTGGGTATCGTGCGCATCTCGATCGCCCTGCCGGAGGAGGCCGCCGAAGACCTGAGCGACCCGCTGGCCGAGGCCATGGGGGTACCGGTGATCATCGCCCCATCGCACTCCGAGCCGCAGCAGCGTCGGGACCTGCTGGCCCGAACCCTCGCCCGCGCAGTGCGCGACCGGGTCCGGGAGGGGATGACGGTCGGTATCTCCTGGTCGCGCACGATCGAGGCGGCGGCCCGTCATATCGACCGGCTGCCGCCGTGCGAGGTGGTGCAGCTCGTGGGCGCCCAGCCGGTGGAGGGCAGCGGGGACTCTCTGGAGCTGATCCAGCACTTCAAGGGCCTGGCCGGGGTGCGCACCTGGCCGATCTGGGCGCCACTGACCGTACGGGACGCGACCACAGCCGCCGGCCTGCGGGCCCAGCCGCAGATCGCCGAGGCGCTCACCCGGGCAGACTCCCTGGACCTGGCCGTGGTGGCGATCGGCGGATGGACCCCGCAGGCCTCCACGGTCTATCCGACGCTGTCGGCGGCCGACCGGGCGGCGATCGAAGCCCATGCAGTGGCCGGTGAGTGCTCCGGTCGGTTGTTCGACGCCGACGGTCGCGAGCTGCACGCACCGCTGGAGGAGCGGGTGGTCGCGGTCAGCCTCGACCAGCTGCGCCGCACACCGACCGTGATCGCGTGCGGCTTCGGCCGGGCAACCGCTGCCGCCGCGCGGGCGAGCGTGCGTGGCGGTTTCGTGGGTGTGCTCGTCCTGGACACCGAGTGCGCCCGGGGCCTGGCTGAGCTGACCGGGGTGCGCTGAGCGGACCTACGCGACGGGAGCTTCGCCGTCGAGCAGCGCCTGGATGGTGGCCCGCGAACCGACCGAGTGCAACGAGGACAGCGCCCACCGGTAGGCGGTCACGAACCGTTCGTCCTCGACCAGGTCACCGAACAGGTCGCGGTCGCGCAGGAACGCCAGGTCGTCCTCGTTCTGGGCGAGCGCTGCGGCGTGCACCCGCTCGGCGATCCGGTCCACGATCTCGATCGGCTCGCCCTGCTCGTCGGCGCCCTCGGCATAGCGTGCCCAGCTGGCCACGATCAGCGCCGAGCGGGTCACCTCTCCCCCGCTGGCGAGGTTCTCGCCGATCACCGGGACCAGCCAGTTGGGGATCCGGTCGGAGGACTCTGCGCACAGCCGGGCCACGGTGTCCCGCACGTAGGGGTTGGAGAACCGTTCGATCAGCGTGGACTTGTAGGCCTCGAGGTCCACACCCGGCAGCGGGCGCAGAGTAGGCCCGCCCTCGTGGTCCATGTAGCCGCGCAGGAAGGTGGCGAACATCGGGTCCTGGGCGACGTCGTGCACCAGCCGGTAACCGGCCAGGTAACCGAGGTAGGCGATGCCCTGGTGGCTGACGTTCAGCAGCCGCAGCTTCATCAGCTCGTACGGGGTGACATCCTCGACCACCTGCACCCCGGCCTGCTCGTACGGCGGGCGTCCGGAGACGAAGTCGTCCTCCAGCACCCACTGGGTGAACGGCTCGGTGACCACCGGCCACGCGTCCTCGATCCCGAACCGCTCGGCCACGAGCTCGCGATCGGCATCCGTGGTCACCGGGGTGATCCGGTCCACCATGCAGTTCGGGAACGGGACCTCGGCCTCGATCCAGTCGGCCAGGTCGGGATCCTTGGCGCGGGCGAAGGCGCCGAACATGCGCCGGGCGTTGTCACCGTTGCCCTGGATGTTGTCACAGCTCATCACGGTGAACGGGGCTGTGCCTGCTGCTCGGCGGCGGCGCAGCGCCTCGATCACGTAGCCGAACGAGGTGGTCGGCACGGCGCCGGGCTCCAGGTCGGCGCGCACCGCCAGGTTGGTCAGGTCGAACTCGCCGGTGACCTGGTTGACGTTGTAGCCACCCTCGGTGACGGTCAGCGAGACGATCCTGGTCGCGGGGTCGGCCATCCGGGCCAGCGCCGCCTCCGGGTCCTCCGGGCCGAACAGGTAGTCCACGATCGAGCCGATCACCCGCGCCTGCGTGGAGCCGTCGGGGTGCTTGACCACCAGCGTGTACAGACCGTCCTGGGCCTTGAGCGCATCGCGCATCGCCGCGTCCCCCGGCAGCAGGCCGAGGCCGCAGATCGCCCAGTCGTGGGCCAGGCCGGCGCGCATCAGCTCGTCCAGGTACATCGCCTGGTGCGCGCGGTGGAAGCCGCCGACGCCGATGTGCACGATCCCGGCGCTCAGCGCGCTGCGGTCGTAGTCGGGGCCGGCCACGTCGGCGGGCAGGCTGGTCAGGGTGGCGTTGCTGAGCGCGGTCATCACACTTCCTCCCGGGTCATCAGATCCGACCGTATCAGGTGAGCACGAGCGCCACACTCAAACGAGCGCAGGCCGCGGCCTGGGGACCCGGTGCTCCGCAGGAGACGGGTCAGCGCTGCATCGGCGCTCACGAGACGTCTTCGTCGTCCTCCTGCTCGTCGTCGCTGCGTACCTGCACCTGGCGCACGCCCTCGATCGCGTTCACGCTCGGGATCGCGGTGCGCAACGGGATCCGCCCCTTGAACCGGATGTCGATCTCCACCAGCTTCAGGCCGTCCCGTTCCAGCCGGCGGCTGCCCAGGATCAGCGTGGAGTAGCCCAGCTCGGTGGCCAGGGCGAGGATGTCACGGAGCACCCCGGCACCGTCCAGGTAACGCACCCGCAGCACCCGGTTGTGGTCCCGGGTCGGGATCTTGCGCACCAGCGGGCCGACCGCCACCACGGCGAGCAGGTGCAACGCAGTGAGGAAGAAGGCCAGCGAGACCATGCCGGCACCGGCGGCCATACCCACTGCGGCGGCGACCCAGATGGTGGCGGCCGTGGTCAGGCCACGGACCACGTCCCGCCGGGTGAAGATCACCCCGGCACCGAGGAAACCGATACCGGAGACGATCTGGGCGGCGATCCGCGAAGGGTCGAGGTTCACGTCCTCGCCGAGGACTGTGGAGAACCCGAAGGCGGAGACCAGGGTGAAACCGGCCGCACCCATGCCGACCAGCACATGGGTGCGGAAGCCTGCTGCCTTCTGCCGCACCTGGCGCTCGATACCGATCAGGGCGCACAGCACGAACGCGACCGCTAGCAGGTACAGCTCGGTCCAGGTGGTGTCGGTGAGGAAGTGCATCATGATGTCAGGGCGGCACCGATGTGCGGGGCGAGGGCCCGGAACGCCTGGCCGCGGTGAGAGATGGCGTTCTTCTCGTCTGGGGTGAGCTCGGCGCAGGACCGGCTCTCTCCTGTGGGTCGCAGGATCGGGTCGTAGCCAAAGCCACCGGCCCCGCGCGGTGCCGTCAGCAGCGTACCGGTCAGCCGGCCGGTCTCCACATGCTCGTGCCCCTCGGGGGTGACCAGGACGGCGGCGCAGACGAACGCTGCACCGCGGTGCTGCTCAGGCACGTCGGCGAGCTGGGCCAGCAGCAGCTCCAGGTTGGCCGCATCGTCACCGTGGTGCCCGGCCCAGCGGGCGGAGAAGATGCCCGGGGCACCGCCGAGCACGTCCACGCTCAGGCCGGAGTCGTCGGCCACTGCCGGCAGGTGGGTGTGTGCAACCAGGGCGCGGGCCTTGATCAGCGCGTTCTCGGCGAAGGTGATGCCGTCCTCGACCGGTTCGGGGGCGCCCAGATCACCAGCGCCGACGATCCCTTCGGCGACCAGGCCGGCGGTGCCGCTGTGTGCACTCATCGAGCCGGTGAGGATGGCGCGCAGCTCGGCGACCTTGTGCCCGTTGTGGGTGGCCAGGACCAACTGCGGGGCGCTCATCCGCGCACGTCCACGAGCGGGCCGGGGGCCTCGCGCCGCACCAGGTGCCGGGTCAGTGCCGCCTGCTGGGCAGTGGTCAGCTCAGCGCAGCCAGCCACGGCCAGGTCGAGGAGCTGGTCCAGCTCAGCCCGCCGGAACGGTGTGCCCTCAGCAGTGCCCTGCACCTCCACGAAGTCGCCGCTACCGGTCACCACCACGTTCATGTCCGTCTCGGCGCGCACGTCCTCGGTGTAGGGCAGGTCCAGCATCGGGGTGCCGTCGATGATGCCCACGCTGACGGCGGCCACGGAGTCGGTCAGGACTCTCGCCTGCTCCGGGACTGCTTCGTGCGCGCGTCCCCACTCGATCGCATCGGCGAGCGCCACGTAGGCGCCGGTGATCGCGGCGGTGCGGGTGCCGCCGTCGGCCTGGAGCACGTCGCAGTCCAGCACGATCGTGTTCTCCCCCAGGGCGGAGACCTCGATGATCGCGCGCAGCGCGCGGCCGATGAGCCGGGAGATCTCGTGCGTGCGGCCACCGATCTTGCCCTTCACCGACTCCCGGCTGGAGCGGGAGTTCGTGGACCGGGGCAGCATCGCGTACTCCGCGGTCACCCAGCCCTGGCCGGAGCCCTTGCGCCATCGGGGCACCCCCTCGGTGAACGAGGCGGTGCACAGCACGCGGGTGCCGCCGAACTCCACCAGCACCGATCCTTCGGCCTGGTCGGACCAGCCGCGGTGGAAGACCACGGGGCGGAGCTGGTCGGGCCGGCGGCCGTCGGCGCGGATGGGGGCGGCGGAGCTGGGAGTGTCAGTCATGAGGTCCCAGCCTAGTGGGCGCGCGACCACCTCCTGCCGTTGGCTGCGCGGAGCCGGTCCTGGTGCGCGTCACTCCGCCCCGAACCGCGCCGGGTGGGGAATGCGCCCCGTCGCTGCGCCGTTGCCACGGGCGATGCCTGCTGTGCCGATATCGTTGCTGGACCGCTCCCGGACCCGGAGCCACGAGCGTCCGGAAGAGTCGCTGCGTGCCACCGTGCACCGGGCGGAGCGGGCCGAAAAGCTGGGGTACCACCGGTTCTGGGTCGCCGAGCACCATGGCGTGCCCGGGATCGCCAGTGCCGCGCCCACCGTTCTGATGGCGGCCGTCGCGGCAGCCACCAGCACGATCCGGGTCGGCTCCGGTGGGGTGATGCTGCCCAACCACCAGCCGCTGGTGGTCGCGGAGCAGGCCCGCACCCTCGCCGCGCTGCACCCGGGACGGATCGACCTGGGTATCGGACGCTCGCTGGGGTTCACCTCCGGCGTGCGCAAGAGTCTGCGGGTCACCGAGTACTCCCCGGAAGCCTTCGATGCCGACCTGGACGAGCTGCTCGCGCACCTGGGCGGCACCGGTCCGGTACGTGCGGTCCCAGAGGTCGACGAGCGCATCGGGGTGCACCTGCTGGCCACCGGGTCCGGGCTGGCGGTAGCCGCCCGGCACGGTCTGCCGGTGGTGGTCGGTGGGCCTGCCCTGCACACCGGCGCCGGCCTGCTGGCGGCCTACCGGCACGAGTACCGACCCAGCCAGCCGTGGCCCGAGCCGCGGGTGACCATCAGCCTGGAGATACTCATCGCCGGCACTGTCGAAGAAGCCCGCGAGCTGCTGCTGCCCGAGGCGGTCGCGCTCGCCGAGAGCCGGCGCACCGGGGTGTTCGCCCCGTTGCGCCCGGTGCGCTCTACGGAGCTGGACGACTACGACAAGAAGGTGCGCTCCGCCGTCGAACGCCAGCTTCGCCAGGCGGTCTACGGCACCGCCAGCCAGGTGCACGAGCAGCTGACCGACCTGGTACGACGCACCGGAGCGGACGAGGTGCTCGCGACCACCTCCACCTACGACCGGGACGCCCTCGCGGCCGCCGACACCGCCCTGGCGGGGCTGGACCTGCGCCGCTAGCTCCCGGAGGTCGGTGACCTCCGGCACAGCAGCGCGGACGGGGCGGCCTCAGCCGGTGTTCTGCAGGCCGGCAGCCACACCGTTCACCGTGAGCAGCATCAGCCGGCGGACCGCCTCGTCCCCGGTCTCGTCGGAGCCGTCGGTGGCCCGCAGCGTACGCAGCGCGCGCAGCTGCAGCAGGGACAGGGCGTCCACGTACGGGCTGCGCAGCTGTACCGCACGGCCGAGCACCCGGTGCCCGGCGAGCAGCCGCTCCTGGCCGGTGATGTCCACCACCCACTGCCGGGTCAGCGCCATCTCCTCCAGCACCAGTGCGGCCAGATCCTCCCGGTCTCCCAGGGCCAGGTAGCGGCGGGCGATCCGCTCGTCGGTCTTGGCCAGGGACATCTCCACGTTGTCGATCATCGTGGTGAACAACGGCCAGCGCCGGTAGGCCTCCCGGAGCCGCTCCAGGTCCCCGACCGCGGCCAGCGCGGTGCCGAGGCCGAACCAGCCGGTGAGGTTGATCCGGGCCTGGGTCCAGGCGAACACCCACGGGATGGCGCGCAGGTCCTCCAGGGACTCCACGCTCAGCCCGCGGCGGGCCGGGCGCGAACCCAGCGGCAGCCACCCGACCTCCTCCTGCGGGGTCACCTGGGCGAACCAGGGAGCGAAGTCCTCGGCGTGCACCAGCTGGAAGAACCGGTCCCGGGAGGCGGCGTCCATCGTGGCGGCCACATCGGCGAAGTCCTTCGCAGCGGTGGAGTTGCGCTCCTCGATCGCCGGGGTGGCCTGCAGCAGCGTGGCCGCCGCGACCTGCTCCATGTGCCGGTGGGCGATCACCGGGTCGCCGTACCGGGCGGCGATCACCTCACCCTGCTCGGTGAGCTTGAACCGGCCGTCCACACTGCCCGGCGGCTGGGCGAGCACCGCCCGGTTCGCCGGACCGCCGCCCCGGCCGAGCGCACCGCCGCGGCCGTGGAACAGGGTGAGGGTGATGTTGTTGCGCTCGGCCCACTGAGCGATCTGCTCCTGGGCGTCGTACAGCGCGAGGGTGGCGGCCACCGGGCCGACGTCCTTGGAGGAGTCGGAGTAGCCGAGCATGATCTCGATCCGCCGGCCGGTCTCGGCCATCCGCGCCTTGACCTGCGGCAGCTCGATCATCTCGTCCAGCGCCGCTACCGAGGACTGCAGGTCGGCGAAGGTCTCGAACAGCGGGACCACGTCCAGCACCGGCACGTCCTCGGCGGAGCCCATCGCGGCCTCGGCGAGCCGGTAGACGGCGGCGATGTCCGCAGCGCAGGTGGCGAAGGAGATCACGTACCGGTGCGCCGCCACCACGCCGTAGCGCTTCTGGATGGCGGCGATCGAGCGGATCGTCTCCAGCACCTCTTCGCTCATCGGGCTGAGCTCACCGCCGGCGTCCAGCTCGGCGAGGGCCTGGTTGTGCACCTTGGAGTGCTGGCGGACCTCGTACTCGACCAGGTGGAACCCGAACGTCTCCACCTGCCAGATCAGGTCCTGCAGGTCGCCGTAGGCCTGCCGGGCGTCGCCGGCGGCGGCCAGAGAGTCCTGCACCACCCGCAGGTCGGCGAGCAGCTCCTCCGGGTCGGCGTAGGCCAGGTCGGCATCCCGGCGGCGGGTGGCGGCGATCCGCTCGGCGACCACCAGCATCACCCGCCGGTGCGGTTCGTTCGGAGAGGCGACGGCCACCTCGGCGGTCAGCTCGGCGGCGAGCTGGTGCTGCCGGTTCCAGAGCAGCTCCAGCTCGGCCGAGGGCGGGGTGGTGACCGCGTCCAGCGTGAGCGCGGCGCCGACGGTGTGGGCAGCCTCGAGCAGCGCACCGAGCACGTGGTCGGCGGTGGTCGCGGCCGCCGAGCGGGTGATCGCTGCGGTGACGTTCGGGTTGCCGTCCCGGTCGGCGCCGATCCAGGAGCCGAGCCGCACGAAGGAGGGCGCCTGCACCGGCGCCGGG
>DATGRZ010000019.1:0-2336 GCA_035303065.1 Ruania sp.
CAACCTCTCCGGCGGGAACCAGCAGAAGGTGGTGCTCGCCCGGGAGATGTCCCGCTCGCTGCGGCTGCTGATCGCCTCCCAACCCACCCGCGGCCTGGACGTGGGCTCGATCGAGTTCGTGCACCGGCGGATCATCGAGGAACGCGACGCCGGCATCCCGGTGCTGATCGTCTCCACCGAGCTGGACGAGGTGATGGGCCTGGCCGACCGGATCGCGGTGATGTACCGCGGGCAGGTGGTGGGCATCGTCGGCGCCGACACCGACCGGGACACCCTGGGCATGATGATGGCCGGCGTCACTGATGACCCTGGCGAGGAGGCAGGCGATGACTGACAGCCCCCAGCGGCCCACCGACACCCCGTCCCGGCCCCGGATCACCTGGGACGAGATCGCCCGCTCCTCCGCACTGCTGACCTTCCTGGCGGTCGTCGCCGCACTGGTGATCTCCGCGATCCTCATCGTCGTCGCAGACCCGCAGGTGCGCGGCAGCGTCAGCTACTTCTTCGACCGGCCCGGGGACACCCTCGGCGCCGCGTGGAGCGCGGTCTCCGGTGCCTACACCAGCCTGTTCCGCGGCGCGATCTTCGACTACCAGGCGACCGGTGCCCGGACGATCCGGCCGATCACCGAGACGATGGTCGCGGCCACCCCGCTGCTGTTCGCGGCGCTCGGCCTGGGCATCGGCTTCCGCGCCGGCCTGTTCAACATCGGCGCCCAGGGGCAGGTGCTGATGGGTGGTGCGATGGCCGCCTGGATCGGTTTCGCCCTGGACCTGCCGATCGTGCTGCACCTGATCGTCGCGCTGCTGGGCGCCGCAGTGGTCGGCGGCCTGTGGGCCGCGATCGCCGGTGTGCTCAAGTCCCGCACCGGCGCCAACGAGGTGATCGTGACGATCATGCTGAACTGGATCGCCACCTGGCTGATCACCTGGCTGCTGACCACCAGCATCCTCGCCCGCGCCCCGAACCGGCCGATCAGCCCGGAGGTGGACCCCAGCGCGAGGCTGCCGCTGATGCTCGGGTCGCAGTTCCGGCTGCACTGGGGCTTCGTGCTGGCGCTGCTGGCGGCCGTGGGCGTGTGGTGGCTGATGGAACGCTCGACCATCGGGTTCAAGTTCCGGGCGGTGGGCGCGAACATGGACGCCGCCCGCACCGCCGGCATCAACGTGAACCTGGTGTTCGTGATGGTGATGGTCACCGCCGGCCTGCTCGCCGGCCTGGGCGGTGCCGCGCAGATCCTCGGCGCCGACCACACCCTGCGCGCCAGCTCGGCCGGCTCGATCGGCTTCGATGCGATCACCGTGGCGCTGCTCGGCCGGAACCGTCCCGGTGGCATCGTGGGCGCCTCCCTGCTGTTCGGGGCGCTGCGGGCCGGCTCTCCGCTGATGCAGACCGCCTCGCAGACCCCGATCGACATCGTGCTGGTGATCCAAGCGGTGATCGTGCTGTTCATCGCCGCCCCACCGTTGGTGCGCACCATGTTCCACCTGCCCGGCAGACCCGGCAGTCGACGCGCCGTGGAGGTGGCTGCATGAGTGCGAGGAGCCCCCGCGGAGGTAGGTCGACGGAGGAGGCCTGCCGGAGTGAGGCGCCGCAGCAGTCGTGCCGAAGGAGGACTGCATGAGCGCCCCGATGATGGCCGGCACCCCTGGCCCGGTCGGCCCGGACGGCGTGCTGCGCGCCGATGTGCTCGGCTCCGTCTCCTGGCGCACGCCGATCACCCTGGCGGTGATCAGCATCGCCGCGCTGTTCGCGTTCGTGCTGTTCACCCCTTCGACGGCGCTCGCCCAGTTCGCGTTCACCGAACCGGACGCGTCCTGGCAGTGGCCCGTCTGGCACGCACCGGCCAAGCTGGTGCTGATCGTGTGCACCATCGGCACCTTCGCCCTCACGGCCGCCGCCTTCATCGCCGCGGCCGCCCGCAGGCCCCGCCGCTGGTACCTGGTGGCCTTCGGCGCCCTGGTGCTGGTGATGTTCCTGGTCTGGGTGATGTCCGCGAGCACCGGCACCCTGCGGCTGCCGTTCCTGCTCGGGCTGACGATGACCTGGGCGGTGCCGCTGGTGTTCGGCGCGTTCGCCGGGGTGCTGTGCGAACGGGCCGGGGTGATCAACATCGCCATCGAGGGCCAGCTCCTCGGCGGTGCGTTCCTGTGCGCCATCGCCGCCTCGATCACCGGCAACGCCTACGTGGGCCTGGTCGCCGCACCCATCGCCGGTGCCCTGGTCGGGCTGATCCTGGCGGTCTTCTCCATCACCTACAAGGTGGACCAGATCATCGTCGGCGTGGTGGTCAACGTGCTGGTCCTCGGCCTGACCAACTACCTGTTCTCCACCGT
>DATGRZ010000020.1:0-2211 GCA_035303065.1 Ruania sp.
GACCATCGCCCGCACCCCCGCGTGCACGGAGACCAGGTTGTCCATCCGGCCGGCGGCCAGCAGCTCCTCGTCCCGGCCGAACCGTGCCGGGGCCTGGGTGTCCGCAGTGAGCAGGTCGTACCCGGCGACCTCCCCGGCCTCCACCCCGGCCCGGTGAGCAAGCAGACCAAGGAGGTCTCCGCCGTCGCCCGCTCCCCACACCGGCTGCAGGTGCCGCTGCCGGTCCAGGACCAGGCCGTTGCTCACCTCCCGGTCCAGGTGGATCGCCAGCTGCGGGATGCGCAGCAGCGGCCCGGTGCGCACCAGGTGCTCGGTGCCGTCCCGCAGCACCAGCCGCCCGGCCAGCTCCAGCTCCCGGTCCAACCAGGAGTTCAGCAACGGTCCGCCGTAGACCTCCACCCCCGCCTGCAGCCACCCGTGCGCAGCGGTCGAGGACCGTGGCTTGAGCTTGAACCCGGGCGAGTCGGTGTGCGCCCCGAGCACCCGGAAACCCGTGGTCGGACCGGCCGCCGCGGGCTGCAGCCAGGCGATCAGGGCACCGTCGCGCAGCACGTAGTACCCGCCCGGCTGGGCGGGCCAGTCCTGGTCCTCGGCCAGCGGGGTGAACCCCTCGTCGTCCAGGCGGCGGGCGGCCTCCGCGGCCGCGTGGTAGGAGGAGGGCGAGGCGGTGATGAACGCCCCGAGGTCGTCGGTGTACTGGGCAAGGTGGTTCATGAGGCAATCCAACCACGGCGGTGCGGCCCGGCTCACGTAGGGTGGTGCGGTGCCCGAACCGATCGTGGCCGCCACCGCGGCCGGTGCCTCCACCCTGGTGAGCAGCCCGCTGATCGTGGCGGCCTCGGTCGTGGTGGTGGTGATCATGCTGGTGTTCCGGCGCCTGCGCGGCCCCGACGACCCGCTCGAGCTGGTGTTCCGGGGCGCGCCGCTCGCCGACGCCGTGATCCTCTCCTGCGAGCACAAAGAGGAAGACGACGCCGAGCCCGCACCCCGGGGCACGAAGGGCAAGCTGCTCTACCGGATCACCTACCGGGTGACCACACCCGAGCAGCACGAGTACGAGGCCTGGGAGGAGAAGTACCTGGCCCCGGCTGATGCGGCGACCGCGTTCGCAGCGGGCACCCACCACCGGGTCGCCTACCGGCTCGGCACCGACCAGGTGCGGGCCCGCACCCGCCGCCACGGCGGACCACCGGCCCGCAGGTCATAGGGTGGTCGCCGTGAACGCGCCGATCATCACCGCCAGCTCCTCGTCCTCCTTCCCCGTCGGGATCTTGCTTGCCAACCTGGGTCTCGCGGCCATGGTCGCGGGCGTGATCATCGTGCTGGTGCGCGCCCGCCGGCGCGCGCGCACCACCCTGGACCCCGCGTTCCAGGGAGCGCCGATCGGTCAGGGCGTGGTCACCGACCTGCAGTACCGGTACCGGCAGGTGAACAACATCTGGCTCTACCGGATCACCTACCTGGTGCACACGAAGGAGGGGCAGCGGTTCGTCGGCTGGGAGGACAAGTACCTGAGGTGGCTCTCCGAGAAGCCCCAGTTCGACGTCGGCACGAACCACCTGGTCGCTTACCGGCCCGGCACGGACCAGGTGCGCGCACTGCCGCCGCGGCGCTGACCCCTCACTCGCCCAGCGCGGCCAGCTCCTCCCGCCGCCGTTCCTGGGCGACCGGGTCCGGCACCGGCACCGAGGCGAGCAGCCGCTGGATGTAGCTGTGCTGCGGGTCGAGCAGCACACCGGCGCTCTCCCCCAGCTCCACCAGCTCCCCGCGGTAGAGCACCGCGATGCGGCGGGCAAGCATGCCGACCACGGCCAGGTCGTGGCTGATGAACAGTGCCGCGAAGCCGAGCCGTTCCTGCAGCTCGGTGAACACCTCCAGCACCCGCGCCTGCACGGACACATCCAGTGCGGAGGTGGGTTCGTCGGCGATGAGCAGCTCCGGGTCCAGTGCCAGCGCCCGCGCCAGGCTGGCTCGCTGCCGCTGCCCGCCGGAGAGCTCGTGCGGGTACCGGTCGCCGAAGTGCTGCGGCAGGTGCACCGCGTCCAGCAGCGCCGCCACCCGGGTGCGCACCTCTCGCGGTGTGGCCGAGGTGTGCACCATCAACGGTTCGGCGATGCAGTCGGCGATGGTCAGCAACGGGTTGAACGAGGTGGCCGGGTCCTGGAACACGAACCCGATCCGGGCCCGCAACGGCCGGAACGCCCGCTCCCG
>DATGRZ010000021.1:0-5231 GCA_035303065.1 Ruania sp.
CACCGGCCGGGTGGACATCCCCGCTGCGGCGGTGCAGGGACCGGACGGGCTCGGCGAGGACGTGCCGCAGGCGTGCGCCGACTACGAGCAGGCGATCACGGCCGCCGGCGGGGTGGACCTGCAGATCCTCGGCATCGGCACGGACGGGCACATCGCGTTCAACGAACCGGGCTCGTCGCTGGCGTCCCGCACCCGGATCAAGACCCTCACCCGGCAGACCCGGGCGGACAACGCCCGATTCTTCGACGGCGACCTGGGCCAGGTGCCCACGCACTGTCTCACCCAGGGCCTGGGCACGATCATGGACGCCAAGCACCTGGTGCTGGTGGCCACCGGTGCGCACAAGGCCGAAGCGGTCCACCACCTGGTCGAGGGGTCGGTCTCGGCGATGTGGCCGGCCACGATCATGCAGCACCACCCGCACGCCACCGTGCTGGTGGACGGTCCGGCCGCCTCCCGGCTGCAGCTGGCCGACTACTACCGAGAGACCTACGAGACCAAGCCCGCCTGGCAGGGACTGTGACCGACCGGCCGGCACCTGGGTCGGACGGCCTGGTGCGCGGGTCGGACGGCCTGGTGCGCGGGTCGGACGGCCTGGTCCGGCCCGCCTGGGCTGCCACGGACGAGCTGCTGCGCACCTACTACGACACCGAGTGGGGGCTGCCGGTCACCGACGAGCGTGGCGTGTTCGAACGGCTCAGCCTGGAGGCGTTCCAGTCCGGGCTGTCCTGGGCCACCATCCTGCGCAAGCGGCCCGCGTTCCGAGCCGCGTTCGCCGACTTCGACCCGGACGCCGTGGCCGCCTTCGACGAGGCGGACGTGGACCGGCTGCTCGCCGATGCGCGCATCATCCGCAACCGGGCAAAGATCGAGGCCACCATCGCCAACGCCGACGCCACGGTGCGGCTTCGCGAAGACGGCGGTCTGGCCGACCTGGTCTGGTCCTACCAGCCCGAGCGCACGCCGGTGCCGCGCGTGCCGCAGGAGGTGCCGACCACCTCGGCCGAGTCGGTGGCGCTGGCCAAGGAGCTGCGCCGGCGCGGGTACCGGTTCGTGGGGCCGACCACCATGTTCGCGCTGATGGAGGCGATCGGGCTGGTGGACACCCACCTGGTGGGCAGTCACCGGCGCGGCTGCTCCGGGCTGTGGCGCGCGGACGGCGACCGGATCTGAACCCGCTGAGCGTGCCCCGGGGACCGGCGATGGCCGACGATGCACGGTAGCGGGACCGGTGGCACAGTGTGGCGCCGGAGCTCGGCTGCTGCTTACCCTGGGCCGATGGTCGGCGGAATCGGGAGAGTCGTGTGCCGCCCGCAGGGGCTGGCCCTTGCCTCCGCCCTGCTGGTCGGTCTCACCGGCTGCGGGTGGCTCGGACCCTCAGAACCCAGCCCCGACCCGAGCCCGGAGCAGAGCACAGATCCCGCAGCCTCGGCCAGCGATCCCGCGACCCCGTCCGGACCGACGGAGCTGACCGAGCCGCTCGAGCTGGCGATCGTGGCGGAGACCAGCTCCACACCGTGCGCCGCGGACACCCTGCCCGGCCCGGACGGTAGCGAGTGCCTCTCCCTCGGCGACGGGATGACGATCACCGAGGTCGAGGAGCTGACGATGGCCACACCCACGACCGGCCTGAGCACGGACTCCGACGAGGACGTGCTGCAGCTGACCATGACCCGTCAGGACGGTGAGGACTTCTACGAGCTCACCTCCCGCGCTGCGGAGCTAGAGCACCCGCGGATCGCGATGGTGGTCGACGGCGAGGTGGTCGGTGCACCGATGCTCGCCCAGGCGATCCCCGGGGGAGAGATCGAGATCTCCGGCTGGGACGCTGCCGAGCAGTTCGTGGCGGAGAGCACCGGTACCACCGGCTGAGCCGACCCCGCACCCCACACCCCGCACCCCCCGCAAGGTCACTAGAACCCGGGCACGGGTGCCCGTTTCCTCTTGACGTTGCGGGTGGGGGCGCCGGGCGGGGTCTTGACTTAACGGTCGGGATTACCCGACCATACGGGAATGACAGACCATACGGCAGATCCCGACCAGCCATCGTCGCCGCACGTCCCGGACTACCCGCTGGCCGACGGCCTCACCCTGGAGGACCCGGCCCAGTACCGGGCGCTGTTCGAGGAGACCCGCCAGCAGATCGTCGCGCTGCTCAGCGAGCGGGCCGCCACCATCTCCGAGCTCGCCGCCACGTTGCAGAAGCCGAAGGGCACCGTCGGGCACCACATGCAGGTGCTCGCAGACGCCGGACTGGTGCACGTGGTGCGCACGCAGAAGGTGCGGGCGCTGGTGGCCAAGTACTGGGGCCGTACGGCGCGGATCTTCTACTACCACCGGGTGGACGCCGCCGTCGGAGATGCTCAGCACATCCTGGATCGTGCTGCGGCCGAGGTGGGCCATCTGGAGGCGTCCGCATCGGCGTCCGGACAGGACATCGAAGGGATCCTGGACGTGAACCGCCGCGACGTGCGCCTGCCGGTCGAACGGGTAGCAGAGTTCCGGGCCCGGCTGGCCGACCTGCTCGTGGAGTTCGCCGACCAGCCCCGGTCCGGGGATGTCACCTACGCGATGGTCTACGGCGTGTTCCCCAGCGAACGGGCCGCTCTGCCGCCAGTCAGCGAGGATGAGACGTGACCGCCGAGGAGCAGGCGCTCCCGCGGAAGCGCCGCGCGCTGCTGGGCGCCAACTACTGGAAGCTGTTCGCCTCCTCCACGATGACCAACCTCGGGGACGGGCTGCTGGGCGTGGCCGTGCTCTGGCTCGCCTCGGCGATCACCCGCGACCCGACCGCGATCGCCCTGGTCGGGCTCGCTTCCCGGCTGCCCTGGCTGGTGTTCTCCCTGCCCGCCGGGGTGATCACCGACCGGTACGACCGCCGCGTGCTGGTCGCCTCGACGGACGCGGTCCGGGTGGTGCTGATCGCCGTCTTCGCCGCAGTGGTGCTCGTGCACCAGGACGGGCTGCCGCACCCGGAGGCGCTCGCTGCCGGCACGGCCCAGCCACCGGCCAGCGCTGCTCTGCTGCTGACGATGCTCTGCCTGCTCACGCTGCTGCTCGGCTGCTGCGAGGTGGTCCGGGACAACTCCGCCCAGACCCTGATGGCCTCAGTGGTCAGCAAGGACCACCTGGAGCGGGCCAACGGCCGGCTCTGGGGCGCCGAGACCGCGATGAACAACTTCGTCGGCCCGCCGCTGGGCGGGGTGCTGATCGCCGTGGCCCTGGCGCTGCCGTTCTTCCTCGACGCCGGCCTGCTCGCCGCCGGAGTCGTGCTCACCGTCCTGCTGACGGGGCAGTTCCGACCCAAGGGGCAGACCACCACCGGCAAGATCCGCTGGCGCGCCGAGATGAGCGAAGGCTTCACCTGGCTGTGGCGCCACCGGCTGCTGCGCACCCTGGCGATCGTGCTCGGCGGGATGAACATGCTCTCCGCGATCGCGTTCGTGCTGATGGTGCTGTTCGCCCAGGAGGTCCTCGGTCTCTTCGAGGGCTGGCAGTTCGGTGCGGTGATCACCGGCACCGCCGTCGGCGCTGTGGTCGGTTCGCTGGTTGCGGACCGGATCGCCACGCGGCTCACCCCGGGGACCAGCCTGTTCGCTGCGATCGGGGTGGAAGCGGTGACCTTCACCGTGATCGGGCTGACCTCCTCGGCCGTGGTGGTGTGGCTGGCCGGCGTCCTCTCCGGGGTGGCGATCGTGCTGTGGAACGTGATCACCGTGTCCCTGCGCCAGCGGATCATCCCCGACCAGCTCCTCGGCCGGGTGAACTCCGTGTACCGGTTCTTCGGCTGGGGCACGATCTCGCTGGGCACCCTGCTCGGTGGTGTGCTGGTCTCGGCAGGTGAACCGTTCCTCGGGCGGGAGTGGGCGCTGCGCGCGCCTTTCCTGCTCGCCGGCGCCGCCTACGTGGTGCTGCTCCTGCTGACGCTGCCCCGGCTGACCACTGCCAAGATCGAGGCCGCGCAAGCCGCTGCGGAGACGCAGCAGCCCAGGCTGTCCGAGAGTGACCGTTGACTTCTGTACAGGGGATAACTAATGTGCCCAGGCACTGGTCGCTGACGCCTGGCTGTGGGAGGTGCCGTCATGCCGGACATCCCGGTTGCGGTCACCTCGCGCTTCATGCGAGAGGTGAACACGACGGCGGTGCTCGCCCACCTGCGCGAGGTCGAGCGGGCGAGCGTGAGCGGTCTGGCAGCCGCCACCGGCCTCTCCCGCCAGGCGGTCGCCCGGGTCCTGGACGAGCTGCACAGCATCGGACTGGTCGAGACCCTGCCGCCGGAGCGGACCGGGGGACGGAGCGGACGGCCAGCCCAGTCCGTCCGGTTCCGCGCTGAGGCCGGGTACGTCGTCGGCGCCCTGATCGACCCCCAGGAGCTGCACCTGGCAGTGGCCGACCTGCGCGGCAGCATCGTCACCGACACCCGCATCCCGCTCGGCGGGCTCGCCCAGGACCAGCACGTGCTGGACCTGCTGGTCGCGGAGACCGCGGCGCTGCTGGACCGGGCCGGACTGACCGCCGATGAGGTGTTCTCCGCGACCATCGGGACGCCCGGCATCGTGGACCCGGGTGCCGGGGTGATCAGCGCCGTCCCGTCGATGCCGGTGCTCGCCGGGGACGTGCTGGTGCAGGCGCTCGGCAGGCTGCTGACCTGCCCGGTGCACCTGGACAACGACCTGAAGCTCGCCGCCCGCGGCGAGCAGTGGAAGGGCTCGGAGACCGGTGTGCGGCACCTGGTGGTGGTGCACTGGGGTGTGCGAGTGGGCGCAGGTGTGGTCATCGACGGCGCGCTCTACCGCGGCGCCTCCAACGACGCCGGCGAGCTCGGCTTCCTCGACGTGCTCGGCGGCGACCTCACGCCCGAGCCAGGCCTTGGCCGCTTCGAGACCTGGACCGGGGTGCGTGCACTCGTCCGGCTGGTCGCCGACGAGCTCGACGACCGCGGCGACCAGGCAGGTGCGGACCTGCTGAGGAGAATGGGCGAGACCGCCTTCGAGACGGTCCTGGACGGCGTCGCACGCAGCAGCGCAGCACACCTGGCGGCACTGCACCGGCTGACCCGCCGGTTCGCCCACGGCCTGGTGGCCATCCGTACCCTGCTCGATCCCGAGGTCGTGGTGATCAGCGGTCCGCTCGCCCGCGTCGGCCCCCCGGTGCTGGACCTCCTGCAGGAGGCGCTCGACGAGCAGGCGCTCGCTGCTCCTCGCCTCGAGCTGTCCGTGCTCGGTCGGGAC
>DATGRZ010000022.1:0-15990 GCA_035303065.1 Ruania sp.
GCACCTCGGGCACCGGTTCGAGCCAGACGGTCTGCCAGATCCCGGTGGTGCGGGTGTAGTTGCAGTGGGTGTTGGCATACCAGGTGGCCTGCTTGCCGCGGGCCTGCAGCTCCTCGCGCAGGTCCCGGGCCCGGACCACCAACGTGCCCCGCCCACCATCCAAGGCATCGGTGATATCAGCACTGAACGGGGAGAACCCGCCCCGGTGACGAGCCACCTCGATGCCGTTGACCCACACTGTGGCATCGTGGTCCACCGCCCCGAAGTGCACCAGCACCCGCTGCCCCGCCCAGGCGGCGGGTATTTCGACCTCGCGCCGGTACCACACCGCCTGCAAGAAATCGGTGTTCTCCACCCCCGAGGCCTGCGACTCCGGAGCAAACGGCACCAGAATCTCCCCCGTCAGCTCACGCTCCAGCAGACCACGCTCCAACCCAGAATCACCCTGATCAATCTCAAACTGCCACCGGCCGTTCAAGTTCAACCACTCAGACCGCACCATCTGCGGACGCGGATACTCCGGACGAGGACATGTTTCGGGCATAGCTCACTCTCTTTGTGCATCGTGGACCTCCGATGCGGGCTGGTGCCGGCACCGGAGGAGGTGGGTGGGGTGTGGTTTTACTCGTTCACAGTGGAGAAGGTCACCGACTCGAACTGCGCCACGGTGGCCGGTTCGCTGCCACCGCCGGCATAGAGCCCGACCCGGGGGTCGGAGTCCGCCGGGAGAGTCCAGGTCGCACCCCAGCGCCAGGTCTCCCCGTCGGTCGAGGAGGCGCTGCGGTAGCGCAGCTCCCCGGTCTCCGGATCCACTGTGTGGTGCAGGCGCAGCCACATCGTGGTCGCGGTCGGTCCGCCCAGGTGTGCGCCCCAGTCGAGTCGTTCGCCCGTGCGCATCTCCTTGCCGAACTCCACCTGTCGGGTCTGCTGCAGGGCGACCGAACCCAGTCGAAGGAGATTGTCGTCGTCGCGGTGCACGATCAGACCGGCCTGCTGGAAGTTGCGGATCTCGTCCTCACCGACGTCCAGGGTGAGCTCGACATCCATGAGCCACTCCCCGGCCGGGGCCTCTCGGAGCAGCAGACCGCCGGTGTTCTGCGGGCCGACGACGTCCGCATCTGTCAGTGGCCAGTGCAGGGTTCCGTCGCTGATGGAGACATCGTCTTGTTCGCGTACCCACTGCCATCCCGGCGCAAGCCCGCCGTCGAACTCCTCGGTGAAGAGAACTTCACCCGCCTGCGGGGTGGGCACAGCCTCGACCACCGGCTCGTGGGCGGCCGTCACGCTGAGGTTGTCGACCTGAACGGCGTCAGCGGCAGCAGAGAGGGCCACGTTCTGTCGTGGTAGCGGGTCGGGGAGGTCCACCTGTACCTGGGCCAGCGGGTCACCCAGCCGGCTCTCCGTCAGTTGTGCCTGCAGGCCGTCCGCGCCGGTCTCGATCATCACGGCAGTGAAAGCCTCCGGGACGAAGGTCTCCGGCAGGTCGACCACGGTTTGCTCCTCATGTCGCGGACTTTCCACCCATGCGCGCAGCTCGCCGGCGTCGGTGTCGATGTCGACGCCGAGCCGGTGCCGATCGGAGCGGCTGAGATCCACGGTGAACGTGCCACGGCCGGCGGGGAAGCGAAGATCTGTCTCGATCCGTGCCTCGCGTGGGATCGGGCGATCGGTCTCCACCCTGGCTGGTCCATCGGTCGGTGCCAGCAGGGCTACGTTCCCTGCCTCGTTCAGCTCCTCGGTCACCGACTCCCAGATGCCGGAGACGCTACGCAGCGTCTGACTCGTCGCCGGGTCCGACATCACGATGCCGTGGTCAGAACCTGTGATCGGCCCAGTCAACGACCCTTCAGTGGGTCCAGCGCCAGCGGCCGCCACGGGCCAGCCGTCGATCCAGTCGAGCCGGTCGATGAACGTCGGCCGCTCGTTGACGCCGCCAGGGTCATCCAGCCACGCATCTTCTCGTTCGATGCCGTGGTAGAGGATCCAGTCCTGCCCGGTGGTGTCGGAGAAGAATGCGTGGTGGCCCACCCCGACGATTGAGTTGCCGTTCTGTGCGAGAACCTGCGTCCCGCCCACGCGTGGATCGAGCATGGAGACTCCCTCGTGGTCGAGGAACGGTCCCCAGGGTGAGGTGGAGCGTCCGGCGTAGACGCTGTATCCGGTCACTGGACCGGCGCAGCAGTTCGCTGAGGAAGCGGTGAGGTAGTAGTAGTCGCCACGTTTGACCACGTAAGCGCCCTCGTATCGATCTGCGACCGTCACCTGGACGGGTTCGCCCACTGCATTCAGTCCGCTCTGGTCCACCTCGGTCACCCAGACCCCGCCGTTGTATCCGCCGAAGTAGAGGTATCGGCGGCCGTCGTCGTCGGTAAGCAGGGCCGGGTCGATGGTGTTGAAGTAGCCGCCGTCGCCGTCCGGCCGGGCTTCGACGACCGCACCCTCCGAAGGTGTCCACGGCCCGTTGGGTGTGGGAGCGGTAGCGGCTCCGATGGCGTAGTTCCACTCGCCCGGGTCGGCCACCGTGTCGGTGACGGTGTAGTACAGGACGTACTGGCCCCCGATGTAGCGGATGTCAGGCGCCCAGAACATTGACGAAGAGGTGGCCCAGTCGGGACGGTTCTCCTCGTCGAAGATCTCGCCCAGGTACTCCCAGTCGGTGAAGTCCTGGGTGCGAGCCACGTGCATCAGACCGAACTCGCTCGGTGCCTCGGTCAGCGGGTCGCTCGTGGCGTACAGGTACCAGTAGCCGTCCTTGCCGCGGATCACTGCGGGGTCAGCGTAGGTGTCAGAGAACGAGTCCGTGATGGGATTGGTCACCTGCACCGGCTCGGCTGGGCGGACCTGCGCCGGCGCAGATCGATCTGTGGTCGAAGTGGCTGGCGGTTCGGCGGCTGCGGGGACCGTCGCCCCCAGCGCCAGGGCGCCTACTCCCATGAGGGCGGCACCGAAGAGGTGTCTGCTACGCATAGTTCTCCATTCCGGCCGCGGTTGGCGGCGCTGGGGTCGATCGAGGCGCGGAACCCACTCCGCACCGCTCCCGCGACGGCCGAGTCGTCGGGGTCAGGCCGCACTGCTCTGGCGCACCTCGATGGTGAACGGAACTTCTACTTGCTCGGCAGGTGCGCCGGGATTCTCGGTCCGTCGGACGAGCAGCCGAACAGCCTCGGTGGCCAGGAACTGCACGTCGGGGGCCACAGTGGTCAGCGTCGGATAGGCAAAACGAGCATCCTCGATGTTGTCGAAGCCGGCGACGGCGATCGTGTCCGGGGTCGCGATCCCTGCCTCCCGTAGGGTGCGCATCGCCCCGAGGGCGAGCAGGTCGTTGAAGCAGAGCACGGCGTCGATGGGGGCCGAGCTCCGCAGCAGCCGGGCCATCGCTGCGGCACCATCCTCCCGCCGGTATGCGTCCACCTCGGCAGCGTGGCCAGCGGTGGGCTCCAGACCGGCGGCTTGCAGGGCGCGCACGTAACCACGCCAGCGCTGGAGGCCGGTGCCGTGGGGCTCGTAGCCGATGGTGGCGATACGCTGCCGACCCGATGTCAGCAGGTGCTGAGTCATCTCTTCGGCAGCGCGCACACTGTCCATTGCCACATGATCGGCGTGGATCGGATACCGGTGCTCGCCGATCATCAGCAGGGGGGTGCTGCCCAGGAGATCCTCGAGCACGTCCTGCGGGGTGGCCAGCGGGGAGAAGATGATGCCGTCGACCAGGCTTGCGGTGAGCCCCTGCAACGCCGCCTTCTCCTGGTCCAGGTCGCCGCCGGTCTCCTCGATGACCACGGTGCGTCCGTACGTTTTCGCCGCCCGGGTCACTTCTGAAGCCAGGGTGGAGAAGTACGGAGACGCCAGCTCCGGCACCGCCAGCGCGAGGAACCCGGAGCGCCCGTGCCGCAGGCTGCGGGCGCTCGGGTTCGGCCGGTACTGCAGCGCCTCGATCGATGCGAGCACCTTGGCACGGGTCTTCTCGGTGACGTTCGGGTGGTGGTTGATCACGTTGGAGACCGTCTTGAATGACACTCCGGCGTGTGCGGCTACATCCCGAAGCGTCACTCGCATGCCTGCCACCGTTCTCGTCGTTGTCGCAGCCTACTGTCACGATCATTGTCCTCCGGGCCGGACGTCGATCTCGGTGGCCGGCTCCGCGAGCACTGGGGCGCCGTCGTCTGTCCAGGTCAGTGGCGTGAGCCACATCTGCCGGCCAGGTACCGGGTCCCCGACAGCGTCCGGCGGCCAGGCATGGTGCACGTACCAGGTGGACCCTGCTGACTCCACGACCATGCCGTGCCCGGGGCCGGCGGCCACGTCATTGGTGGACAGCATCGGTCCGTCCATGGGTTTGCGGTAGGGTCCCAGCACGTCATCGGCCACTGCGTAGCTGACTCCGTACTCCGGTGATCCGTAGCCGTTGGCGGAGTAGAAGAGGTAGTACTGACCGTCACGGAGCCAGAGGAACGGGCCTTCCACCAGATCTCCCTCCCAGGCCTGGTCATGGGTGATCAGCTGGGTCGGACCGTCACCCACCAGGGAGAGCCCGTCTTCGGAGAGCTCTTGGATGTAGATCCAGGACGTCGTTCCGATGTTGTTCCCGTCGTTCTTCCAGAGTAGGTACGGCGTGCCGTCCGCATCGATGAACGGGGAGGCGTCGATAGACCCGCCGTCTTCGGACTGGCAGATGAACGGTTCGGCCGCCTCGTCGACGAACGGTCCTTCTGGGGAGTCGGAGACTGCGATCCCGATGCACTGTTTCGTGCTCTCGCGGTCCTTCGCCGTGTAGTAGGCAAGGTACTGGTCCTCGATCTGTACCACCTCGGGCGCCCAATGTCGGCCGACACTTGCCCACGGTGCCAGCTCGGGCATCCCGTTGCCGACGACCGACCAGGTGACCAGATCGTCCGAGCGCAGGATGGGGAACGTTCCGAACGTGTTCTGCGTGGCGTAGGCGTACCACTGACCATCGGCCTCCAGCACGAACGGATCCGGGAAGTTGTCCTCGTAGACCGGGTTGGTGAACCCCATCGCGCCATCCTCCGCGTCGGTGTCGGTATCGGTGTCGGTCTCGTTCGAGCCGCAGCCGGTCAGCAGCATCACGCCTGCCAGCAGGACGGCGGTCGCAGCAGCGGGTAGGGGGTGTCTCATCTGAACCTCTCCTCGAGTGAGCCGGTGACCCTCATCCCTTGAGCCCGCTCCGGGCGACGCCCTCGATGATGTACCGCTGCGTGAAGACGAACAGCACCAGCACGGGCACGCTGGCCACGAAGGCGCCGGCCATGATTGCTGGGTAGTCGGTCACGTAGGCACCCTGCAACAGCTTGAGGCCAGCTGGCAGGGTGAGCCGTTCCGGGCTGAACAGCACATACACCGGCCAGATGTAGTCGTTCCAGTTGGCGAGGAAGGACAGCACAGCCAGAGTTGCCAGCGCGGGCTTCGAGTTGGGCAGGATCACCCTGGTGAAGATCTGCCAGTGGTTGGCCCCGTCGAGTGCTGCCGCCTCCTCCAGCTCTGTGGGGATGGCCACGAAGAACTGCCGGAGGAAGAACACGCCGAACGCGCCTGCGGCACCCGGGACGATCAGGGCCCAGATGGTGTTCAGCCAGCCCAGCTGATCGATGATCAGGTAGTTCGGCATGATGAACACGAAACCAGGGACGAACAGCGTCGACACGATCAGTGCGAAGACCACCCCGCGACCGCGGAACTGCAGCCGAGCGAGCGCATAGGCGGCCATCGAGGCTACTGCGAGAACGAGGAGCATGTGCCCGGTCGCGGCCAGCAAGGAGTTGAGCACCCAGCGCAGCACCGGGTACTGGCCGTCCAGGCTGAGCAACGTGTCGTAGGCAGAGGTGTCGAAGCTGGACGGCAGCAGCGTGGGCGGGATGGAGGTCGCCTCGCCATAGGTCTTCAGGGATGTGGTGCCCATCCACAAGATCGGGCCGAAGAAGGTGACGAACAGCGCGGCCATCATCAGCCAGAACATCGAGCTGCGCACGAGCACGCCCAGGCTCATCCGGCTGGCTGACCCCCGCGAGGGGCGGATGATCGTCATGTCGTGCCCCTTCGCCGCCGCGGACGGTCCCGGTCTCGAAGTGCCACGAAGTTGACGATCGAGATGATGCCGAGGGCCACCGAGAGCAGGTATCCCATCGCCGCCGCCGACCCCATCCGGTAGGCGCTCAACCCTTCATCGAGGATCACCATGAGCACTGTCCGGGTGCTGTCCCCAGGGCCGCCAGCGGTCACCAGGTCGGACTGGCCGAACATGTTCGCCGAGGCGAGCACGGTGAGAGTGACGACGAAGACCATCACCGGACGCAAGCCGGGCAGCGTGACGTGACGGAACTGTTGCGCGGGTGATGCGCCGTCAACCTTGGCGGCATCGTAGAGCTCAGCGGAGATGTCCTGCAGCCCGGCGATGTAGATGATCGTGTTGAAACCGAGGGTCCACCACACGGTCAGACCCACCAGGGAGATCCAAGCCCACGGCTGGGCGGTGATCCATGGGATCGGGGCGTCCACGCCGAACAGGCCGAACACGTGGATCAGCCCGGAGCGCTCGATCAGGAAGTTCAGGATGCCGATGTTCGGATCGAGGATGAATCGGAACAGCACACCGACCACGGCAACACCGAGCACATAGGGCATGAAGATGATCGCCCGCATGAAGGTGCGACCTGGGAACTTCCGGTTGAGCAGCACCGCCATCAGCAGCGGCAGCACGATCAGCAACGGCACTGAAGCCACGACGAAGATACCGGTGGCGGCCATCCCGTCCCAGAACCGGGAGAAGGCCGAGGAGGCGGAGTCGAACAGGTTCAGGTAGTTGTCCAGCCCGAGGAACGGCTTGTTCGGCAGCAGGTAGTCCCAGTCGTGCAGCGACATCCACACCCCGAGCACTGCGGGGAAAGCGACGAACGTGCCGAAGATCGCCAGGAACGGCGCAAGGAACGCGTAGGGGGTCCACCAAGCATGCCGGCGGACCCGTCTGCCGGTCCGCCGTTCCGGTGCCGCGGACACGGGTCGCCCACGGGGTGGAGCGGTCGTGGGTTGGGCCATCAGTAGTCGTACCGTTCGCGATTCTCTTCGAGGATCGTGTTCGCCCGCTCAGCGGCATCCGTCAGCGCAGGTCCCGGCTCCTTGGTGAGCAGGACGGCTTCGTTCAGTGCCGTTGCGAGCTCCGCCATGGCGTCCCCGATGCCAGGAAGCGAGGGAGGGAACCGTAGATCTTCGGCTTGCTCGGCGATCGCGGCCTGGTGCTCCATGTCGGCGAACTCCTCCGACTCGCGTACCGAGTTGCGTGCTGGCACCTGGCCGCCGGCGGCCCAGGCGACCGACTGCTGAGAGATCCAGTTGATGAAGACCCGGGACGCTTCGAGCTGGTCATCGGTGGTGCCGCGCTGTTCGGTCATCACGAAGTTGTGCGAGCCTGCCCATGCCGCATCCTGTCCACCGATGTTCGGTAGGCGGGCAACACCCCAGTCCAGGTCCTCAACTTCGTTCAGGGTGTTGATGGACCAGATGCCGTTCCAGTTGAACGCGGTCTGGCCATTCTGCAGGGCGATCATGTCGGCGTCCTGGCCCACATCCTGTACGCTCCAGCCCTTGTGAATCGCGTCGACCATCCAGGTCAACGCCTCCACGCCGGGGTCTTCAGCCCAGGTGGCAGTGGTGCCGTCGGCATCGAACAGGTCGCCACCGAACTGCCAGATCAGCGATTGCAGCGTGTGTCCACCGGTGAACAGGTGCGGACTCATCCAGTGTCCGGCGATGTCCTTCTCCAACAGGACATCCAGAGCTGCTTCGTAGGACTCCCGGTCCATCGGTGGATTGTCCGGGTCCAAGCCGGCATCGGCCATCACCGTCTTGTTGTAGAAGAAGCCGGTGGGGTGGACATCGAGCGGGATGCCGAAGCGGGAGCCGTCGTAGACGCCAGCGTGCCAGACGGGTGCAAGGAAATCTTCCTCGGTGAGTTCCAGGGCGTCGGCGACGTCGTCGAGTGGTCGGAGCAGGCCACGTGCGGCAGAGGTGGCCAGGGAGTCCAGGTGGTGGATCGCTACCTGCGGTCCGTCACCGGAGGACAGAGCGGCGGGCAGGCGAGAGTAGAAGTCGTCCCACTCGATCACGGTGGTCTTCACCGTGATGTTCTCGTGCTCGGCGTTGAACTCGTCTACCAGGTCCTGCATCACCGGTCCGTCCCCACCGGTGAAGCCGTTCCAGAACGCCAGCTCAACAGCGGCGCCGTCGTAGGATTCGCCGCCGCCACCAGTGGCGGCGTTGCCGCCGCTACCGCCGCCGGAGCATCCGGCCAGGACGGCACCGCCGCCGGCGGCGGACAGCGCAGTGAGGAACCCTCGACGACTGAGGGCGGGGTGTCGGTCGGATGTCGAGTGCACACGAACTCCTTTGTCATGGCTGGCGGTCGGTCCGCAGAACTCCTGCGTCGGAGCAAGGCACCGCCGATGCTGCTTTACAACGGATAACCGCCACTAGGTGTACCCAACTTTTCCTCCGTTGTAAAGGGTGTCCGGGTTTCCTCGACCGGATCGGACGTGCGTGCGTCGCTCGATGTCGGCGTAATGCATCCTGTACCTGACCGACTGCACCGCACTGTCCGCCAGCGGCTCTGTGCAGCGAGGTTGGTCACATCGGGCGCGGTGCACCGAGGGTGATGCAACAGCTCGCGAACGCTGGGGTTCGCGACAGAAAGGGATCTGCAGGCCGAAGGCGGGCCTTCGCGAACGGGGTTAGAGGTAGCGCGTCGGGTCGAAGGTCTCCAGCGGGATGATCCGCACCCGCGGCAGCGGCACGGTGAACGCGTGCACGTCGTCCTCGAGGTCCACCAGCTGCACCCCGCGCTCGGCCAGGTCGCTGAGCTGAGCGTTGACGAACTCTCGGAAGCACAGCACCCCCAGGCGCCGCTCACCGTCGATGAGGTGCTCCAGCTGGGGCAGGAAGTCGCCGTCGTGGCTGGCCAGCAGCACATCACCGGGCCGGTCGGCCAGGGCTTCGAGAGTGCGCTGGATACCCACGTCCACGACCTTCTCCGTGCTGGAACCGGCCAGCGGGATCGGGTGGTAACCCATCGCCAGCAACGCCTGCACGAAGTTCATCGGCATCTGCCCGCTGGTGGCGTTCAGGAAGAACAACGCCCGCACCGGCTGGTTCCACAGGGTGCGGGCGTGCTCGGTGACCCGGTCCCAGCGGGGCCGCTCGTCCGGGTTGGGCCGGTGACCCAGTACGCTCATGCCGAGGGTGGCGTCGATGTTCTCACCGTCCACCAGCAGGTACGTCGTGCGCGGGGCTTCGCTCTCGGGCATGGGCACACTCTATGCCGCACCGCCCCCGCGAAGGCTCGTCAGCACGCCGCGGGGCCGGCCGGCGCTGGTCTCAGCCTTGCGGGGTAGTGCCGATCTGCCCGGCAGCCCCACCGGACTTCAGCGCCGCGAACCGGGCGTCCACCTCGAGAGAGTCCGCGTCTGCCTCCAGCTCGGCGAACTGCGAGTCCAGCGAGCTCGCGTTGACCTCCGCCCGCCCGGCGACCAACGCTTCCTGGCGGCGGATCTGGTCCTCGTACCGGGAGATCTCGCTGGTCGGGTCGAGCACGTTCATCGAGCCGATCGCCTGCTGCACCTGCGCCTGCGCCTGTGCGGTCTTGGCGCGGGCATTGAGCTGGTCGCGCTTGACCTTGAGCTGGCCGAGCTTGTCCTTCATCACTGCCAGGCCGTCCTTGAGCTTGGCCACCACCTCACGCTGGGAGGCAAGCATCGGCTCGGCGTCCTTGACCTCCTGCTCGTAGCTGATCTGCTTCTGCAGGGCGACCTTGGTGAGGTTGTCGTACCGGTCGGCACCGGCCGTGTCGCCGCCAGCGCGCAGCTCGTCGGCCTTCCGGGAGGCGGCCAGCGCCTTGTTCTGCCACTCGGTCACGGCAGCGACGTCGGCGTTGTAGTCCTGCTCGGCCAGGCGCAGGTTGCCGATCGTCTGCGCCACAGCGGTCTCGGCCTCGGCGATGTTGTTGGTGTAGTCGCGCACGAGCTGGTCCAGCATCTTCTGCGGGTCCTCGGCCTGGTCGATCAGCGCGTTGATGTTCGCCTTGGCCAGCTGGGCGAGGCGGCCCAGGATGCTCTGCTTCTCGGTCATGTGGATCGTCCTTCGCTTCGTTGATCGTGCTAGGTCTCAGTGCACCACGGGCGGGCCGGGCGCGGATCAGAATGCGCCGCCACCTCCCATGTCGCCGCCACCGAACCCGCCACCGCCACCGAGTCCGCCGCCACCGTTCCAGCCGCTGCCGCCGAACCCGCCACCGAACCCGCCGCCGAGAGCGGAGCCGATGAGGCCGCCCAGCAGCAGGGAACCCATGTTCATCCCGGAGCGCCGTCCGACGTATCGGCCGTAGCCGCGATGGCCGCCGTAGCCGAACCCGTCGAAACCCATCGACGCCTGGGCGTGCCACCGGTCCACGTCGGCGGTGGCCAGGTCGCGCGCGCGGGAGGCAGCCGCCCAAGAACGGTTCACCAGGTCGACCGCGCGGCGGGGCTCGGTGTGCTGCACCGCTTCGGCTTCCTGCAGGAACCGCGAGGCGTTCGCGATCCGGGTGCGGGCTTCCTGCCCGACCGCGCCCCGGTTGGTGGCGATGAAGTCGTTCGTGGACCGGATCAAAGCGTAGGTGCGTTGGATGCCGGTGCCCAGCTTGCGCTGGGCGCGTTGGTCCGCCTCTACCTCCTGCCGACGGGGGTCGAGTGCTTCGTCCAGTGCATCCTCAGCGCTGCTGATCTCCGCCAGCGCGGCGATCGGGTCTCCACCCTCCTTGGCGTTCGTGGCCTGAGTGATGGCGTTCTTCGCCCGGGGCACCAGCGCCTGCACGGTGCTGTCGCCGGCGGCGAGCCGGTCGGCGTCGATCAGGTCGGCGCGGATCGAGGCGATCGCCGGGTCGAGCTTGTCCCGGGCGTCGGCGAGCTCCCGCCCGCCGGCGTGCACCGACTCGATCAGGGTGACCGCCTGCTGCAGCGCATCCTCGGCGGTCCGGGCATAGGCCACGGCGCCGGCACGGTCCTCCTCGGTGAGCTCCTCGCGACCGGCGCTCACCGCTTCCCGGGCCGCGGCCAGCAGCGACCGAGCCTGTTCCGGGGCGCGGGCGAGGGACTCCAGGGCGCTGGCCGGGTAGGTGGCGTGCAGCTGGGTCAGTGCCAGCTCAGCCGGCGGCAGGGTCTTCTCGATCTCCTCGGCGCGCTGTTCGAGGTCGTCCAGCGCCTGCGGGGCGTGCTCGCGCAGGTTGCGCAGGTGCGCGAACGCCTCGGCCTGCTCGTCCAGCTCGGCGTCCGCGGAGGCGCAGGTGGTCAGGATGCGGGTGAGCATGTCCCGGCGCTCGGCCTCGGTCTCCGGAGTGGCGTCCTCGAGCTGGGCCTGCAGCTCGAAGGCATCGGAGAGCTTCGCGGTAGCGCTGGTGAGTGCTCCGCGGAAGGCTTGGGTGGCCTGCAGCCCGAACTGGGCCTCGGCGAAGGCGAGCTCCTGCTCCGAGGTGCGTACCGAGTCGTCCAGCGACACCAGAGCAGAGCCTGCGCGGGTGCCCAGGTCTGCCACGGAGAGGCCGGCGAGCCTGGCCGCCAAGGAGTCGGGGGCCGGTTGCGGCCGGGCTACGTGCGCGCGGCCGCGCGGGCCGGTGGTCTCGGCCCGGTTGCGGCGGGAGCGGGCCCAGAGCAGCACCAGGGCGACCACGACCACCAGTGCCACGACCACCAGCACCACGGTCAGGGCGCTGCCTCCGCCGGTGGCAGCGGAGTGGATCTCGTTGATGAACGTCACCGCGGCGTCGGCCCAGTCGCCGCTGCCGAGCAGGTCCCGAGCCTGACTGTCGGCGGAGTCCAGCTCGGACTGGGACAGGCCCGCAGCCTCGTTGGCCCACAGGCCGGTCTGCCGGTCCTCCACGGCTACCGCCCAGAGGATGTCCAGGTTGCCCAGACCGGTGGCCTGGGCCGACTGGGCGGCCCACTCCTGCTGGTCCATCCCGTCGAAGGAGTCGACATAGACCACCCACAGGTCCAGGTCGGTGTCCGAGCGCAGCTCGTCGATGGCGGAGGTGACCTCGGCGTCCTGCCCGTCGAGCACCTGCTGGCTGGAGCGGTCGACCACGTGACCGTCCACGGCCCCTGGAGACTCCGCCGTCGCCGGTAGTGCGATCACGGTGAGGCTGAGCAGGGCAGCGAACAGCCCGGCCAGGGCACGGGCGAGAAGTCGGACCACATCTTTGATCTTCGCGGCTGAACGGCTGGTGCGCAATGACCAGGGGCTCGCTCGCGCTGACGGCGAACAGCGGAACTTCTCCGCCGGGCCGCTCGTCCCGGGGTGAGGACGATCACGCAGTTTCAGTTCTCCAGGTTCGTGGAGTACGTTGCACGCCGTGCTCGACTCCCAGAAGTTTTCCTCGCCATCCGACGCTGCTCCTGTGCTGACCGTGGTCCAGCACCAGGACTCCGTACCCTTGGGGCTGCTCGCCGAGGCACTGCCCGGCATGCAGCTGCGGGTGGTGCGACCCGACGCTGGTGAAGCCCTGCCCGACGCCGATCGCCTGGACGGTCTGGTGGTGCTCGGTGGCACCATGTCGGTCCGCGACGTGCAGGACCACCCGTGGCTGACCGCGGAACGAGAGCTGCTCGATGCGGCCGTTGCCCAGGGCGTGCCGACACTGGCGGTGTGCCTGGGCGCGCAACAGCTGGCGGTAGCCCGGGGCGGCCAGGTGGAGGTCGGTGCACCGACCGGTCCGGAGCGGGGTGTGATCGAGGTGCGGATGCGCCCGGACGCCGCCGCAGACCCGGTGCTCGGCCCGGTGGTGGCCGGACTCGGCCGGGACGTGCCGGCACCGTCGATGCACAGCGACGCGATCACCGCGCTACCACCGGAGGCCACCTGGCTGGCCAGCTCCCAGCAGTACCCGTTCCAGGCCTTCCGGCTGGGCAGCGCCGTGGGTGTGCAGTTCCACCCGGAGGCCGACGAGGCGACGATGCGCCGCTGGGCCGTCGCCGAGGGGCAGGACCCCGAGGTGCTGACCGCCGGCTACCAGCCCAACGCCGAGGCGCTCGCGAGGCTGGTCGCTGAGCTCGGTGCGGCCTTCGTCGCCCAGGTCGTGGACCGCACCCGGCTGGCGGTGCGCTAGCCGCGGTCGTCGAATCGACGGCCATATGGCACGACCTCGCTCATATGGCGAGCTCGCGCCAAATAACCGTCAGTTCGGCGACGTACCTGCGAACACGTCGTCGAAGAACTCCCAGGTCTGCTGCTGCAGGCCCGGCGGGAACGAGTGCGGGGCGTCCACGAACACCCCGCGGTAGGCCTGCGGTGCACCGGCGCTCGAGTACCGGGCGGTGATCAGCTCGTGCGCAGCGTGCATCCCCGCAGGCGGGAAGAGGTGGTCGCGCTCCGCATAGCCGACCAGCAGCGGACGCGGCCGACGGGCGGCGGCGATGTCCGGCCAGTCGGCCACCTGACCGATGCCGGGGTTCATCATCATCCAGGTGTGCTTGTGCACGTAGCCGTCCAGCATCGGTGCCAGCGTGGACATCATCGCGATCACCGCCGCAGCGCGCACGTTCTCGCTCAGTGCTGGGGCCAGCGCCGCCCGAGCGCCGCCGCCGGAGAGGCCCACCACGCCCACCCCGCCGGGTAGCACGTCATCGCGGGAGGCGAGCAGGTCGATGGCGATCGCGTCCTCCCGAGCTACCGCGCCTCCCCAGGAGGTGCCCAGGATGCCGAGCAGCTTGGCCATCGCGTCCTCCAGCGGCCCGGAGTAGGCCTCGTAGCGGGCCGGATCGTCCAGCACGCGCCCGGTCTCTGTCTCACGCTGGGCGGCGACGAGATCGCCTAGAGAGCGTACCCGGTCCGGCATGTCGGCGATCGGGACGCGCCGGCTGCCCCAGCCGAACGCGTCCGGGACGAGGACCGCATAGCCACGGCGAGCGAGCTCGTTCGCGTACGCCACGCCGTCATACAGCTCAGCCCGCGCGGCCAGCGCCCCGGGCGGGGTGGGCTCGGGGCCGTCGGCCACCTTCTCCTTGCCGTAGTACTTCACCCCGCCGTGGCAGTGGAATGCCACCACCCCGGGCAGCGGCCCGGTTTCGCCTGCTGGGCGCAGCAGCCATCCCTCGGACGGGGCGCCGACACCGACGTCCCAGCGCAGCACAGCTCCCTCCAGGCCGCCGGCCGACCAGGTCTGGACCACCTCCGGGTCCACCTGGCCGGTGACGGGAAGCAGCCCGAGGGTGGTGCGCAGACGGGAGACCACGGCTTCGCCGTCGGGCTCCTCAGCGGAGAACAACGGACGGGCGGAGCGGGCCAGATCGAGCAGGCCGTCGAGGGAGCGGAGGTCGGTGGGCGTGTGGCTCATCTGGCCCACGCTAGCCGGACCCCCGGTGGGCGAGTCTCAGCCCCGGACGACCTCGCCGAGGCCGTCGATGTCCTCGGTCACCTCGGCGCCGCCGGTGTGCCGGATCGTGCCGGTGCCGCTGATGGTGGCGGCCAAGGTGCTGGTGGCGTGGACGGTGATGTCGCCGGCGCCGTCGATGGCAGCCACGGCATCGCGAGCGGTCAGCTTGTCGCCGTGGAACTCGCCGGCACCGACGATGTGCACCTCCACGCGGTCGGCCTCGCCGCGCAGCTGCACCGACCCAGAGCCCTCGATCAGCACGGTGACGTGCGCGGCGTCGATGTCGGTGATCACCGCCTCACCGGCGCCCAGCACGCGCACGACCATCGACTCGGTGGGCACCGCCTGGGCGGTGACGTCGCCGGCGCCGTCGATCGTGACCGCGTTCAGCTCGGGCAGGCTGAGCTGGTAGTCGATCGGCCCGGGGCTGTTCCAGAATCCGCGGCCCACCGTCAGGTGCAGGGCATCGGCCTCCTCGGCGGAGGTGATCCGCTTCAGCGCGTTCTCACCGGCGGTGATGCGCAGCGCCGGGTCGCCCGGGGCCACGGTGAGGCTGCCGGTGTCCTCCAGGACCACCTCGGACAGTCCGGTGGGCACCGGACGATCCTCGGTCTCCGTGGGCCCGGCGGACAGGTACCCGCACCCGGTGAGCCCGAGCAGAGCCGCGGCGACCGCCGCAGCTGCGAGAACCAGTCGAAGTGCCATCGGAATCCTCCTGTGGAAAGTGGGCGGCCCGCCCCTCCAGCGGGCCTGAATCCACTCTGGCGCTCTGGTGAGCGCCCGACCATCAGGGACCACCCCGGTTCGACCCTGGTTCCCCGCTCGGGGACGAGCCTGAGCGTGCCCTAGCAATTAATGGAGTGGTCACTCTATTATTGTTGGATGGAACCGACGCGCATACGACAGCCCGCCGCCATCCCAGCGCTCTTCGGTGCAGGGGCGGTGGTGCTGGGCGCAGTGCTGGGGGTGGTGGCTGGGCCGCTGGCGCGATGGCTGGTCACCCTGCTGGAGCGCACGCCGATCCCCGTGCACCAGCTGATCGAGGTGGTGGCCGGTCTCACGCTCTCCTGGAGCCTGCCGGTCGGGCTGGTGCTCGGTGTGGTGGCAGGGGTAGCACTGGCAGCATCGATCTCGCACGAGGGCCTGCGGCTGACCGTGGACGGCGGCGGCCTGGAGTATCAGCAGAAGGACCGGGACGGCTGGCTGGACCACGCGGACGTGGCGAGCGTGCACCGGGACGGGAGCGACGCCGTCGTGCTGGACCGTGACGGAGGAGTGCTGGCCCGCCTGGACGCAGACAGCATCAGCGCCGACCGGCTGCGGGCTGCGCTCGAGCAGCACGGCTACCGTTACCTGCCCGCCGACCCGTTCGAGGCCGACTACCGGCGCTGGCAGGACGGCCGGCCCGAGCTCAGCGGCGACGAGCACCGCCTGGTGCGTCGATGGCGCGCGGCCGGCAAGGACGCCGAAGCGCGCGCCGAAGCAGAGGCAGACCTGCGGGAGGCCGGCCTGGCCGTCCGGCAGCGGGATGGTCGAATCCAGGTTCGTCGCACGGCAGGATCGAGACATGGCACGCACCGTCG
>DATGRZ010000023.1:0-10441 GCA_035303065.1 Ruania sp.
CGGGAACTCCGGCAGCATGCCGCGCCCGTAGGCGGCGATCAGCGGGTCGGCCACCTTGAAACCGTCGATCCAGCCGGGGAACGGGTGCTGCAGCGAGCTCTCGATGATCGTCGGGCGGACCACCGAGAGCCGGTGCTCGGCGCCCCAGAGGTCCTCGGCGACCCGCTCGCCGAGCGCCTTGGTGAAGGTGTACACGTCCGGCCAGCCGAGCGAGGTGGCGCGGGTGCGGCCGGCCTCCACGAGCTGGTCGTTCACCCACGCGCGGCGTGCCTCCTCGGCGGCCTGGGACACCGCCTGGGCGCCGGCGCGGCGGTGCTGGGCACGGGCCTTGGCGACCAGACGGCCGAGCAGCTGCGGGCGTCTGGAGGCGGACTCGGCACCGGTGCGCGCGGCCAGCGCGCGAGCCATCTCCGCCTCCCGGTCCACGTCGTGCTCCAGGCTGCGCTCCTCGGCCAGGCCCTTGCGCAGGCCGGCGACGTAGCAGGTGGACACATGCACCACGTGCGGGTCGGAGCCGGATGCGGCGATCGCCTGGTACAGGTTCACCGGACCGCCGACGTTCGCGGTGAACGCCTCGTCGATCGGCAGGTCGAAGGAGACCGTGGAGGCAGAGTGGATCACCACGTCCAGGTCGGCCGGCAGCGGTGGGACGTCCTCCAGGTCGCCAGCGAGCACGGTCAGCCGCTGTGCTGCCTCAGCCTCGGCCTGCTCAGCACCGACGCGTTCGCGCCAGGGTGCGAACACCGGCTTGTGGAGCAGCTTGTCCACTCGCGCCTGTGCGCTGAGGGCGCCGCGGGGGCGGACCAGCACGGTGATCCGGGTCGACGGGTAGGCGGACAGGAGCTTCTCGACGACAGCCTGTCCGACGAATCCGGTCGCACCCGTCACCAGGACGTGGGCGTTCTTCAAATCCTCCGACACTCCGGTTACTGTACGCGGAAGCCGGGCCGGTCGTTGCCTCAGCGGACGAATCGGCCCAGTGCCGAGCGCACAGGTGTGAGCGGTGCCACGTCCAGCAGCCGCTGCAGCCGGGTGTCCACGGCGGCCACGTCGCTTCGTGCGGCCGGGTCGGCCAGCAGCGTCTCCACCACCGGGAGGACCGCCGAGTGACCGGCGTACCGGGTGCCTGGCCAGCGCCAGGAACCGGCGGCACGGCGGGCGTGCCGGGCCGCGGCAGGCTCGCCGACCCGGGCCCGCAGTTGCGCGGCGTAGAAGTCCAGGTGCCGTTCCTTCATCGGCAGGACCTCCTCGGTCAGGGCCGAGCAGGCAGGGGCGACTCGGGCCAGGCGGCGGTAGCACAGTGCGAGGGCAGACGTGTCCAGCCAGCCGGCGGTGAGGTGCCCGGCCACCACCTGCTCGCCGAGCAGGTTGGTGCGCACCGAGTTCAGCATCGGGCGGGCACGTTCGTCCCAGGCGCGCAGCACCGAGCCGACGACGGCGTCCCCACCCTGGTCCTCCGGCCCACCATTGGTGGTCAGCACCTCGTGCAGGGACCGGGCCAGCCAGTACTGCTCATACCCCCAGGTCACCAGGAACGCGGTCACCTCCGACTCGGCGTGGGTGGGGGTGACCAGGACGTCCCGCATCAGGTCGAGCACACCGCGCTCGACGTGCCAGAGGTAGTCGAGGACGGCAAGCGTGGCACCGTCCAGGTCCGCGAGCGCCGACAGATCGAGGTGCGCCGGGCGCAGGTCGATCGGCGTGCGCGTGTAGGCCTTGACGTCGAAGGTCACCGCTCAGCTCCACCTTCGCCGTTCCACCTTCGCCGCGTTGGAACACCCTTTGCGCGCTCGAACCACCGTGCAGCCTGGTTCCCATGCGCTAAGGGTGTTCCAGTGCGCGCCGTTGGGGCAGAGCCGCACTCACGCCCTGTGCCTGTCCCTGGTCCCCTCATGCCGCGATACCGCGGGCGTCGAGGGAGTCGCTGACGATGGTCAGCCCCTCCATCCCGGGCAGCTTGGCGATGTGCCGGTCGATCGCGTTGATCGCCTTGCGCCCTGCGGCGCCACCGAAGAGATGGCCCATCACATGGGTCACCTCCGAGTCCGAGGCGATACCGGACCCCACCGGTCGCCATGCGGAGGACAGCGCGAGCCGAGCGAGCCTCTGTGCCTTCGGGTTGTCGGTCAGCCGGGCGCGGGCCTGGGTGGCGTAGAAGGCCACGTGCCGGGCCTCCTGCGCAGCGATCCGGCGCAGCAGCACCGCCAACCCTGGGTGCCCCTCGAGCACGGCGAGCCGCTTGTAGGCGGCTCCGGCGGACCACTCGTTGACCGCTCCCCAGATCATGTGCACCGCCACGAAGTCCTTGCCCACCAGGTTGGACATCACCGACTGCTTCAGCGGTGCCAGCCGGTCCTTCCACCCCAGCTTGACCCGCTTGGCCTTGAGCTCGTCGTAGGAGACCGTCACCCCGTGCAGGGAGAGCACGTACGCCAGCGCCTCCCCGTGCCAGAACTCCTCCCGGTTCCACATCGTCATGAAGGCGTTCACCTCGGTCTCCCGCCGGGACCGGGTGACCAGCATGTCCCGCAGGTAGCAGACCGTGTGGTACTCCACATCGCACATGTACCGAAGGGTGCGCAGCGACTCCGGAGGCAACGGGTCGGTACGGAACACCTCCAGGTCCAGGTCTTCCCACCCGACGCGCACAGAGTCCCGCGCGAACCTGTCGATGTCGAATGCCATACGGTCCGCCCTCGCTGCGATTGGCCGGTGGTGGTCTCGACCGGAGCCCCGGTCTCGAAACGCTACATGTACTGTAGCGTTTCGGTCCCAGCCTACGCCGACCTGGTGACCGGAGCCAAACCCTCTCTGCTCACGACGGACCGAGCCCGACAGGTGCGGCAGGCTCCCGGCGATGGGCCACGCACCCACCCGGCCGCAGCAGGCAGGGGCAGACGGCTACGGCGCGCGCGTTCCGCCGTCGGGCTCGAGGGCCTGACGCATCAACGCGACCACTGAGTTGATCCACTCCGGCGGGAACGTACCTGCATGGGCGAACCGGGCCGCCACTGCGCCGAGCACCAGGTCGGCCACAGTGTCCACATCGGCGTCCGGACGCACCTGTCCGGTGGCGATCCCCGCGCGCAGCCGCGCCACGCCCAGCTCCATCCGCGGCCGGAGCAGCTTCTCCCGGATCAGCTCGACCAGCTCCGGGTCGCCGCTCTGCACCAGGCCCATGAACACCCCGACACCCCGGTTCTGCAGGAAGGTGGCGATGGTGATCTCGATCGCGGTACGCATGTCCGCCCAGACGTCGTCGGTCGGAACGAACGGGTTCGCGGCCGCCATCTCCTTCAGCGCCGACTCCAGCACCTCGCTGCGGTCCTTGTGCCGGCGGTAGATGGTGGTGCGAGCCACGCCCGACTGGGCGGCGACGGCCTCCACGGTCACCGCTGCCGGCCCGTGGGCGCGCAACAGGGTCATCGCGGCCTCGTGGATACGACGATCGACCTGCTCACCACGTGCCACCATGCGTCTCCAAGTCGGTGCCGGTCAGGCGGTCAGGTCCTGCGCCAGCAGGTCGGCCAGGTGGTCCAGCACCTCGTCGGCGCGCGGGCCGTCTGCGTGCAGGGTGACCGTGTCCCCCTGTTCCACAGCGAGCGTCATCACACCGAGGATGCTGGCAGCGTCCTGGGGGACCGAGCCGTCCTTGGAGATCCGCACGTTCACCCCGGTGTCCTCCACGGCACGGGTGAACACCGCAGCGGGGCGGGCGTGCAAACCCACCGGGGATCCGATCGTGACGGTTCGGGTGGCCATCCTCAGTCCTTCATCAACACTGGTGCGTGAGGATCCCAACCTACCCGGTACGGCTGCGAGTTCCCTGGGCACGACCGATGGGTGTGACGAACGTGACGTCAGCGCCGGGGTGCGCTTGCAGCAGTGTCGGGGTGCGCTTGCAGTTGCGGCACTCGCACGACCATCGCAGGCTGGCCTCACCGCACACTGCGACACAGGAGGGCACCATGGGAATGGGTGACAAGATCGAGAACGCCGCCGAGGGCGCGGCAGGCAAGGCGAAGGAAGCGGCCGGCAGGGCCACCGACGACAAGGGGCTGGAGGCCGAGGGCCGCAAGGACCAGGCAGCCTCGGACGTGAAGAAGGCGGGCGAGAAGATCAAGGACGCCTTCGACCGCTGAGCCGGGCGGCCGGGTCGAGCCGGTCAGCGACCGACCCGGTCAGCGGTGAGCGCTGCCTCGATCACCTGGGCGACGCCGTCGTCGAGGTTGCTGACAGTGACCTCGTCCGCGGCAGCCAACGTGACCGGGGCGGCGTTCGCCATCGCCACACCCCGCCCGGCCCAGGCGAGCATCTCGGCGTCGTTGGGTGCATCACCGAAGGCAAGCACCTCCTCAGCGTCGATGCCCAGGCGCGTGCACAGCTGCTGCAGCCCCCACGCCTTGGACACCCCCGGGGCGAGCACCTCGACGAACGGGGCACCGGAATGGGTGAGCTCGAAACCGTCCAGCCCGAGGCTGCGGATGCGGGCGACCAGGTCGTCGTTGCCGAGCTCGGCATGGCGCACGATCAGCTTCAGGCTAGGTTCGGCGAGCACGTCGGCCAACGGCGCCACCACCATGTCCGCCGGTTCGCGCTTGTGGTCACTGAAGGTGGCCGACCGGGCGTAGGCATCCTGGGCTACGAACACCTCACCACCCTCACGCACGCTGGCGAACATCGTCTCGGGCAAGGTGCGCAGCAGCGCAGCGGCCAGTGCTTGTCCGGTGGCGGCCTCCAGGTGCGCCTCGAAGAGCCGTTCGCCGGTGGTCAGGTGCAGCCCGTGCCCGCCGTTGCCGCACAGTGCCCAGCCCGCGAAGCCGGCCAGCTCGGCGATCGGGCGCAGCGCCCGCGGCTGGCGGGCGGTCACCGGCACCACTTCGATGCCCATCGCCCGGGCCGCGTCCAGGGCGGCACGGTTGCGCTCGGAGATCGAAGTGGGATCGGCCAGCAGGGTGCCGTCGAGATCGGTCGCGATCAGCCGAATAGTCACCACAGCACCGTAGCCCGGGCCGGTAAAGTCGTCGCCATGACCACGCCCCCTCCCGCGATGGAAGTGCTCCCTTGGCAACGGTTCGGGGAGGCGGCCCGAGATCTGGCCCGGACGGTGCACACCAGCGGATGGATGCCTGACCTGGTGATCGCGGTGGCCCGCGGCGGACTGGTGCCTGCCGGGTCGATCGCTTATGCGCTCGGGGTGAAGGCGATGGGCACGATGAATGTGGAGTTCTACACCGACATCGAGCAGACGTTGCCTGACCCGGTCGTGCTGCCGCCGCTGCTGGACACCACGGTGCTCGCCGGTGCGAAGGTGCTCGTGGTGGACGATGTGGCCGACTCCGGGCGCACCCTCCAGGTGGTGATGAACCTGCTCCGGGAGGGCACGGCCTCCCCCGAGCCGGACGGCGCAGCCTCCACCGAACGCCCCGCCCCGCTGCGGGTCGCGCACCTGCCTAGCGAGGCGCGCTCTGCGGTGCTGTACACCAAGCCGCGTTCGATCATCGAACCGGACTACACCTGGCGGCGCACCGACCGGTGGATCTCCTTCCCCTGGTCTGCGCAGCCCCCGGTCACCGGCGAAGCCACCCCCTCCCCCTCCGCTTGAAACGAATCAAGCGATACTTGCTGCGCCAGGTAGCGCGCAGTCGTGCTCCGCGGTATCGACCGCGCGCAGCAGGTGTCGACCGCGCGCAGCAGGTATGGCCCAGTGCAGTGCGCCGCCAGCACAGAAGCACCGCGGGCCGGCACAGGACCGGCGTGACGCATCGACAGCGGCATAGTGTGATGGGCGGCTGCCCACCGATCCCGGAGAGGAAGCCCGCATGGCCCGGATGCCCGCCGCCGAGGTGACCGTCGACCTACCGCTGGTGCGCCGGCTGCTCACCGACCAGCATCCGGACCTGGCCCAGCTGCCGATGCAGGTGGCAGCAGGCGGGTGGGACAACACGATGGTCCGGCTCGGTGCGGACCTGGTGGTGCGCCTCCCCCGCCGCGCCGCCGCTGCCGACCTGGTGGGGCACGAACAGCTGGTGCTGCCCCGACTCGCCGCGCACCTGCCGGTGGCGGTGCCGGTCCCGGTGCGCACCGGGGTGCCGACCGACTACTACCCGTGGGCCTGGACGGTGGCACCGTGGCTGCCCGGCGATCCGGCTGCCGACCAGGAGCCGGCCCAGCGCGATGTGTGGGCGGGCCAGCTAGCCGGCTTCTTCGCCGCGCTGCACCAGGCTGCCGACACCGATGCGCCCCCGAACCCAGTGCGCGGGGTATCGCTGGCCGAGCGGGCCGCGGTGCTGCGCACCCGGTTGGAGACCGCCACGTTCGCCGGTGCAGCCGATCTGCTGCACCAGTTCGACCAGCTGGTCACCACCTCCGCCCACAGTGGTCCGCCCCTGTGGCTGCACGGCGACCCACACCCGCTGAATCTGCTCGCCGCCGGCGACCAGCTCACCGGGGTGATCGACTTCGGCGACACCACTGCCGGCGATCCGGCGACCGACCTTGCCACCGCGTGGCTGACGTTCACCGCGACTGGCCGAGCAGAGTTCGTCGACCGGTACGCGGCCGCCACCGGTGCAGACGAGGCCACCTGGCGCCGGGCCCGCGCCTGGGCGATCAACTTTGCCGCGGTCCTGCTCGGCGGCAGCGACGACCACGCCGCACTGGCGGCCATCGGAACCCACGCCCGAGGTGAGCTGCTGGACCAGGGCGAGGCTCCGCCGTCGGCGGATTGATAGCGTGCCCCCGTGTTCTGGCGCAGGAAGAAGACCTCCGAGCACATCGACGACCCTCGGTTCGCCCCGGCATCCGAGACGCCGGCAGCAGCCGCACCGCCAGCCGAACCGGGAGCTCCGGCGCCCACTGCGTCATCCGGCACTCCGATGCTGACTGTAGAGGACGTGTTCGCCATCACCGGGCGCGGTGTGGTGGCCCCCGGGGCGGTCGCCGGCGGGACGCTCCGGATCGGGCAACCGGTCGCGGTGCATCGCGCCGGCCAGCTGGTCGCCAGCGCGACGATCACCGGGGTCGAGAGGTCCCGCAAGCTGAGGGACAGCGCCGAACCGGGCGAGAACGTGGGGTTGCTGCTGCAGGGCGTGGGCAAGGAGCAGGTGCAGCCCGGGGACCAGATCTTCGTCACCGGTTGAGGCCCGGTGGCAGGTCAGGGGCAGCAGCTCAGGATGCGGCGCGCGCCGGACGAGCCAGCCACTCGGAGAAGCCGGGACCACCTAGGCGGGCGTCCGGGCCGGGCAGGTTCGACCCGTCGGCGAACGCGCGCAGGGTGCGTCCCACCGTCGGTACCCGCAGGCCGCGGGTGGCAGGCCGACCCTCGTTGCTACGCACAGCCTCGGCGGCCGCAGCCACGGTGAGCTGCTCCGGACCGGCGATCTCGCGGGCGCGCACCGGCCCGGTCGGTGGGGTGCCCAGCGCATGGTCCACGAGCTCGCGGGCGTACCAACACACGTCGACCGGCTGGACGGCGAAGTCCAGGTCGAGGCGGGTGCGGCCGACCGTGGCCATCCGGGCGATCGTGTCCAGCAGAGTGTGGAACTGGGTCGCACGCACCACGGTGACCGGCAGCCCGCTGGCGAGCACCGCATTCTCGGCGCGCACCTTGGCCCGGTAGTACGGCAGCGGGTTGTCGTCGCAGCCGACGATCGAGACGTGCACCAGGTGCGCCGGCTGCGGCATCGCTGCGATCGCGCCGAGCAGCTGCACAGTACCTTCCACGTCGGTGCGTCCGGGGCGAACCGGGTTGCTCGCACAGTGCACGACGGCGTCCGCACCCACCAGTGCTGCGGTCAGACCTTGGCCTGTGGTCAGGTCCACGCCCCACCGCCGGCTCGCCGGGATCGCCACGTGCCCGAGCTCGCGCACCCGGGCCACCACCTTGCTACCCAATCCCCCGGAACCACCGGTGACCACGATCCGCACGAAGAGCTCCTCGTCGTCGTCCTGTCCTCCCATCATGCGCTCGTTGTCCGGGTGACGAAAGTGGGCGCGCCCAGGAGGGAGCGAACTCGCCTGCGCGCGGGTCACGCAGGGCAAGGCTGTTCGCGCGGCGGCGGTCGGCGGACGGCTCAGATCCGGGTGCCGCGGGCCTGGCGACGGATGCGCCGTTGCCACTTGTCCGCCTCGGCGGCCAGCGGCCGGGCCAGGAACTCCCCCAACGTCACCCCGGCGGCCAGCGCCAGTCCGACCGAGACGGCTCGCACCAGCAGGTCCATACCCTCTACCAGGTGACCGGAGTCGACGATGTTGTACATCGCCCGGTAGATCGCCAGGCCCGGCAGGAACGGGGTGATCCCGCAGACGGCGAGCACCATCGAGGGGATCCGTAGCCGGTCGGTCAGGCCGCCGGCGATCAGACCGACCGTGAGTGCGGCCACGAACGACGCGACCGCGGTGCCGAACGGGCCGCTCGCCGGGCTGAGACCGAGGTAGGAGACCAGGCTGAACATCGCCGACGCCATCGCACCGACGGCGGCGATCAGCGCGGCCACCCGCACCCGGGTGTAGGAGGCGATCGCCCAGGCACCGGCGATCACCGCACTGGCGGCCATCGTCACCAGCGTGGCTACTCCGCCGCGCGCCTCCAGGTCCCCGATGCTGAGCGTGACGCCCAGCCGCTGCGCGATGGCGAGCATCACCCCGATGCCGATGATGATGCCGACAGTGGAGAGCACCACCTCGAAGGCCCGGGCGGCCGAGGTGAGCGGGAACCCGGCGATCGCGTCCTCTGCGGCGCCCACCACGGACAGCCCGGCGAGCAGCACCATGATGCCGGAGGCCACCACCAGGGAGGGCGGGAGCAACGCCTGGTCCCAGCCGACGATCTCCTGGCCCCACAGCAGCAGCACCGCGACCAGGGTGGCGATCGCGGCCCCGAGGGTCTGCTGGAACAGGTAGGGCAGCCCGTGGTGGCGCAGGAACCGCATCGCCCGGTCGATGATGATGGTCGTTCCCGCGGCAACCAGCGAGACCGCCCAGCCGCCGCCGAGCAGCACCGCCACCGCAGCGGCCATCAGCCCGAGCGCCGCGGTGACCACGAGCCTGCTGTACGGATGGGGAGCGGACAGGATGTGCTCCAGGCGAGCGTGTGCCGTGGGGATGTCCACGCCGCCGGCGGTCACGTCGGTGACCAGCCGGGAGATCTCGGTCAGGCGGCTGTAGTCGGAGGTGCGCGCGGCGATCACCCGCACCTTGGTGACCGGGTCGTCGTCCCGGTCGATAGTCGCGTGCACCGAGGTGAAGGTGATGTCCACAGTGAGGTTCTTCACGCCGAGCCCGTCGGCGAGGCGGAGCATGTCGATAGTGGCGTCGGCGACCGGGGCGCCGGTGCCGATCATCGCCTCCCCGACCCGCAGCACGAGGTCCAGCACGGACCGTTCCTCCGCTGCGCTGAGCCCGCTGTCCCGGCGGAACCGCGCCAGCGGCACGGTCGGCGGACCCTGGCCGACCATCATCTGGCGTGCCTTGTCCCGCAGGAACCGGCCCGGGGCGTCCGGGCGGCGTGGCTTCGGCGCCGCGGACCGCGACGGCGAGACCGGGGCCCGCAGGGGTGGGACCGGGGCGGCGGAGGGCACACCGTCGGTGTCGACCAGCCCGGCGGCCTCCAGCTCGTCGGTGCCCACGTGCGCGGCCGGGTCCTCCGGGAGGCTCGAGTGCGCGGCCCGGTCACTCAGGTCGCCCGGGCGCGCGGAGCGCAGCGACCGCGCCGCCCGGTTCCGACGCGCCGAGGGTCCCGGTCGCACTCGCCTGTTCACACCGCAGATCCTACGGCTCCAAAGCCCGCAGAACCCGGCGAGAACGGCATGATCACGCGCCTCTTACCCGGTCCTCACAGGCTGGTCACCGTCGGTGTGGTCGGGCGCACTCAGCGGTGCCGCTTGCCCCGCACCAGGCGCCAGGCCGCCGGCAGCACCGCAGCGGCCACCAGACCCTTGACCACTCCGCCGACCAGGAACGGGGTGAACCCGGCCGCCACCGCACCGGCGAGGTCCAGCCCGGCGGCGAACCCGAGCCACGGCACGCCCACCCCGAAGATGAGCGCCTGCCCGCCGAGACCGAGCAGCAGGGTGCGCAGCGGGGTGCGGTCCCAGCCGCGCTCGGCCGCCCAGCCCATCACCGCAGCGGCGAGCACGAAGCCGACCAGGTAGCCGCCGGTCGCGCCGAGCAGCACCTGCAGACCGGAGGTGCCGTCGGAGTACACCGGCAGACCGACCAGCCCGACCAGCAGGTACAGCCCCATCGCGGCTGTGCCCCGGCGCATGCCCATCGTGGTCCCGACCAGCATCACCGCCAGCGTCTGCCCGGTGACCGGCACCGGCGACCCGGGCACCGGGATGCTCACCTGGGCGAGCACTGCGGTCAGCACGACGGCGCCGCTCACCAAGAGCGCGTCCCGCACCCAGGTGCCGCTCCAAGGGCGAAGCAGGTAGTCGTG
>DATGRZ010000024.1:0-3207 GCA_035303065.1 Ruania sp.
GCCTCCGACACACCGGAGGCATCCACCCGTTGCCGCATGATGCGGATGGCTTCCTTGATCTGCGTGTCGGTGATCTCGGCACCTTCGGCGCTCGGAGTGAGGATCAGCTGGGTGCCGCCCTCCAGGTCCAGCGCCAGCCCGGGCGACATCGAGCCCTTGCCCCACATGCTGTTCGCCGCCAAGCCGCCATAGACGAGGACGAGGAGGAACAACAGGGCGGTCAGAGTGCGCAGCGGACGCACTCGTCGTGTTCGAGTTGCCAACGGGGTCTTCTTCCGTGTGCTGCCGGCGGCGGAGCCGGGACGTCAGTTCTGGGTGCTGCGCGGGGTGTCGTCGTCGCCGGAGTCCGGGGACACGCTCGTGTGTGTCTCGCTGGGCACCTCCGGGCTGCGCGCGACGGCGTCCTCGACCCGTTCGGTCTCCGCGCCGTGGTCAGCGGTCGTCTCCGCGTCCTCGTCGACAGCACCGTCCGGGTAGTCCTCGTCGGACTCCGGTGCAGACTCGTCATCGAGCAGCCGAGCCATCGCCTGCTTGTGGAACACGATCTGCGTGCCCGGGGTGGTCTCGATGGTCACGTGGTCGCCGTCGAGTGCGGTGATGGTGCCGATCACCAGACCGATGGTCTGCACCTGCTGCCCGATCTGCAGCCGGTCGCGGAAGGAGAGCTGCTCCTGCTGCTTCTTCCGGGTGCGCCAGTTCAGCAGGAGCAAGCCGCCGAGACCGACGACCAGGATGATCAGGAGAAAGGGGTCCATGAGTGGGCACACTCCAGTGCGTTGAGATCGGCTTCCGCCCGATTCTAGGTGAGATCGAACGCGCGACGAACCACCCGGACCCTACCAGCGAAGGACACAAGCGTCCGGGATCGCCCTCAGCCGGGTCAGTCCCAGAGCGTCGCTGGCCCCGCCGGCTGTGGTAGGTCCAGGTGGGCGAACGCGGCGGAGGTGGCGACCCGTCCACGGGGCGTGCGCGCCATGAAGCCCTCCCGCACCAGGAACGGTTCCGCCACTGTCTCTACCGTCTCCGGCTCCTCCCCGATCGCCACCGCCAGGGTGGTCAGTCCGGTGGGGCCACCAGCGAACCGGCGGCACAGCGCGTCCAGCACAGCCCGGTCCAACCGGTCCAGCCCACGTGGGTCCACCTCGAAGACCTCCAGTGCGGCCATCGCCGCGGCCAGGTCCAGCACACCGGTGCCGCGTACCTGCGCCCAGTCCTGCACCCGGCGCAGCAACCGGTTCGCGATCCGCGGGGTGCCGCGGGATCGGGCCGCTATCTGGGCGGCGGCATCGGTGTGCAGGTCGGCATCCAGCAGCCGGGCGGACCGGGTGAGGACCTGCTCCAGCTCCTCGGTGGAGTAGAAGTCCATGTGCGCGGTGAACCCGAACCGGTCCCGCAGCGGTGCCGGCAGCAGACCGGAGCGGGTGGTGGCACCCACCACGGTGAACGGCGGCAACGTCAGTGGGATCGCTGTGGCGCCGGGACCCTTGCCGACCACCACGTCCACCCGGAAGTCCTCCATGGCCAGGTAGAGCATCTCCTCGGCGGGGCGCGCCAGTCGGTGGATCTCGTCGATGAACAGCACATCGTGCTCCTGCACCGAGGACAGGATCGCGGCCAGGTCGCCGGCGTGCTGCACTGCCGGTCCGGAGGTGATCCGCAGCGCACCGTTGACCTCGCTGGCGACGATCATCGCCAACGTGGTCTTGCCCAGCCCCGGTGGGCCGGCGAGCAGCACGTGGTCCGGGGGGCGGGAGCGGGCCACAGCAGCATCCAGCACCAAGGAGAGCTGGTCGCGCACCACCGGCTGACCGATGAACTCGTCCAGCCGGCGGGGGCGCAGTGCCGCCTCGGCCGCTCGGTCCAGCTCGTCCGCCTCGGCGGCCAGCATCCGGTCCTCCGGGTCAGCCATGGCGGTTACCACCCAGCTGCTGCAGCGCCGCGCGGAGCAGCTCCGCGGTGTCCGCGCCGTCACCTGCCTCGGCGAGCACGGCGTCCACCGCCTGCTCGGCCGACTTCGCCGGCCAGCCCAGCCCGGTCAGTGCGGTGACCACGTCGGTGCGGGTGCCACCAGCCGGTGCCGCGGCGGTGGCCGGCGGGGTCGCGTCGCTGGCCGGGCCAAGCCGGTCGCCGAGCTCGAGCAGGATGCGTCTTGCACCCTTCTGCCCGATCCCGGGCACCATCGTCAGCGCCTTGATGTCCTCGGCGGCCACGGCGCGGCGGAGGTCGTCCGGGGTGTGCACGGCAAGCATCGCCAGCGCCAGCCGCGGACCGACGCCGCTGACCGTCTGCAGCAGCTCGAACACGTCCCGTTCCTCGGCCTCGGCGAAGCCGAACAGGGTCATCGAGTCCTCCCGGACCACCATGCTGGTGGCCAGTGTGGCCTGCGCGCCGGTACGCACGGTCGCCAGCGTTGCCGGAGTGGTGTGCACCCGGTAACCGATCCCACCGGCGACCACTACGCAGGCGTCCAGGCCCACCTGGTCCACCTGCCCCGAGACCGATGCGATCATCGTGCCATCCCTCCGCGTGAGAACATCTGTACTACGGTCACGTTACCGGGTGACGGTGCGGCGAGGGTAGCGGCGCGCCGACCGGGCGCGGGTCTCCGCCTGGGCCCAGGCTCGTTGCGCAGCGGTCTGCTGCCCGCCGCCGGCCGCGTGCGCGGTCCCGACTGCGTGGGCTCGCCAGGCATGTGTGATCGCCAGCGCGAGCGCATCGGCGGCATCGGCGGGCTTGGGCGCCTGCTGCAGGTCCAGCAGCCGGCGGACCATCTCCTGCACCTGCGCCTTCTCCGCGCGGCCGTTGCCGGTGACGGCCGCCTTCACCTCGCTCGGGGTGTGCAGGGCGAGCGGGATCTGGGCGCGGGCGGCTGCCACCATCGCCAGGCCGGCCACCTGCGCGGTGCCGGTGATGGTGCGTACGTTGTGCTGGGCGAACACCCGCTCCACGGCCACCGCGTCCGGGGACAGCCGGGTGATCCAGGCCTCGATCTCGTCCCCGATGCGCACCAGCCGCTGCGCCGGGTCCTCCTCGGAGCTGGTGCGCGCGACGGTCACGTCCACCAGGCGCAGCGCGCGGCCGCGGCTGGCGTCCACCACGCCGAGGCCGCAGCGGGTCAGCCCGGGGTCGACGCCGAGGATGCGGAAGCTCACTCCCCCAGGTTCTCAGGTACCGAGCCCGCCGCCGGCCACCAACACCCGCCCCTCG
>DATGRZ010000025.1:0-3913 GCA_035303065.1 Ruania sp.
CGCCAGCCCTAACGACAGGGTCAGGTTCAGCACCACCACCCCGATGGAGAACCACAAGCTGGCCAGCAGCGAGTCGTGCAGGGCCGGGTCGTCCAGCATCGCCTGGTAGTTCTCGCCGCCGACGAACGTGAATGTGTTCGCCAGCACGTTCCACTCGTGCAGGGAGTACCAGGCGACGGCGATCAGCGGCCCGATCACGAACGCGATCGCGCCCAGCACGGCCGGGGCCACGAACGCGTACCCGGTCGCGGCATCACGTCGCCGCCACGCGGACCGGCGGGGGCGCCGGTCCGCGTGGGGCGCAGCGGTGGTGGTCATCAGCCCTGCAGCAGGGACTCGATGTCGGTGCACACCGCCGGGGCCACGGTGGCCGCGTCGGCGTCGGCGGTCCACAGCGGGTCCAGGGCGCTGCGCACAGCAGTGTCCAGCTGGGCGAAGTTGGCGTGCGCCGGCTTCGTGGTCGCGCCCGTGATCGAGTCGACGACGGTCTCCAGCTGTTCCTCGGAGAACACCGGGTTGCCCTCAGCCAGGGTGTCCGGGTTCAGCAGCGAGGTGCGTGGCGGCGGGAAGTACAGCGCCAGCGACTCGGAGTTCTCCGGGTTGGTGAAGTAGGCGAGGAAGTTCGCCGCCACCTCCGGGTTCGGGCCGTTGGCGAGCACACCCACCCCGGCCTGGCCGACCACGTTCTGCTGCCCGGCAGGTCCGGCCGGCAACGGCACGATGTCCCACTCGAACGATCCGTCCAGCGAGGATGCCCGGGAGATCTGCGTGATCGTCATCGTGGTGTCGCCGGCGAAGAAGTCCGCCGAGGTGCCCGGCCCGGGGATCGCCTCGTCCTCGAAGACTGCGTCGTGGTACCAGCTGAGCGCGTCGATCATCTCCTGCGAGCTGAACTCACAGGTGCTGCCGTCCGCGCTCCACGGCTCGGCGCCCCAACCGCCCCAGACCGTGGCCAGGTTCGCCCAGATCTGGTAGTCGAAGTCGCGCACCACCATCCCGGCACCGCCGAGCTCTTCCACCGAGGCCGCGGAGATGTCCCGCGCGGCGTCGAAGGTCCACTCGCCGTCGGCGAGCAGGTCGGCGGGGCTGTCCTGGTCGGACTCGGCGATCCGGTCGGTGTTGACGAACATCACGAACGGGGAGTTGGAGAACGGGTAGGCGTACAGGCCGTCGTCCTGCTGCCACAGCTCCAGCGTGGCCGGGTCCACCTCGTCCAGGTCGTAGCCATCAGTGGACTCGAACGTGGGCTTCAGGTCCATCAAGGCACCGCTGGTGACGAACTCCGGCCCGTTGGACTCGAAGATCCACGCCAGGTCCGGGGCGTTGCCCCCGGCGATCTGGGTGGTCAGCGTGGTGGTGTAGTCGTCGAACGGCACGGTCTCGAAGGTCACCGAGGAGACCTCGTCCGGGTGGTCGGCGATGTAGGCGTCGGCGATCTCGTTGAACAGCTCCAGGTGGTCCTCGGAGGCGGTCCAGACCGTCATCCGCAGGTCGACCGGCCCGTCGGCGGTGTCGTCGCCGCCGCTGCCCCCTCCGCCGCCGGAACAGGCGGCAAGGGTCAGGGCGCTGGCTGCGACCAGCCCGGTCAGCAGCATGCTGCGTTGGTGTCGCACGGTACTTCTCCTTCTTTGGTGGACCGGCGGGGTCGCCGGGACTTCGTTGTCGGGTGCGCGAGGCGCGCGAGGTCAGTACAGGGATCAGTAGGCGAAGACACCCTCGGGCCAGTCGAGCTCGAAGCCATCGGCCACGAGCAGCTCCTGGAACGCGGACACCGCGGCCCGGTCGGCGTGCACGGCTGCCGGTGTGGTGCCCTGCTGCACACAGGCGGCCGCCAGCGCGCCGGCGGCCTCGCCGATGTTCCACTCCACCGGGTGCAGCCGGTAGCAGCCGTTGGTGATGTGCGTGGTGCCGATGTTCTTCGCCCCGGCGATCAGGTTGCCCCCACCGCGGGGGATGAGCGCACCGAGCGGGATCTGGAACGGGGCGGCGGGCACGTCGATGTAGTTGTCCCCGCCGGTGGAGGGGTGCAGGTCGATGCGGTACATGCCCACCCCCACGCTGTCCGGGTAGCGCCGGGCAGTGTCCTCGCCACGGGCGGCCGGGGAGACGTCCTGCTCGGTGATCGTCTCCAGCGCGCGGATGCGCCGGCCCTCGCGGTGGTAGGGCGCCATCGCCAGACCGTCGTCGGTGCCCATCAGGTCCGGGCGCAGCCGCAGACCCGGCCAGCCGCGACCACCGTCGGGGCGCGGCGCCTCGGTCTGCATCCAGTACAGCATCGACAGGCTCAGCTGCTTGGCATCGGCCAGCCGCTGCTCGGCCACCTCCTGCGGCACGTCCAGCACGGGGGCCTCGAAGTAGTCGATGCTGGGCCAGTTCACCAGCGTGACGTCGCTGCTGAAGGCACCGTCGGTGTGCAGGTCGCGAGCGATGATGCGGCGGAAGGTCCACAGGTTCGTGTCGCCGGGGTTCTTGCTCTGGTCCGCATCCACGGCGAGCACATCATCGCCCGGGTTCGGTTCGAACACCCGGTGCGTGATCTCCAGGGTGCGCGGGTGAGGTGCGGTCCAGCTGACCAGCGGGCCGCCCCAGAAGTCCGGCTGCACGCTGCGCCACTTCTCGTACTGCTCCGGCTTGTCGATGGTGTGGTCGGCGCCTGCGACGTGCTCCACGGCGAAGCAGATGCTCAACGCCTGCACGTTGTCCGGCTGCGCCTGCTCTGGTGCGCTCGGCTCACCGGTCTGCGCGCGGGACTCGAACCCGGTCACGTACTCGATACCTGCCAGCGGCAGCAGCTCACCGGTCTCGGTGGCGTCCACCACGAACTGTGCCCGGATCGTGCGCTTGTCGCCGGTGCGCACATGGGTCAGCTCGACGGCGGAGATCACCTGGTCCTGTGCGCTCGCCCCGGTCGGGCGCAGGCCGGTGTACAGGCGCACCTGGCCGCTGGCGGTGAACGGGGCGAGCATCTCCTCCAGCACCGCCAGGGCGACCTTCGGCTCGTGGCAGAGCTTGCTCACCCACCCGGCGCCCGGGTTCAGGTCGGCGCGGGCTCGGGCTGCATCGGTGAGCGGATAGGCGCGGCGGTAGTAGTCCCGGATGCCATCCCGGAACTGCCGGTAGGAGCGGGTGCAGCCGAAGTCCTCGATCCACGGGTGCTCGTCCGGTGGGACCGCCTGGGACGTGGACTGGCCGCCGATCCAGTCGAACTCCTCGGTGAGGACCACGCGCGCGCCCCGGCGAGCGGCGGCCAGGGCGGCGGCCACACCACCCAGTCCGGCTCCCACGATCAGGATCTCGGTGTTCTCGTCGTGCACTGGGGTCATGCTGGGGCGTTCTCCTTGGCGGTGGGGTGGGGTCCTCCCGTGGTGGGAGGAGCGATGGTCTCGCCGTCGACGAGCTCGCACGGGATGAGGATCTGTTCGGCGCCGGCGGGCGCGGTCGCAGACTCAGACGAGGGTCCGGTCGAGAGGCTCGTGGCGGTGGTCTCGGTCGCGGCTGCACCCGCGGAGGTGGTGGTTGCGGCGAGGCCGTGCTGTGAGCCGAGCTGGCCGAGCACGATGCGCAGCGCTTCGATGCCCATCTGCTGACGCGGGATGGTGAATCCCGACCAGGCCACCTCCCCGGGGTCGCGCTGCTCCGGGTCGCCGAGGCGCGCGATCGACAGGTCGCCCGGCACGGCCAGCCCGCGCTCAAGCGCTGTGTCCCTGATGGGTCGGGCCAGGTCGGAGGTGGCCAGCAGCGCGGTGATGCGGTGCGCAGCGATGGTCCCGAACAGTTCGGCCGACGCCGGGTCCGGCTCCTCCAGCACCACGGGCAGCAGCCCGGCGGCCCGGATCGCGCGCCGGTAGCCGCGGAGCCGGTCCTGGGTGGACTCGTGCGGGGTGAACTCGGTGACCATCGCGATCTGCCGGTG
>DATGRZ010000026.1:0-16855 GCA_035303065.1 Ruania sp.
CCGTCGGGGGAGACCTGGGTGGTGAGCTGGACGTCCGGGTCGCCGTCGGTGGAGAGCACCTGGACGAACCAGCGGGCCTCGCGTGCCCACCCGGTCTCGAAAGGTTCGGTGGCGAAGTCGCCGGAGAAGGTCGTGTTCCGCTCGAGGATCGCGGTCTGGGACTGCAGCATCTTGAGATCACCAATCGGCCGAGATGACGACGGAGTCGAGGTAGAGGAAGTTCCGCACGCCCGACAACGTCCGGACGGAGAAGTAGAAGTTCAGCAGGTTGTCGAGCGACTCGTACGGCTCGGCGTAGGCGGGTACGGGGACATCGCGCATGTCGATCAGCCGGTCGTTGAGCTGGAACTCGACGTTCGTGCGGCTCTCGGTGTCGATGAGCCAGCGCAGGTAGTGCCAGTTGACCTTGGTGGGCACCTCGTTGAAGCACATCTCGATCGGCTCGCCGAGATAGCGCCAGTCATCCGGGTCTGGTGCGGTGAAGTCCGCCGCGTACGGCAGGGCGAACTTCCCTTCGAGGTGTTCCTTCGGAGTCGGCTCGGTCACCAGCGGATAGCTGAGCCGGCGCACCAGCTTCCCGTCCTGGTCGGTGTTCTGGAACCGCGCGACCGTGTGGTAGCGGACCCCGCCGTCCCCACACAGGTCGGTGGCGACGGTGAACGCCCCGAACTGCGCCTCGGACGGGTGCAGGTTGCCGTCCCAGGCCACCTCGCCGTACCGGTCCTCGGACTCGTCGCCGCCGAGCTGGGCCTCGGCCTTGTAGGTGAGGTACGCCTCGATCTGCAGCAGCCCGCGGTTCGCCATCGTCAACCGCCGGATCGCCGTGGAGGTGTGTCCCGGATAGGGGCGCGTGGCCAGCTTGAGCGAGTACGTGCCGGTCATCGCACCATGGGTGCCGGTGTCGAAGAAGGTCGCGTTGGACAGCTGAGGTGGCCGGAAGTCGCGCATGTGCGCATCGACCGTGTCCAGGTCACCGCGACCGTTGAAGTTGCCGATCAGCTCTGTCCAACCGTTCGTGCCCTCGTTGAAGTCGTCGAGGGTGAGGATGCGTGGCAACGGGTTGTACTTGGACAGGCGGACGTCGGAGGCGCGGATTGCGCTGCGCATCGCCGAGGTCAGTGCAGCGGTATCGACCGAGGTCACCTTTGAACACTCCTTCTTGCCCGCAGGGGCGTCAGTTCTCATCATCGGCGGAAGCCGTGATGACAGACATTAGCGCTAATGACCTGGTCGGTGCAAGGGGCAGTCTGCTCGCAGGATGGTGAAGCGGACATCGTCGGTCGTCTCGCGCGAGGGGCGGTATTACTGCAGGTCAAAGCCGATAATCCGGCGAAGTGTTGACCGGTGAGCGGTGCGATGCCAGACTGCATGAACGCTAATGTGACCGAGGAGACGTTCGAGGAAGAACATGACGAGCATGACGATGTGTCCAGTCGAGGAGGGCTGATGGGCGCGTACCTCACCCGACGGCTGGTGTTCTCTGTCTTCATCCTCTGGGGAGCGGTCTCGATCATCTTCGTCGTGCTCCGGTTGATCCCCTCAGATCCAGCACGGCTCATCCTCGGCTCCGATGCCACGGAGGCGGAGGTGGAGGCGCTGCGCGAGCAGATGGGCCTGAACGAGTCGTTGCCGTCGCAGTACCTGAGCTACCTGGGCGATCTCACCCGGCTCGACTTCGGGGACTCCTACCGGCAGCAGCGAGACGCCTTCGAGCTGGTCCTGGAGAAGCTGCCGGCGACGTTGGAGCTGGCGATCGTCGCCCTGGTCATCGCACTGGTCGTGGGCATCCTGCTCGGCGTCCTCGCAGCGCTGCGGGTAAACCGGATCACCGACCGGATCGTCTCCGTGGCGTCGCTGCTGGCGCAGTCGCTGCCGTCCTTCTGGATCGGCATCGTGTTCATCCTGGTCTTCGCCCGCGGGCTGCACGTGCTGCCCAGCGGCGGTACCGGCACACCGGCGCACATGGTCCTGCCCGCCATCACCCTGGCGATGCCGATGCTGGCGATCCTGATCCGGATGACCCGCAGCGGACTGCTGGAGGTCATCCACGAGGGCTACATCCAGACGGCGCGAGCCAAGGGGCTCTCCGAACGCGTGGTGATCTTTCCGCATGCGATCCGAAACGCGTTGATACCGATCGTGACGATCGTGGGTCTGCAGTTCGGTGGACTGCTCGCCGGCTCGGTGATCGTGGAGATGGTATTCAGCTGGCCAGGTATCGGACGGCTGCTGATCGAGTCGATCGGCCAACGTGACTACAACGTGGTCCAGGCCTCGATCCTGGTCATCTCCGCCGGCTTCGTCTTCGCGAACCTTCTGGTCGATGTCCTCTACGGCTATCTGGATCCGCGAGTGAGGTTGGTGACCCGATGACCACAGAGACCGCCGGTGTCGAGCGCGAGGTGGCCTCCGCCTTCGACACCGTCAAGCGCCGCGGCGGCAATGCTGCCGGCCGAGGCCGCATCGTGACCTGCCTGGTGATCGTCGCCGGCTACGTGCTGGTGGCGATCGTCGGTCCGATGCTGCGCCAGTACGACCCGGTGCAGACCTTCACCCAGGACCGGCTGGCCCCTCCCGGCAGCACCACCTCCCAAGGCCTGGCGCTGCTCGGCACCGACCAGGTGGGTCAGGACATCCTCGGCCAGATGATGCTCGGCGCCCGGGTCTCGATCACCGTGGGTGCTGGGACGCTGCTGCTGGCCGGCCTGATCGGCGTCACAGTCGGCCTGGTTGCCGGGTACCGGGGCGGTTGGGTCGACGCCGTCCTGATGCGGCTGGCGGACATCCAGCTCTCCTTCCCCTCGATCCTGCTGGCGATCCTGATCGCAGCGGTGGTCGGTCCCAGCGTGGTCAACGTCATCGTCGTCCTCGCGATCACGAACTGGGTGACCTTCGCGCGGGTGACCCGCGGTCAGGTGCTGACGGTGAAGAACCGCGAGTACGTGGACGCGGCCCGGACCCTGGGTGCCGGCCACCTGCACCTGGCGTTGCGGACGATCTTCCCCGCCTGCGTCGCACCGATCCTGGTGGTCGCCACGGTCGAGCTCGGGCACGTCATCCTGGCCGAGGCATCGCTGTCCTTCCTCGGCCTCGGGGTGCCTACCGACGTACCCAGCTGGGGCTCCACCATCGCCAACGGTCGTGACTACCTCGGTGACGCCTGGTGGATCTCCACCTTGCCCGGTATCGCCCTCGCTGCGCTCGTGCTCACCTGCGGGCTGCTCGGCGACGCGATGCGTGACCGGTACGACCCGAAGCTGAGGAGTCTGTGATGCCCACCGCCCTGCTCTCGATCGAGGGTCTTCAGGTCGAGTTCTCCACCCGGGACGGTCTGGTCCGGCCCCTCGACGGCGTCAGCCTGGAGGTCGAGCACGGCCAGACCCTCGCACTGCTGGGTGAGTCGGGCAGCGGCAAGTCAGTGACCGCACAAGCGATCATGGGACTGCTGCCCCAGCCCGCCGGACGGATCGTCGGTGGACAGATCCACTTCGACGGTCAGGAGCTGACCGCGCTGCCACCACAGCAGGTCAGGGCACTGTGCGGCACCCGGATCTCGATGATCTTCCAGGATCCGTTGAGCTCGCTCAACCCGGTCTTCCGCGTGGGCGACCAGGTGGCCGAACCGCTGCGCCGCCGGCTCGGCCTGCGTCGTCGGGAGGCGAACGCGCAGGCCCTCGAGCTGCTCCACCGGGTCGGCATCCCGGACGTCGAGCACCGGATGCACCACTATCCGCACCAGTTCTCCGGCGGGCAGCGGCAACGGATCATGATCGCGATGGCGCTCAGCCTCGGTCCCGACCTGCTGATCGCTGACGAGCCGACCACCGCGCTTGACGTCACCGTGCAGGCACAGATCATGAACCTGCTGCGCGACCTGCAGCAGGAACGAGGTATGGCCATCCTGCTGATCACCCACGACCTGGGCGTGGTGGCGGATGTCGCATCCCGTGCGGTGGTGCTCTACGCGGGTCGAGTGGCAGAGCACGGGCGGATCCGCGACGTCTACGACCACTCGGCGCACCCGTACACCGAGGGCCTGCTTGCCTCCATCCCCCAGGACCAGGGCGGAGCCCGGCTCACGCCGATCGCCGGGGCGCCGCCCAACCCGTTGGCCTTCCCGCAGGGCTGCCGCTTCCACCCGCGGTGTCCCTACGCCCAGGAGCGTTGCCGAGACGAGGTGCCCGAGCTGCGCCACCCCGCCGGGTGGGCACCGGACCAGGCCGCGTCCTGCCACTTCACCGAGGAGGTGCTCAGCCATGGCTGACCCACTGCTGCGGGTCCGCGACCTGGTCACCACCTATCCGATCCGGTCGGCCCTGCTGCGCCGGAAGATCGGCGAGGTCAGGGCTGTCGACGGGGTGAGCTTCGACATCGCCCGCGGCCAGACCGTCGGGCTGGTGGGAGAGTCCGGATCGGGCAAGTCCACGCTCGCCCGGACCGTGATCGGCCTCGAACATGCGGAAGCGGGCTCCATCGAGTACCAAGGCACTGAGCTGGTGGGGTTGTCTGCGCGCGAGATGCGTCCGGTCCGCCGGGACATCCAGATGGTCTTCCAGGATCCCTACACCGCCCTGAATCCGAGACTGACCGTGCGGCAGATCCTGTCCGAGGCCTGGCGCATCCACCCGGACCTGCTGCCCACGCAGGACTGGGACGAAGAGGTCCGGCGGCTCCTGGAGATCGTCGGCCTGGACCCGCAGTACGCCGATCGCTACCCGCACCAGTTCTCCGGCGGTCAACGCCAGCGGGTGGGCATCGCGCGAGCTCTGGCGGTGCGCCCAAAGCTGATCGTCTGCGACGAGGCGGTCTCCGCGCTCGACGTGTCCGTGCAGGCCCAGGTGCTCAACCTCCTCGATGACCTGCAGGCCGAGCTCGGCCTGACCTACCTGTTCATCGCCCACGACCTCTCCGTCGTGCGGCACATCAGTGACGAGGTGATTGTCATGAACCGCGGCCAGGTGGTCGAGCACGCCGGCACCGAGCAGCTGTTCGCCGACCCACGGCACGAGTACACGAAGACGCTCCTGGCGGCTGTCCCGGTGGTGCGTCCATGGAACCAGGAGAGTGCAGCATGACCACGACCCTCCACCTCGTCCGGCACGGCGAGGCGGTCTGGAACGCCGAGGGCAAGTACCAGGGGCAGGCGGACTCGGGGCTGACCGCGGCCGGCCGGGAGCAGGCGGCACGAGCAGCCCTGTGGTTGCGAGCCCTGCCCAGGGTCGACGGTGTGGCCTGCAGCGACCTGCCACGGGTGCGGGACACGGCAGCACCGTTCCTCGATGCGACCGGGCACGACGCCCGGGTCGACCCCAGGCTGCGGGAGATCGACGTCGGCAGCTGGGCCGGGCGCACCTTCGAGGACGTGGCACGTGCCGAACCGGACGTCGTGGCCGCAGTGGCGCGCGGTGAGGACCTGCGTCGCGGCGGTGGGGAGACATTCGCCGAGACGCGTCACCGGGTGGTGGCCGCGCTCGAGGACCTGGCGGCCGCGCACCAGGACGGCGCGGTCGTCGTGGTCTTCGCGCACGGCGGTCCGATCCGGCTCGCAGCAGCCGCCGCCCTGGGCCTGCCGAGTCCTGGCCACCACCGGATCGGCTCGCCGGACAACTGCTCGGTCACCAGCCTCACCTGGGGGCCGGCCGGCCTGCTCGCCTACAACCGCTCGACCGACACCGCCGCAGCAGGCTGCGGTGACCGATAGGAGACCCATGGCGCTGACCACCACGACCTTCGTCGCCCAGACCCACAACCTGTGGGGCGACCACGTCGCCGACCAGCGGCGGGAACCCCTCGAGGCCCTCTACCGGAAGCGGCAGCCCGACCTGCTCGCCACCCAGGAGCAACGACCGTGGTCGCGGGACGTGATCGATGCTGCCCTGGTCGACCACGAGCGCGTCCAGGACGACTTCGCCGGGTGGTCCACGCAGAGCTGCCTGTGGTGGCGCAGGGACATGTTCGAGCATCTCGAGCACGGTGCTGACGACGTCGGGATCCTCTCCCCGGATGCCCGGTTGTTCTGGGTCCGGTTGGCCAGCGCTGCCGGCCCGGTGCTGTTCAGCACGGCCCACCTGACCTGGCCCGGACACCGCCAGGAGCAGGACAGCGGCATCAACCAGCGGACCCCGCAGGCACGCGCGATCGTCGAGCGGCTGGCCGAGCTGGCAGGCGATGGTGCGTGTCTGTTCACCGTGGACATCAACGACATCGGCCCGCCGAGCTGGGCGCTCGGCAACGGCGGCTTCATCGACTCGTTCACCGCTCTCGGACGGCACTCGCCGGTGACGCATCCGGTGGTGCCCAGCGGTTTCGCGGAGGAGATCGGCACCCGCCTGTCCCCACTGGCCTCGCCGCGGAAGGCGATCGACTGGATCTTCGTGCGCGGACCGGTCCGCGCACGTGCCAGCGAGGTCGTCGAGTTCTTCCACCGCGGCATCGCCCCGAGCGACCACTACCCGGTGGCCGCGACCCTCACCCTCACCCAGGACTGAGCCCGCGCTCTGCACACCGTCAATCAAAGGAGATGATCATGAGAATCACCAGAAAATACAGAAGATTCGGAGGAGTGGCGGCCGGGATGATGGCGGCAGCACTTGCCGTGACCGGGTGCACCACCACCAGCCAAGGCGGCGGTGGCGGGGAGGACGTGCCGCAAGAGCTCACCTATGTCCCCGGGTTCTTCCCGGTCTCCCTCGACCCGCACAGCTTCCCGGCCGAGGAAGGCACGCAGGTCGCCGCCCAGCAGACCCTGGAGACTCTGGTCACCTACAACGACGGGGAAGCAGCGCCGCTGCTCGCCGAGTCGTGGGAGTACTCCGACGACGAGCTCACCTTGACCTTCGACCTGCGCGAGGACATCACGTTCAGTGACGGCACACCGTTCACGGCGGAGGACGTCAAGGCTTCCCTGGACCGGCTGATCGAGCTGGACAAGGCGCTCGCACCGCTCTTCGACGAGGTGACCGAGACCCGGGCGGACGATGACCACACCTTCTCGATAGTGACCAGCGAACCGCTCGGCACCCTGCTGGCCTCGATGTCCCTGGTGTTCATCGGCCAGGCTGGTGAGATGGACGACGACGCCTACTGGTCGGCCCCGGTCGGCACCGGCCCGTTCGTCGTCGAGGACTACGTCGCAGACGACCACGTGACCTACTCGAAGAACGAGGACTACTGGGGCGAACCGGCCACGCTGGACACTCTCGAGATGGTCAACATGCCGGAGATCGCAGCACGCATCACGGCGCTGGAGACCGGTGAGGTCGACGTGGTCTCCTCCATCCCGCCGGACCAGATGTCCGGCATCGAGGGGCAGGACGGTATCGAGCTCCTCCAGGACGCCGGCTACATCTACTACTTCATCTGGTTCAACAACAACGAGGAGCCGTTCGACGACGTCCGAGTGCGCCAGGCGATGTGGCACGCTGTGGACGTCGAGGGAATCGTCTCCGACCTCTACGGTGACGGCGCAGTTCCCGCGACCGCGCCGATCCCGCAGGCTGCGTTCGGCGCCACCGACAACGGCGTCTACGAGTACGACCCAGAGCTGGCCCGCGAGCTGCTCGAGGATGCGGGGTACGCCGACGGCTTCCAGGCATCGATGCAGTGGCCCCGAGAGGGTGGTCCGAACATCCGCTCGCTCGGGCAGGCGTTCATCTCGGCCTGGGCCGAGGTGGGCATCGAGATCGAGCCGCTGGAGAAGGAGCGTGCTGCCTGGCTGGAGGACTTCGGGTCGATGAACTGGGACCTGAACCTGCAGACGAACACCACCGCGACCGGTGATGCGGACTTCACCCTGAACCGACTGTACACCTGTGAGGCCGACCGGCTCGGCTACTGCAACCAGGAGGTGGACGACCTGCTCGGTCAGGCACGGAACTCCCTCGACCCGGACGAGCGGCTCGAGCTGTACGGACAGGCGAACGACATCCTCTGGGAGGAGGCCCCCGGTATCTTTCCCGCCGAGCTGATGAACAACGTGGCCTACGGGTCACAGGTCCAGGGGCTGGAGCTGCCGCCCACCAACCGGCCCTCCTTCTCCACTGTCTCCCTCGGCGAAGTATGAGCCACTGAGCACTTCCGGTAGCACTGAGCACATCCGGTAGCACTGAGCACTCCCGATAACCAGGAGGCCGAGCCCGCCCGGCGATCGTTCGCCCGGGCGGGCTCGGCGGCTGCGTGTTCGTCGCCGTCCCCGCCGGCCTCGCCGTCCTCGCAGTCCCCGCCGGCGCAGGGCCGGTCCTGCCAGCCGGTGGGCCGCCGATCCCGCGCGATCTGCCGCGCGGCGCGCTAGGGTGCGAGCACCTGAGTGAGGAGGTCACGATGTCGTCGCCAGCCGAGCCTGCAGCCCACCGGGACGATGTGCCCATGCTCGAGGAGGACGAGACCGTCCCGCCCCGGCCGGAGGAAGAGGTCGCCGACCTGCTCCGTGCCAAGCCGGACGAGCACTGACGCTGCCTGCCCTCGGCGGCAGGCGCACAACGTCAAGCAACATCGGGCACCGGCGACCGCTTCCTAGTGACCTTGTTGAGCTGAACCCAGCCGGTCCGACCAGTCGGCGAGCACGTCCCGGAGCTCGGCCGGCTCTGCCCACTCCACCCGTCCTCCGGAGGCGGCCAGGGCGAACGCCGCCCACTCGGGTGTGGTCGCGGCGAAGTCCACCCGGCACCGGTCGGCGGCGGTCTCGGTCACCTCCGCCCACCGGCCGATGCTCTCGCGCGCCCGCACCGCCGGAGTCGCCAGCCCGGCACTGAGCTCGGCCCCACCTGCAGAACGCGCCCGGTTGCGCTGCACGAACGCCGCCGCATCACCACCGGGCACCGCCCGCGGGGCGAACCGTGTCCCGGTGAGACGCACTGCACCCATCCGGTCCAGCCGGAAGCTGCGCCAGTCTGCCCGGTCGCCGTCGTAGCAGACGAGGTACCAGCGCCGGGAGACGACCACCAGCTGCACCGGCTCCACCGTGCGCTCGCTCCCGCGCCCTGCCGCGTCCACGTACTCCAGCTCAGCCCGCACCTGGTCCCGGCATCCCTGCGCCAGCAGCAGCAACGTCTCCGCGTCGGCCTCCGGGCCGGCCGGGACCGGCCCCGGGCTGACCAGCGCCGACCGCAGCGCCTGCGCCCGGCGGCGCAGCCGCCGTGGCATCACCTGGATCGCCTTCGCCAGCGCCCCGACGGCACTCTCGGCGATCCCGGACACGGTCGCCTGGGCTGCCAGGTGCAGGCCGACGGTGAGCGCGACCGCCTCGTCGTCGTCCAGCACCAGCGGCGGCATCGCCGCACCGGGGGCCATCTGGTAGCCGCCACCGACCCCGCGCTCGGCATCGATCGGGTAGCCGACCTCGCGCAGCCGGTCCACGTCCCGCCGCAGCGTGCGCAACGAGACGCCGAGCCGGTCGGCGAGCTCCTGCCCGGACCAGTAGCGGTGGCTCTGCAACAGGGCGAGCAGCTGCAGGATGCGCACGGTGGTGTCAGCCATGCAGCCATGCTGGCACGCCCCAGTCTCGATTGGTGACCGAAACTGGCACCAATAGTTCCTAGCGTGGAGGTACCGACGAAGGAGAGGAACCAGCGATGACCAGCACCACCGAGACCCAGACCCACCCGACCTCCGCGCACGGCGCCACCGACCAGATCCCGGTGAGCTCCGCCGTCGAGCGGGAGGACCTGATCGCAGCGCTCGCTCATGCCCGGCACTTCCTGCGCTACACCACCCGCGACCTCACCGAGGAGCAGGTCCGCCGGCGCACCACCCCGAGCGCATTCTGCCTCGGCGACATCATCAAGCACCTCACCGAGGTGGAGCGCAGCTGGAGCGACTTCCTGGTCGCCGGGAAGGCGGCGCTGGCCAAGGACGGCCGCGACTTCATCGACTGGACCCCGGAGGAGTTCGCCGAGCTCGGCGCCGAGGCCACCATGCAGCCGGAGGACACGCTGGTCGGCGTCCTCGCCGAGCACGAACGGGCCGCGGCCGCCACCGACGCGCGGATCCGGGAGCTGCCGACGCTGGACACCGTGCGCGAGCTGCCGAAGACGCCCTGGCCGATGGACGCCGAATGGAGCGCGCGGCGTGCCATCCTGCACATCCTTGCCGAGACCACCCAGCACGCCGGGCACGCCGACATCATCCGCGAGGCGCTCGACGGCGCGAAGTCGATGGGCTGACCCGGCCACCGGCGGCCAGGCTCTGCGAGACTGAGCCCATGGCTGTTCCGCCGGGCAGCGAACCGGGGGAGGTGCGCCGGACCTACCCCGACCCCAGCCAGCCCATCCCGCCCCCGGCGCCGGGACCGAGCTCGCCGCTGTCGGCGATCTTCGCCCGCTCGCTGCTGTTCCCGATGATGGGGGCAACGGTGACCTGGGCGGTGCTGCTCGCGGTCAGTGCAGTGCTCGGCACCCATCTGCTGCCGGCCAGCGACATCCCCTACAGCATGCACTGGCGTGCGCCGGTGGTCGCGCTGGTCGGCTGCGGTGCCGGGCTGCTGATCTGGGTGGTCGGGCTGGTGACCTGCTGGCGCCGCCCCGTGCTCTGGGCCTGGGTGGCTGCCGGTGCGGTGGTGGTGGCGGCCGGCACTGTTGCGTACCTGGTGCTGCTGCTGGGCTGAGCAGCGATCACCAGACCCCGCAACGTCACTAGAACTCGGTCACCGGTGCCCGGGTTCTATTGACCTTGCGGGGTGGGCGGCGCGGCTCAGCGCTTGCGCGCCACCAGGCTCAGCGCCAGCGGCACCCGGTCCCGCCACGGCGAGGGCAGCACGAAGGCACCGTCCTCGGCGACCATCAGCGGCAGCGCCTGCCACGGCAGCCGGTCGTGCTCGCCGATGGCCACCAGCTCCAGCCCGGCGTCCAGCAGCGCCTGCAGGATCTCGGCGACCGGGTGCGGCCACTCGTAGTTGCGCCGCGCGCAGATCTGCGAGGTGTCGCCGTCGGTGTACGTGATGCCATCCGCATAGGTCCAGGCATGACCCGGCGGCATCGCAAAGTACCGGTACCCCGGCACGACGGCGTCGCTCACGGTGTCATCGAGCGTCGCCAGGATGGGGTGCTGGTCCCGGAAGAAGAACGTGCCGCCCGGGCGCAGCAGGTCCGCCACCGTGCGGGCCCAACCGGTCAGGTCCTGCAGCCAGCAGATCGTGCCGATCGAGGTGTGCACATGGTCGAACGTGGCAGCCACCGCCGGGGCAGCCGCAGTCACCTCCGCTTCCACGTAGCGGATGTCCATTCCGGCGCGGGCCGCCACGTCCCGGGCGATGGCCAGCGACTGCGGGGACAGGTCCACCCCGGTCAGGTGGCCGCCGAGCCGGGCCAGGGAGAGGGTGTCGGTGCCGATGTGGCACTGCAGGTGGCACACGTCCAGGCCGGCGAGCGGGCGGTCGGAGTCCGCGGCGCCCGGCAGGTGGGGGCGGAGCAGCTCAAGGTCGTCGGCGATCACGCTGGAGATGCGGGACGGGTCGGCCACCAGCCCGTCGAGGTCGTAGGCGCGGCTGGCCGCGTGCACTGTGGCACGGTCGTCCCAGTTCGCCCGGTTGGCGGCGTAGGCGTCGGCGGGCGCGATCGTGGTCTCGGAGAGCGGGTCGAGCTCGGTCATGCTGCTGAACCTAGACGGACGGCCTCGGCGACGGCCAGACGATTTCCCGGTGGCGGCCCGACCATCTCCCCGGGAGCGGACCTGCCAGCGGGTGCGCCATCTCCTGGACCGTGTGAGGCTGGAGGTTCGCTGCCGCCCGCACCCCATCCGTCGGCAGCAAGCCAGGAAGGAGCATCCCATGCCCGGCAAGAGGACCCCTGGACCGAGCGTCAAGGACAAGAAGCTCTACGAAGATCTTCGGGAGGAGGGCAACTCCAAGCAGAAGTCGGCGCGGATCGCCAACCAGTCCGCCAGGTCGTCCCGCTCCAAGGTGGGCAAGAAGGGCGGAAGGTCCGGTTCGTACGAGGACTGGACCGTGGACCAGCTGCGCAAGCGCGCCGCGGAGATCGGCGTCGAGGGTCGCTCGACGATGCGGAAGAAGGAGCTGGTCTCGGCGCTGCGCAACTCTTGAACAGGTCAGCCCGCCGTCGGTAGCAGCGGGAGGATCTCCGCCCACACGGCGCGGAGCAGGTCGTTCGCCACGCCCTCGTTGTGCGCGGTGATCGTGACCACCGACCGCTGGGCGGGCAGCACCACGGAGAACTGCCCGTACCTGCCGTCGGCGCGCCAGACCCCCTCCTGGGTGCACTGCCACACCTGGTAGCCGTATCCGGCGGCCGACTCCGGGTCGGCCATCGTGTCCGCAGTGGGCACCACATCGGTGTGCATCGCGTCCACGTACTCGGCAGGCACCAGCTGGGAACCTCGCCAGCGGCCCCGCTGCAGCAGCAGCCGACCGAGCCTGGCAAACTCGCCCGTGGTCAGGTGCAGTCCTTTCGCTGCCTCGCTGAACCCGAGCGGGCAACGCAACCACTGCGGGTTGACGATCTCTAGCGGGTCGAACAGCCGCGGCAGCAGGTAGTCGCGCACATCGCTGCCAGAGACAGCCTGCACCACCCGGCCGAGGACATAGGTGGCGGCGTTGGAGTACTCGAACCGCTCCCCGGGCGGGCGCACCGGCTCGGTGGACAACCAGGTGCCCAGCACGTCCTGCGGCGCCTGCGCCGGTGGCTCGAACCAGGTGACCGGGTTGCCCGAGGTCATCTGCAGCAGGTGCCGCACGCGCACGGCCTCGAGGCCGTCGGTGTGCGAGAGATCGGGGAAGAAACCGACCACCGGCTCGTCCACGTGCAGCAGACCCTCATCGGCCGCGATACCGATGGCCAGCGCGGTGAACGTCTTGGACCCGGAGTAGATGTTCACCCGGTCGTCCGACCGGAACCGGTGCTCCAGGTCCTCCCGGCCCTCGCGATAGAGATGGATGCCGTAGGCACCCAGATGCTGCTCGTGGTTGCGCAGCCGGAAACCGGTCAGGAGAGATGCGTCATCGGTCACGGCACACCATCCTGGCACGTGGGATGCGGTGCCCTCGGCGGCCGCGGCACGCCTCCTGCTGCCGGGGTCTATCGACCGGATTAGGCTCAGCGGACATGAGGATCACCAAGCGCGGGCACGCCTGCCTGGACCTGGACGTGCGCGGCACCCGGGTGCTGATCGACCCGGGCAACTACTCGCGGGTGCCCGAGACCGCCGGGGTGGACGCCCTGGTGCTCACCCACGCGCACGCCGACCACGCCGATCCGGCGCTGGTGCGCCAGATCCTCGTCGACAGCCCGGCAGCGGTGCTGCTCGCACCGGCGGAGGCCGTGGCGGCCCTGGTGGAGGTGATCAGTGCCACCGGGGCGGAGGTGGACACCGTCAAGCCAGGGGATGCTGCCGCCCTGGGTGCCACCGTGCTCGCCTTCACCGGCGGCCGGCACGCGCCGGTGCACCGGGACATCGACTCCGGCGCCAACGTGGGCGTGCTCGTGGACGGCACGCTCTACCACCCCGGTGACTCGTTCGTGCTCCCGGACCGCCGGGTACCGGTGCTGGCAACGCCGGTCAGCGGCCCGTGGCTGAAGCTCGGTGAGGTGCTCGACTTCGTCGCCGGGGTCCGGCCGGGCCGGGTGCTGCCGATCCACGACGCGTTCCTCAGCGACGTGGGCATGCGGTCCACTGTGGCGCGGCTGGAGTACGTGGCCGGCGAGCACGGCGGGGCCCTGCTCCCTCTGGTGGACGGGGAGAGCGCCGAGGTGTGAACGGGCAGCCGCCGGTGGTGCGGCTGGTTCAGCCGCCGAGCGCCCCGGAGACCACCTCGCGTGCGGCCGCCTGCACGCGGGCCAGATGGTCGGCGGAGACGAACGACTCGGCGTAGATCTTGTACACGTCCTCGGTGCCCGAGGGTCGAGCGGCGAACCACGCATCAGCAGTCGTGACCTTCAGCCCGCCGATCGGCTCACCGTTACCTGGGGCGTCGACCAACGCGGCGGTGATCGGCTGACCGGCCAGCTCGGTGGCGGTCACGTCCTGCGGGGCGAGCCTGGCCAGGGTCGCCTTCTGCTCCCGCGTGGCCGGAGCGTCCACGCGGGCGTACCAGCTCTCCCCGTGCTCGGCGACCTGCTCCTCGTGCAGCTGGCTGGGGGAGCGGCCGGTCACGGCGATGATCTCCGCACCCAGCAGGGCGAGCAGGATGCCGTCCTTGTCCGTGGTCCACACGGTGCCGTCGGTACGCAGGAAGGAGGCCCCGGCGGACTCCTCCCCGCCGAAGGCCACCGAGGAGTCCAACAGCCCCGGCACGAAATACTTGAACCCCACTGGCACCTCCACCAGGCGCCGGCCCATCGCGGCCACCACCCGGTCGATCAGCGCGGAGGAGACCAGCGTCTTGCCGACAGCTGCCTCCGCGGCCCAGTCCGGACGATGGGTGAACAGGTACCCGATCGCCACCGCCAGGTAGTGGTTCGGGTTCATCAACCCCCCGTCCGGGGTGACGATTCCGTGCCGGTCGGAGTCGGCATCGTTCCCGGTGGCGATGTCGAACGGCGCCGGACCGTCCCCCCGCATCCGGGCCACCAGCGAGGCCATCGCCGAGGGGGAGGAGCAGTCCATCCGGATCTTGCCGTCCCAGTCCAGCGTCATGAACGACCAGCGCGGGTCCACCTGCGGGTTCACCACGGTCAGGTCCAGCCCCAGCCGCTCGGCGATCTCCGCCCAGTACTCCACCGACGCTCCACCGAGCGGGTCGGCGCCGATGCGAACGCCGGAGCTGCGGATCGCCTCCAGGTCCAGCACACTGTCCAGGTCGTCGACGTAGGTGAGCAGGTAGTCGTGCTTGTGCACCGTCTCCGCCTCGGCGGCCCGCTCGTAGGGGATCCGGGCGACCTTCTCCACGCCCTCGCGCAGCAGCTCGTTGGCGCGCGCGGCGATCGCCGAGGTGGCGTCCGACCCGGCCGGCCCGCCGTGCGGCGGGTTGTACTTGAAGCCACCGTCCCGCGGCGGGTTGTGCGAGGGGGTCACCACGATCCCGTCGGCTACCCCCGGCCCTTCGGTGCGCACCCCCTCGCTGGAGCCGGCGCCGTTGTGCCGCAGGATCGAGTGGGACAGTGCCGGGGTGGGCGTCCAGGAGTCCCGCGCATCCACCCGCACCTCCACGCCCGCGGCGGCGAGCACCTCCAGTGCAGTGCGCTGCGCCGGTTCGGACAGAGCGTGGGTGTCCCTGCCGATGTACAAGGGTCCGTCGATCCCGGCCGTGGCGCGGTACTCCACGATCGCCTGGGTGATGGCCACGATGTGGTCCTCGTTGAAGGCGCCGTCCAGGCTGGACCCGCGGTGCCCGGAGGTGCCGAACGCCACCTGCTGGGCCGGGTCGTCGGCGTCCGGGGAACGGTCGTAGTAGGCGTCGATCACGGCGTCCGGATCGATGAGGTCCTCGGGGCGGGCCACCTGCCCTGCGCGCTCGTGCATAGGCGCCATCGTGCCACCCCGCATCGGTCCGGTCGATCCGAACAGCCCGCGTACGGGTGCGGGACGGCAGCCGAGCACGCGCCGCAGGGCGGCAGCCGAGCACGCCCCGCAGGACGGCAGCCGAGCTCGCCCCGCCGCCCGCCGCCGAGCAGCCCGTCCGCGCGGCAAGGCGGGCAGGCGAAGGGCGCTGCGGCCGATAGGCTTGCCACTATGGCGAAACGGAAGAAGAAGGGCCCGGTCAACGAGAAGGTGGCCGCCCGGCGGGCCGCGCGCAAGGCTGCCGCCGCCCAGGCCGCGAACCCCGCACTGCGGCGCTCCTTCGAAGGCTTGCCCGGTGAAGCCGACTGGGTCGCGATGCGCGAGGTCGTCCCGGCCGCCACCGCCCAGGTGCACACCACCGCCGAGCACGGCGACCGGGACGTGACCATCGCCACCGTGCTCCCGGGGATGATCCCGGCGATGCACCGCGACGACGGCGCGATCTTCATCGCCCTGCAGACCATCACCAGCAGCGGCGACCCGAGCCGCGACCTGGCCTTCGCCCTGGAGCAGATGCTCGATTCCGAGCCCGGCACCAGCCTCACCCACCTCGAGCTGCCCGGCGACGGTCCGCGGCTGCAGGACATGCTGGTCACCGACCAACCGTTCGAGGTGACGGTGCACGAGTCGTTCGACTTCGTGGTCCCGGACGACACCGAGCCCACCCCGGAGCTGACTGCCGCCCTGGAAGAGTTCTCCGGCGCCATCGTGCCCACGGTGAAGCTGGAGTCGGTGCCGAGCGCCTATTGGTGCCGGATGGGTGCCCGGGAGTTCCTCCGCTGGTCCCGCACCGAGGAGGAGGAGAGCCTGCTGGACGCGCTCGCCCGACTGCGCGCCGCCGGCACCTCCGCTCTGGACGAGGGGTCGAAGTTCATCGGAGCCTTCCGCTCCTGCGGTCTGGTGATCCCGGTCTGGGAGCTCGCCCCGGGCACCGAGGCCGAAGAGCTGGAAGCCCCTGCCCCCGACTTCGAGAAGCGCCTCACCGAGGCGCTCGCGGTCACCGAGGCGTTGACCGCCGACGAACGACGCGCCCGCGCGGGGATCGTGTCCCGGCAGGTCACACTGCGTTGAGAGGCGATAGGCTGAAACCGTGAGCCGGGAGCAGGGCGACGGAGGGCGGAACCCGCTGCGTGTGATCCGGCGCCGCACGCCCGACACCGGGCCGATGCCGGTGCCCCGCCACGACCCGGCCACGATGCGTGTCGCTGCGGTGATCCCGGCCAAGGACGAGGAGGACCGGATCGCCGCCACTGTGCGGGCGGTGCGCGCCATCCCGCACGTGGACCTGGTGCTGGTGGTCGACGACGGCAGCGAGGACGACACCCAGCACCTGGCCCGCCGCGCCGGGGCGGTGGTGGTGCGCCACTCGGTGAACCGGGGCAAGGCCTCGGCGATGGAGACCGGGGCG
>DATGRZ010000027.1:0-4504 GCA_035303065.1 Ruania sp.
GCCCCAGGCGATCGGCGCGAGGGGTGGGACAGCGCCGTGTTCGACCCGGACCGGCTGGCCGCTGCCCGCGCGGCACTGGTCAAGAATGGCATCGAGCCCCGGCAGAGCCCCCTGGTTTCGGGGATTGCCGACCTTCACCCGCATGGTTCTGCTTGAGGACTGCCGTGGGCGCTTCCGCCACCTCCGCGAACAGGCAGGTGTTGCACGCGACGGCGGACCTGGCGTGGAACGGATGCGTATCCTGACTCAGGTGTCCAGCTCTGATCGATGAGGTACCGATGCCTACGTCACCACTCGTCATCGCGGTCGACTCCTCGACGACCAGCACGAAGGCGATCATCGTCGATGCCGCCGGCCGGGTGCTGGCCCAGCACCGCTGCGACCTGGCGATGCACACCCCGCAGGTGCACTGCTACGAGCAGGACCCCAGGGACTGGTGGCACAGCACCGACCGCGCCATTGCCGGGGCAGTAGCCGCGCTCTCCAGCGCGGACCGGGCGCGGGTGAGCCATCTGTGCGCGACCGTGCAGCGGCAGTCCTTCGCCCTGGTCACCGATTCCGGCGAGCCGCTGCGGCCAGGAATCCTCTGGCTGGACGGGCGCGCCGAGGAGCAGGTCCGGCGCCTCGGCACCGAGGAGATCCACGCCCTGTCCGGGTTCCAGCCGGACGTCACGCCCTCGCTGTACAAGCTTGCCTGGCTCGCCGACCACGAACCCGAGACGCTCCACCGCGCGGACAAGGTCGTGGGCGTGCACGGCTACCTGGTGCACGAGCTGACCGGCCGCTGGACCGACTCCGTGGCCACCGCCGACAGCCTCGGTCTGCTGGACATGGCCGCGAACACCTACTCCGACCACCTGGTCGCCCTCGCCGGTCTCCAGGCCTCACAGCTGGCCGAGCTGGTCCCCGCCGGGTCGGTCATCGACACTGTGCGCCCCGAGATCACCCAGGACTGGGGCCTGCCGGGCCCGGTCGAGCTCGTGGCAGCCTGTGGTGACGGACAGGCCGCGGCACTCGGCGTCGGCGCCATCGAGATCGACGAGGCCTACCTGAACCTGGGCACCGCACTGGTGGCCGGAGTGCACTCCCCGCAGTACCGGTACGCCGGCGCTTTCCGCACCGATGCGGCGGGCATCCCGGGCCAGTACGTCCTGGAGATCGTGCAGAACTCCGGCGCCTACCTCGCCGGCTGGTTCCGCACCGAGCTGGGCGACCCACGGCTCGCCGGACGCCCCGACCCGCAGCTGGAGGAAGCCGCCGCCCAGGTGACTCCCGGATGCGGGGGACTGGTGACGTTGCCCTACTGGAACGCCGTGCAGAGCCCGCACTGGGATCCCACCGCCCTGGGAGCCGTCGTCGGCCTGGCCGGCGCCTACGGGCGCCCGGAGATGTACCGCTCGGTGCTCGAAGGCCTCAGCATCGAGATGGCCGGCAACCTCGCCGGCCTGCAGGCCGCCACCGGGGTCCCGCTGAGGTCGATACGGGTGGTCGGCGGCGGGCAGCGGTCGGTGCTGTGGCGCCAGATCATGACCGACGCCGTGGGTCTGCCGCTCACGGAGTCGCCACAGGAGGAGGTCTCCGCGATGGGCGCCGCCGTGCTGGCCATGACCGCTGCGGGCGCGCACCCCTCGATCGCAGCCGCGGCCCGGGCGATGGCCCACCTCGGCACCTCGACCGAACCGGACCCGACCACACACGAGCTCTACCGTGAGCTCGGCGAGATCCAGGCGGGGCTGTACCCGGCGCTACGGGAGACGTTCGCACGGCAGCGCCGCTTCGCTGCCGACCACCCGATGCGGTGAGGGAGCCAGAGTCTCCACACAGTACGCCCGCTCGCGTTGGCGAGTTCTCCTGCCCGACGGCGGAGCTCACCAGGGGTGCGTGCGCGCACCGGGCGTAGCTGCGTGGGCGGGTGCGCCCTGCGCCTGCACAGATGCCCACGGGCCTGCGGGCCGGGCCAGATTGCCCCGGCGCGGCGGTGCACGTTTGCTCAGGACCGGTCGATCGGGTTGTCCGGTCGCGACCGGCTCGACACACTCAACGGTGCCGCAGCGAGGGCAGGTCGCCCGCGAGGGTCGCCTGCGCTCGCTCCAGCAGCACGAGCGCAATGACATGCCCACCGTGAGGAGCAATGGTGCCGAGTCGTCGAGAGTTCCTGGCCACGTCCGGACTAGCGGTAGCAGGAGGTGGCGCCTCTGGTCTCCTCGGCCCCAGCACCCGGCCCAGGCACGCTGCATCGGAACCGCTCGCCGAGGCGCCGGCACGGTTCGCGGTGCTGACCGATACGCACCAGAACGCCGACATCCCCGAACGCGTCGACATGCTGGCACGGGTGATGGACCACATCGCAGCTCGCGACCCGCACTTCGTCCTCAACTGCGGGGACATCACCGACTACGGCGTGGACGAGGACTTCGCCACCTACCGCTCCACCATCCCCGCAGCCCTGACCGACCGGGTGCACCACGTGCCCGGCAATCACGAGACCCAGTGGAATGCCGACGCCTGGGAGGCCTACCGCACGCACTTCGGCCCCACCCGGCACAGCTTCGATGCGGCCGGACTGCACCTGGTCGGGATGGACCCGTTGTGGCCGCAGCAGTGGGAACCCTGGGCCTTCACCGACGAGCTCCTCGACTTCCTCCGCGAGGACCTGGCCGCGGTGCCGCCCGAGGTGCCGATCGTGGTGTTCAACCACTTCCCACTGAATGCCGGCTACCCGTTCGTGAACAACCGGGACGACTTCTGGGACGTGGTGGAGCCCTACCGGGTGCGGGTCGCCTTCGCGGGGCACACCCACGGCTTGAAGCTGTGGACCTACAACGGGATCACCCAGCTGGTCGGACGCCCGGCCAAAGACCTGCCGCTCTACTACTGGGCCGAGCGCGAGACCGGCGATGACGGGGACCTGCTCGCGATCACGGAGGTCCGGGTGCCTGAGGACGGTCCTGCTACCGAGCAGCTCATCGCCCGCGCACCTTTGGACGAGCACGGCCCGGGCGCAGACCTGCCACCGCTGGCCATCTCTGCGACACCGGAGGAGGGCAGCGTCGCCGTGGAGGTGACCACCCAACTGAGCGCAACCAACATCGAGGTGCGTGCCCGCCGTCACCCGCAGGGCACACCAGAAGCGGACGTGCCCTGGAACGACCTGAGCCCGCAGGGCACGCACTGGTCCGGCAACCTCCAGAGCGGGGAGTTCACGCCCGGCCCGCACCGGATCCAGGTCCGGGTGGACACCGGTGAGGAGATCGTCTGGGAAGGTATGCACGAGATCGAGGTGCCCGCCACCGGACCCAGCATCGGCTGGACGCACGCGCTGGGTGAACCCGTCGTCGGCGACCTCGCCTGCGATGGCTCCACGGTGCTGGTGGCCACCATGACCGGGACGCTCACTGCGCTGGACGTCACCGCCCGCGGGGCCCGCCGCCGCTGGACCAAGCGCCTCGGCGACCTCTACCGCGGACCGGTGCTGGCCCCCGACGGTCAGCTCGCCGTCGTCGGCGCGGCCGACCACCAGCTCACCGCACTGGACTGGTCCAGGCATGGCGCCACCAGGTGGCAGCACGACCTCCAGGCGCCGGTGATGTCCGAGGTGACCATCACTGGAGACGGCGACGACGCCCGCATCCTTGCCGCGGCCGGGACGAGCCTGTGGTGCTTCGACCTCGCCGGGGCCGTGCAGTGGCGCTCAGACCTGAACGGCACGTTCATCGGCCGGGCTGCCGTGGTCGATGACCGGGTGTTCGCCGGCAGCAGCGACGGCGACCTGCACGCCTACGATCTCGACTCCGGGGAGGAGCTGTGGTCCACCTCGTGCACCGATTCCACCTCGACGTACCACCGCACGATCTACGGCCCGCAGCAGGCCAAGCTGGCCGTGCTCGACGACGGTGGAGTGCTCGTGCCCTGTCATACCGACCTGTTGGTCATCGAGCAGGCCTCCGGCGCGGTGCGGTGGTCGCGGGACGACTTCGCGCGGGTGGGAGCGACCGCTCCGATCGTGACCGAGCGTGGAGTGTGGGTGGTGCACGGGAAGTTCGGGACCATCCACCAGATCGATCTCGCCACCGGTGCCGACCTGTGGATCGACGACACCCTGCCCACGAGCTGGGGTGCATCACCCATCCCCACCAGTGACCCGGATCACTGGTGGTTCCCCTCGCACACCGGGCGGTTGGTCCGCCTCGATCTCACCGGCCCCAGCGTGACGCCGGTGCTGCAGGTGGCCACGGCCTACAGCACCTCCACGGCGGTGCTCATCGATGCTGACTCGCCGGTCCTGGTCAGCGCGGACGTGACCGGTGTGGTCCGAGGGGTGGTGGGCCTGGAAGCCTGACGCGGACCGCCACGCCTGCCCGGCCCAACCTCGCGGAGAGAGTTCGGGGTGCCTTGCTAGCCTCACTGCCGTGTGCCAGAGCTGGAAGCGGAACCGCGCGGCGCGGCGGGTCAAACCAGGCGACGGGCGCCGGCTGCAGCGGTATCGCTGGTGGCAGCCCTTCAC
>DATGRZ010000028.1:0-6602 GCA_035303065.1 Ruania sp.
CAAGCCGAACAACCCGGCCTACCTGGAGGCGGCGCTGGCACTCACCCGGCCGGGCAGCGTGATCGTGCTGGACAACGTCACCCGGCAGGGCCGGGTGGCCGAGGCGCAGACGGCGGCGCCGGATGTGGCCGGAGTGCGCACTGCGCTGCGGATGGTCGCCGAGGACCCGCGGCTGGACGCCACCGCCCTGCAGACCGTGGGGGTCAAGGGCTGGGACGGCTTCGCGCTGATCTACCGGCGTGCCTGACCGGCGACTCTGCGAGGGCTCCCGCGGCGCCGGTGGCGATGCCAGCGGCCAAAGACCTCTAGGATGGGCCAGGATCGTCGCCTAGGAGAGATCGTCGCCATGCCCGAGTCAAAGCGCCGGAAGAAGCCGGCCTACACTCCCCCGCCGGCCTCGTCTGCGCCCGAGCAGAACCCGCGCTGGTGGGCACCGACGATGGTCACGCTGATGATCCTCGGCCTGGTGTGGGTGGTGGCCACCTACCTGGCGCAGTCCGCCTGGCCCGTCCCCGGCATCGGCAACTGGAACCTGGCCATCGGCTTCGGGATCATGATGATCGGCTTCGTGATGACGATGCGCTGGCGCTGACGCCGCACACCGCAGCCCTCCTGACCGCCTCCCACCTGCACAGCCCGGACGACCTCTGCGTCGGCCGGGCTGTTCTGCTGCTGCCGCCTACCTCAGGATGCTCTGTCCACAGGCTCATCCACATCCTGGGGAGAATTACACGGATGTGATTTCCCCAGTTGGGGACAACGATGTGGAGAACTACACCGGTGTGACTACACCAGGGTCTGAACTGAGCGATGATCCCCACCAGCAGAGGGATCGGGCCGGCGTTGTCCACCGGTGGTGGACAAGGTTGTGGAGAACTACATCGGTGTGACCCGAGGCAGCAGCGGGCTTGACCCGCGGCAGCAGCGGGCTTGACCGGCGTCAAGGCGCCGGCGCGGGCTCCTTCGTAGGTTGAGGTCAACGACCTGGACGACGGCGTTCCGGTCACCAGACCCCGATGAAAGGACTCACCCGATGACTACCACGACCGCACCCACCACCACGATCCTGCGGGCCGAGGGTTTCTCCTGCCCCTCGTGCGTGGCCAAGATCGAGAAGCGGGTCGGACGCCTAGACGGCGTCTCCTCGGTGCGGGTGCACTTCGCCTCCGCACGCATCGAGGTCACCCACGACCCCGCCGTGGCCAGCGTGGACGACCTGGTCGGCGCCATCGCCAAGGCCGGCTATACCGCCCGGCCGACAGCCTTCTGACGCGGCCCGCCTCCGGGGGCGCCGCTCGCCCCCGGAGGCGGGTGATCTGCGCATCCGGAACCGATCGACGAGAGGAAATGAGAATGATGGACACGGTGGTGGCGTGGCTGCGGGGCCGGTGGACCGTCTCTGTGGTCTCCGGAGTGGCGATCCTGCTCTCCCTGACCCTGATCCAGGTCGCGGACGCGCCGCGGTGGGCCGATGTCTTCATGATCGCGGCTGCGGTCGTGGCAGGTGCTCCGGTGCTGCTGAACGCGGTCCGCGCACTGGGCGCGAAGGTGATCGGGATCGACCTGCTGGTCTCGATCGCCGCCGTCGGCGCCGTGATCATCGGCAACTACTGGGAAGCCGCAGCGGTGACCTTCCTGTTCGCGATCGGCCATGCCCTGGAGTCGGCCACGTTGAACAAGACCCGCTCCGCGCTGGCCGAGCTGGTCGCCGTCACCCCGGACGTGGCGACCGTACTGCGGGAGAACAAGCAGGTGGAGGTCCCGGCCGGCGCGGTCGCACCCGGGGAGACCGTGCTGGTCAAGAACGGCGCGAAGGTTCCAGTGGACGGGGTCGTCACCGGCGGCACCGGCGCACTGGACGAGGCCTCGATCACCGGTGAGTCCATCCCGGTGGAGAAGTCCACCGGCGACCAGGTGTTCGCCGGGACCCTCTCCACCGGCGGGTTCCTACAGGTGCGCGCCACCGGCGTGGGCGCCGACACCACCCTCGCCCGGATCATCCACCGGGTGGAGGAGGCACAGGACGCCAAGGCGAAGACCCAGGCGTTCATGGACCGGTTCTCCGCCTGGTACACCCCGGCGATCATGGTGCTCGCGGTCGCCGTCGGGCTGCTCACCGGTGACATCGTGCTGGCGCTGACCCTGCTGGTGATCGCCTGCCCGGGCGCCCTGGTCATCTCCATCCCGGTCTCGATCGTGGCCGGCATCGGCCGCGGTGCCCGGGACGGCATCCTGATCAAGGGCGGCGAGTACCTGGAAACCTCTGCCAAGATCGATGTGGTGGCGCTGGACAAGACCGGCACGATCACCGAGGGGCGCCCCCGACTCACTGACGTCGTCCCGCTGCACCCGACGATGGACTCCGACGAGGTGCTCCGGATGGCGGCCCGCGCGGAGGCCGGCTCCGAGCATCCGCTCGCCCGCCCGATCCTCGAGGCTGCGGCCGAACGGAAGCTCCCGGTGCTCGGGCTCCCGCAGCACACCGAGCCGGTGCCCGGCAAGGGCATCGTCGCCACCCTGGACGGGCACCGGGTCGCCGTCGGCAACCTGGCCCTGCTCCAGGCGGAGACCATCTCCAGCCAGGACCAGGCACGGGCCAGCTCCGTGGTGGTCGAGCTCGCCGTAGCCGGTCGCACGCCGATGGTGGTCGCCTGCGACGGCCAGGTGATGGGCGTGGTCGCGGTCGCCGACCGGATCCGTCAGGACGCCGCAGAGATGGTCCGACACCTGCACGCTGCCGGCGTGAAGAAGGTGGTCATGCTCACCGGGGACATCGAGCCCGTCGCTCAGGCGGTCGGAGCGGAAGTCGGCGTGGACGAGATCTATGCCGGTCTGCTCCCGGAGGACAAGCTGGAGGCTGTCGGGGCGCTGCAACGGCAGGGCCACACCGTGGCGATGGTCGGGGACGGCGTCAACGACGCTCCCGCACTCGCCACCGCCGACATCGGCGTGGCGATGGGAGCTGCCGGTACCGGGGTGGCGATCGAGACCGCCGACATCGCCCTGATGAAGGACGACCTGCTCAAGCTGCCACAGGCGATCTCCCTGGCCCGGCGCACCGTGACCACGATGCGCCAGAACATCGCCATCGCCCTGGCCACCGTGGCGGCACTGCTGGCCGGCGTGCTGTTCGGCGGAGTGACGATGTCCATCGGGATGCTGGTGCACGAGGCCTCGGTGCTGGTGGTGATCGCGAACGCGATGCGGCTGCTGCGCCGCGTGCCGGAGGCACCCGACGGCACCCGGCACCGAAACAACGCCGGCACCCCGGCAGACGACCCGCGCGCCACGCTCCCGGCCTGACCGGGGTCGGTGGGTGTGCGCCTCAGCGGACACCCACCACTCGCCCGGTGGCCTGCGGCATCACAGCTGGGCGGACAGCTCCATCAGCGCGTCCACATCGGTCACCACCAGGCGCCGCCCGGGGCCGACGTCCACCACGCCGGAGTCGTCCAACCGGCGCAGCTGGCGGCTGAACGACTCCGGGGTGGTGTCCAGCAACGAGGCAACGTCCTTCTTCGCCATCGGTAGCTCCACCTCGAGCCCGCCCGGCACCGGCCTGCCGGTCAGGGAGAGCAGGTATCCGGCCACCCGCGCGCTCACGTCACCGGAGATCAGCGAGGCCAGCCGGTGCTCGGTCTCCTCCAGCCGCTGGCTGACTCCCTGCAGCATCCGGAACCCGATCGAGGGGTGGGCACGCACCAGCCGGCCCAGGTCGTCGTGCCGGAACACGCACATGCTTCCGGTCTCCAGCGCGGTGGCAACATGCTCCGGGCGCCGGCCGGTGAGGAATGCCGACTCCCCGACGAAGTCACCGGGCCCGAGCACCCGCAGCACGTGTTCCCGTCCCTCGGCATCGACCCGGCTGATCTTGACCGCCCCGGTGTGCACCACCATGAGCTGGGCGGCGGCCGAGTCGTCGGCGTAGACCCGGTCGCCCGGCTGCAGCGTCGTCGGCCGCGCCACCTCGGCAACACCGAGCTGGTCGGCCCGGCTCAGCCCGGCGAACAGCGGGACCCGGGAGACGCACAGGTGCTCGTCCGGGTCCGCGGCGGAGCCGGTGTGACTGCTGGCATCGGCCATGGGACACCTCCGCTCCGATGCTATCCGAGCCTCAGTGGCGTGACGTGGGGCACAGCGGCTGGCCACACCGGACCTGCCAAGGTACAATACTTGAAGACTCAACTAATTGGAGGAACCGTGACCGCCACCCAGCTTCACCGAGACGCACTCGCACAGGACACTGCGATGGGCGTCGTCGACCTGCTCGTGCGCGACCTGGACACGATGGTCGCCTACTACACCGAGGGCGTCGGACTCGACGTCATCAGCACCACCGGTGACCTGGCGGTGCTCGGCCGCGGCACGGCGCCGATCATGCGGCTGACCCAGCGCAAGCACCTGCCCGACTTCGATCGCGGCAACGCCGGGCTCTACCACACCGCCATCCTGTTCGCCGACCAGGCCGGGCTCGCCGCCTCGATCAACCAGATGGCCGGCTACGCCCCGCGCACCTTCACCGGCTCCGCCGACCACCTGGTCTCCGAGGCGTTCTACTTCGACGACCCGGAGGGCAACGGCGTGGAGCTGTACGTCGACCGTCCGCGCTCAGCCTGGACCCGCACCGCGGACGGCGGGGTGCAGATGGCCTCGTTGCCGCTGGACCCGAACCAGTTCGTACTCAGCCACCTGGACCGCACGGCGGCACAGGGCGCGGCAGCCGCGAGGGCCGACATCGGTCACGTGCACCTGCAGGTGGGCAGCATCGAGACCGCCAAGGCGTTCTACTCTGACACCCTCGGCTTCGACGTGATGGCCCGGTTCGGCAGCCAGGCGCTGTTCGTCTCCGCCGGCGGCTACCACCACCACATCGGCATGAACACCTGGCACAGCGCGGGCGCCGGTCCGCGTGCGGCCTCGCTCGGGCTCGGCCAGGTCAGCATCGAGGTGCCGAACACCGACGACCTGGACGCGATCGCCACCCGGCTCAAGGGTGCGGGTATCGAGGTCAGCGCCGAGGACGCGGCGATCAGCTTCGACGACCCGTGGAAGACCCGGATCAAGGTGCACGCCGGCGCCTGAGCCGTGGTCGAGAACGCCCCGGTGTGCGGGATGAATCGTCCCGGCAGCCGCACACGGGAGCGTTCGCGGGCCGTGCGGTCGGGGTCAGCCGTAGGCGAGCAGGGTCAGGCCCACCAGCACGACGGCGCAGCTCACCACTCCCACGACGGCGCCGCTGGAGCGGCGCTCCTTGGGCAGGTAGGCGAACAGGAAGCCCAGTGCGGCACCGACCACGAGCCCGCCGAGGTGCGCCTGCCAGGAGACCCGGGCGATGATCAGCGAGAACACGACGTTGATCGCGATCACCACGAGGATCTGCCGGGCGTCGCGCCCGGTGCGCTTGAGCACCACGGCGATCGCGGCGAACAGCCCGAACACCGCACCGGAGGCACCGACCACCGAGTACCCCCACTGGCTCGCCGGCGTCAGCAGGATCACAGCCACCGAGCCGCCGAAGGCGCTGAGCAGGTACAGCGCGACGTACCGCCACCGGCCGAGCATCTGCTCCAGGAACGGGCCGACGATCCACAGCGCGTACATGTTCACCAGCAGGTGCAACCAGCCGGCGTGCAGGAACGCCGAGGTGAGCATCCGCCACGGCTCGATCTGGCCGATCGCCGGGGAGAATGCGAACAGCTGGTAGACCGGCGCCACGTAGTCGGCCAGGAACATCACCACGCACAGGGCGATGAAGGTGATCGTGGCTACCGGTCGGGAGCTCGGGCTGACCCGGCCACCGAGGACGGTGCGCTGGGCACGCTGGGCACGACCGGCTTCACGGACGCAGTCCACGCAGTGCACGCCGACCGCAGCCGGCCGTTGGCACTCCGGGCATGCCGGACGTCCGCAGCGCTGGCAGGTCACGTAGGAGACCCGGTCCGGGTGCCGCGGGCAGGTCGGCGGGCCCGCACCCGCGTGCGGCGGTGGGGCAGCGGGGTAGCTCGTCATCGTCAGCTGTGCGCGGTCGGCCTCGACCTGCTCAGTCGACGATCTCGATGGAGGTGATCACCACGTCCTCGACCGGGCGGTCGTCGCGCGGGTCGGTGGAGACCGCACCGATCTGGTCCACGACGGCGGCACTGGCCTGGTCCTTCACCGTTCCGAAGATGGTGTGCTTGCCCTGCAGCCACGGAGTCTTCGCCGTGGTGATGAAGAACTGGGAGCCGTTCGTGCCCCGGCCCATCTGCTTGCCCGCGTTGGCCATCGCCAGCACGTGCGGGGCGTTGAAGTTCAGCTCCGGGTGGATCTCGTCGTCGAACTGGTACCCGGGCCCACCGCGGCCGGTGCCCAGCGGGTCGCCGCCCTGGATCATGAAGTTCGGGATCACCCGGTGGAAGATCGTGCCGTTGTACAGCGGCTCGTTGGTCTCCGCGCCGGTCTCCGGGTGGGTCCAGGTCCGTGCGCCGGTGGCCAGCTCCACGAAGTTCTTCACCGTCTTGGGTGCGTGGTTGGGGAGCAGCTCGATGCGGATGTCGCCGGCAGAGGTGTGCAGAATCGCGTCCATGTGCCCCATCTTCGCACTTTCGCAGCACAGCCTGAGC
>DATGRZ010000029.1:0-46361 GCA_035303065.1 Ruania sp.
TCACCGGCGCGCAGCCCGGTCACGGACTCGATCCGGCGGGCAAGCTCGGTACCAGCGGAGCCGATCCGGGTGAGCTCGTCCGCGAGCGCGAGGATCTCCCCCACGGCGGTGGTGGGCACGGCGTCGCGCACGTCCTTGCTCTCGAGGCGGCGCGCCCCTGCCGACTCGAGGCGGCGCGCCCCTGCCGAGACGACGGCAATCTCTCTGGTCAGGTCCTCGTCGATCATGCTCACACCCTGTCCAACGCCGGCACCCTGGAAAAAGTTCCCTGTTCCGGTTGCCGATCTCTCGACGACGCGAGGGTGGCCCCGGTGTCCGGTTCCAGACTGGATCGAACCTCGGGACCACCCTCATGGGCGGGACCGCTCTCCTGGGCGGGACCGCTCTCCTGGGCGGGACGGCTCTCGTTGCCGGGGCCACCTCGGGAGGATCTCCTCGTGGGTGAAGGATCTCCTCGTGGCGCCCAGCAGCGTCAGCGGGTCGCGCTGAGCTTCTCCTCCGGTGCTGCCGTGTCGGACCGGTCCGCAGCATCGGCCCCAGCAGCACCGCTGTCGTCAGTCTCGTCGGCGCCGTCCGCACCGTCGGCCCCGTCCGCACCGTCGGCCTCATCCGCGTCGTCGAACAGGTGCTGGGCATTCCCGGAGCTGTAGCGCTCGATGTCCAAGATCCCTTCACGCTTGGACACGATCGTGGGCACCAGCGCCTGACCGGCGACGTTCACCGCGGTGCGGCCCATGTCCAGGATCGGGTCGATGGCCAGCAGCAGACCCACACCTTCCAGCGGCAGGCCCAGCGTGGAGAGGGTCAGGGTGAGCATCACCACGGCACCGGTCATCCCGGCGGTGGCTGCCGACCCGACCACGGAGACGAACGCGATCAGCAGGTAGTCGGTGATCTGCAGGTCGATGCCGAAGAACTGGGCCACGAAGATCGCGGAGATCGCCGGGTAGATCGCAGCGCACCCGTCCATCTTGGTGGTGGCGCCCAGCGGTACGGCGAACGAGGCGTACCCCCGGGGCACGCCCAGGTTGCGCTCGGCCACCCGCTCGGTCACCGGCAGGGTGCCGATCGAGGAGCGGGAGACGAACCCGAGCTGGATCGCCGGCCACGCACCGCGGAAGTACTGCCGCACGGACAAGCCGTGCGTGCGCAGCAGGATCGGGTAGACCACGAACAGCACCAGCACCAGGCCGATGTAGATGGCCACAGTGTAGGTCGCCAGCGGTGCGAACAGCTCCGAGCCGTAGGTCGCCACAGCGTTGCCGATCAGGCCCAGGGTGCCGATCGGGGCGAGCCGGATCACCCACCAGAGCACCTTCTGGATGATCGACAGCGCCGAGGCGTTGAAGGCCAGGAACGGCTCAGCGGAGCGGCCCGTCTTCAGCGCAGCGATGCCGATCACCAGGGAGATGACCACGATCTGCAGCACGTTGAAGCCCAGCGACACGCTGTCCCCGCGGGAGGAGGCCTCGATCCCGAGGAAGTTCGCCGGCAGCAACCCAGTGAGGAAGTCCACCCAGCTGCCGGACCGGCCGGGCGCTTCAGCGTGCTCGGCACTGATCGAGGTGTTCAGCCCCGGTTTGGTGATCAGCCCCAGACCGATACCGATGGCCACCGCGATGGCAGCGGTGATCGCGAACCAGAGCAGTGTCTGGCCGGCGAGCCGGGCGGCATTGGTGACCTTGCGCAGGTTCGCGATGGAGGCGACGATCGCGGTGAACACCAACGGCGGCACGATCGCCTTGAGCAGGCCGACGAACGAGGAGCCGATCGTGTCCAGGGTGGTGGTCAGCGCGTTCTCGGTCTCGGCATCGACCTTGCCGATGCGCAGCGCGACGTAGCCGAGCGCGACGCCGAGCACCAGGCCGAGGACGATCTGCACGCTGAATGACGGGAGACGCAGCTTGCGCTTGGTAGGCGTGTCGCTAGACACCGTGGGCCTTTCTGACGCGGGTCGGCCGCCGCACACAGGGTGCGGGCAGTGGCCATGGGCGCCGCCCATCCTGCTCCGCCGAGCCGGTGCCCCGCTGCGACCGCCGGAGAACGTCCACCATCTGGACACCGTCACCCGCCAGGGTGTCCCGCCTCCACGAGGGTGCGCTCATGGCTGTACGAGGGTGCACCTATGGTCGCGATTCGGCCATTTTACAACCATAGGCGCACCCTCGCGTGGTGAGGGGCCGCGGGCGGCGAGCTGGCGGGGCCTGGTGAGGGGCCGCGCGCTGGCGGGACGGGTGGCCGGGGCCGTCGCTCAGAGGGTGGCGGCGGCCGGATCCCACCCTTCGGGCAGCAGCGGGGGGACCGCCGCCGTGCTGTCGATCTGGACCGCTTCACCGGACTCGGCAGCCTCGGCGATCGAGATCATCACGTCCAGCACGTGGTAGGCCAGCTGGCCGGAGGCCCGCTCGGGCTCACCGGCCCGGATCGCCCGAGCCAGCTCGACCACGCCCACACCCCGCGTGGCGGTCGACCCCACGGCGTCGATCACGGCCGGCTCCTGCGCGCCGAGCTCCCATACCTCGGTCGGCTTGTCGAAGCCGTTCGGGTCGGGCACTGCCATCGACCCCGAGGTTCCGGTCAGCTCCAGCAGGGTGCGCCGGATCGCGGACTCGAAGCTGAACACCGCCTGCACCGCCGCCCCGCCGGCGAACTCGATCAGCGCACCGTGGTGGGTGGGCACGTTCACCGGGAAGGATGTCCCCGCCTTCGGCCCCGACCCGATCACCCGGGTGGGCCGGGCGATCGAGGAGGTCGCGCTGACCCGGGTGACCGGACCGAGCAGGTGCACCAGCGCCGTCAGGTAGTACGGGCCGATGTCCAGCAACGGTCCGCCACCCACGTCGAAGAGGAACTCCGGGCTGGGGTGCCAGGACTCCGGGCCGGGGCTCTGCAGCAGCACGAGCCCGTTCAGCACGTCCCCGATCCGCCCGGCGCGCACCGTGCGCAGCGCGGTCTGGAACGAGGCCCCGAGCATGGTGTCCGGTGCACATGCCACCCGCACCCCAGCGGACTCGGCGGCCTTGAGCAGTGCCTGCCCTCCGGACCGGTCCAGGGCGAGCGGCTTCTCGCTCCACACGTGCTTGCCCGCAGCGACGATCGTCTCCCCCACCGCCACGTGCGCCGAGGGCACGGTGAGGTTCACGACGATCTCGACCTCCGCCGTCGCCAGCAGCTGTTCCACCGTGCCGTGCCCGGGTACGCCGAACTCCTCGGCTCGCTCCCGGGCGCGCTCGGTGTCGAGGTCGGCGATGAACAGCACCTCGACATCGGCGAAGGCGGTCAGGTTGGTCAGGTACTGGCTGCTGATCACCCCGGCGCCGATGATCCCGACGCCCACCTTTCCGCTCAAGACAGGCCCTCCAGGTAGGCGAGGCTGGCGGCCAGACCGTCGAACACGTCACCGGCGTAGGCGTCGAACTCCACGACGCGCAGCGCGGTCGGGGCGGCGGCGAGCACGGCGGGCACGTCCATCGCGCCCTCGCCGGCGGGCAGCTGGGCCTTCGGGTCCTCGGTCACCGGACCGTCCTTGACGTGCAGGAACTGCACCCGCTCCCCCAGGCGCCGGAGCAGGTCGGGGGCGTCCACCCCACCGACGGCGGCCCAGTAGGTGTCCACCTCGAGCACGATCCGCTCGTCGAGCAGGTCGGCGAAGACCTCCAGCGCCGGACGGCCCTCGATCTGCTGGGCCAGCTCCCACCAGTGGTTGTGGTAGCCGACGGTCAGCCCGTGGTCGGCCGCCTCGGTGGCAACCTCGGCGAGCCGGTCGGCAGTGGCCTGCACCTCGGCGCGGCTGGTCCAGCGCTCGGCGGGCACCATCGGATCGATCAGGGTCTGCACGCCCAGCGCGCGGGCGGCGGCGAACACCGGCTGCACGTCGGTGGCCGCGACCAGGCCGGCGTGCGCGGACGGTGCGCTCAGTGAGCTGGTGGTCAGGGCGTGGCCGAAGGCCTCGACCTTGTCCACGAAGCCCCAGGGCTCGACGTTGGTGTAGCCCAGCTCGGCGATACGGCGGATCGCGCCAGGCAGGTCCGCGGTGATCGCGTCCCGGACGGAGTACAGCTGGACGGAGATCTCGGCTCCGGTCATGAAAAAGCTCCTCAGCGAGGTTGTCGGGTGCCGTGCCAGGCCACTGTATCCATCTCGACGGCGAAGCGCACGAATCGTTTCGACCGTTACGGTGCGCAGGGGTCCCCTGGGGTGGTCGAGGCTAGTCGTCGCCGTCGTGAGCCGGACCGGAGTCCAGCTCGGAACCAGAATCAGTGCCATCGCCGGAGCTCGTCTTGCCCCGCTCCCTGGCGGCGCGCACCGTTCCGTCGTCGGGGCTCGGGACCGGACCAGCGAGCAGGGCGGCGACGTCGTGGATCAGCTCGTTGGTCATCCGGTCCACATCGGCAGCACCGAAGGCGACCCGCAGCGGCCCGCTGACCACCGGACGCCCGCTGCGCACGGGGGCATAGGCCTGCGCGGCACCACCGAACACGTGCCGGATGGCAGGAATGGTCTCACGCAGGACGCGCCCGGCCTCCGGGGTGACCACGTACACATCGACCTTCTCGTCCAGCGCGTGCTCGAGCCGGATCTCGTCGACGTAGGCACGTCCGGTGGCGCGCGCGATGCTCGCCACCACGAAGGGGCGCCCGTCGGTCCCTGAGCGCAGCAGGTCGCTCAGCCGGGCCGCATCATCCGCGGTGCGTAGGTATTCCACATCTGCCACACTCTGTACGACCGCTCAGGTTCGTGATCATCACGCCAATCTAGAGTGAAGTGCGCCACTTTTCAGGCGTTTCAGCACTGGTGCGGTCAGGAAAGCTCCTGAGGTCTCTGATCGAGCTTGCGGATGAACGCCGAGAGCACCACCCCGACCACACCGACGCAGCCGGCCACGATGAAGGCCACGTTCACTCCGTGCACCAGGCCCTCCGGTCCGCCGGTGTCGATCGCAGCGGAGGTCATCACCGTCACCAGCACCGCGGTACCGATCGAGGCCGCGATCTGACGCATCGTGTTGTTCATCGCGGTGCCGTGCGGGATGAGCGATCGCGGGAGCTCGTTCAGTGCCGCGGTGGTCACCGGCATCATCACCATCGCTGTACCGAACATCCGCACCGCGTTGACGATCGCGAGATAGGCGAACGAGGTGTTCAACGTCAGCCGCGCGTACATGAACGTGGTCACCACCACGATCGTGGTACCGATCAGTGCCAGCCACTTGGCGCCGAAGGCATCGAAGACCCGCCCGGTGACCGGTGAGCTCAGCCCCATCACCACAGCACCGGGGAGCAGCACGAGCCCGGACTCCACTGCCGGGAGCCCGCGCATGTTCTGGATGTACAACGGCAGCACGGTGGTGCCCCCGATCATCACGATGAACACGATCATCCCGATCGCAGTGTTCAGGCTGAACATCGCGTACCGGAACACCCGGAACTCCAGGATCGGCTGCTCCAGCCGGAGCTGGCGGTGGATGAACAGCACGAGCACGAGGGCTCCACCGACCAGGGGCGCCAGCACGGTCGGGCTGGACCAGCCGAGGCCACCGGCGACGCTGAACCCGTAGAGCAGCCCACCGAAGCCGAGACACGACATGATGATCGAGGCGATGTCCAGCTTCGGGAAGGTGCGCTCGGTGACGTTCCGCAGGATGAAGTAGGCCACGATGATGTCCGCCACGGCGAACGGCAGGATCATCTGGAACAGAGTGGGCCAGGGGTAGTTGTCCACGATCCACCCGGACAGGCTGGGGCCGATCGCCGGGGCGAACGCGATCACCAGACCGAAGGTGCCCATCACCGTGCCGCGCTTGTGCACCGGGAAGATGGCGAACAGGATCGTCTGCATCAGCGGCATGATGATGCCCGCTCCGGAGGCCTGCACGATCCGGCCGGCCAGCAGCACCGGGAACGTCGGCGCCAGCATGCAGATCACCGTGCCGAGGGTGAACAGGCCCATCGCCGCCAGGAACAGCGACCGGGTGGTGAACTTCTGGATGAGGAACGCCGTGACCGGGATCATCACACCGTTGACGAGCATGAAGATGGTGGTCAGCCACTGCGCAGTGTTCGCCGTGATGCCCAGGTCCCGCATGAACGCCGGCAGTGCCGTGGCCAGGAGCGTCTGGTTCAGGATCGCGATGAAGCCACCGGAGAGCAGGACGGCCAGGACGACGTTGCGGTTGACTGGTTTGGAGCTGGCGGCTCCGGGCATACAGGTCCTCGTTCGTTCGCAGGTCGTGCAGTCAGGCGCTGGGCGCTGCAGCAAAAGTGCCGCACCTCGGCTGCTCAGGTTGCGGACGAGGCGCGGGCACTCGCACTCTACGCCCAGCCTGGTGTGCTGCACGCCCGCTTCCGGAGAGAACCCGGTCCGGCGGTCCGCCCCCGATGTGCCCAATTCCGCCACCGTCCTAGCATGGGAAGGGAACCGGCCGCTGGGCCGGCGGCACACCGATGCGCCAGGAGGGCAGTTTCATGTCTCATAACGTCGCGCAGAAGCTCATCGCGGCACACCTCCTTGAGGGCAGCATGGAACCGGGGTCGGAGATCGGGCTGAAGGTCGATCAGACCCTCACCCAGGACGCCACCGGCACCATGGTCATGCTCGAGCTGGAAGCCATGGGCCTGGACCGGATCCGCACGGACCTGTCGGTGCAGTACGTCGACCACAACCTGTTGCAGACGGACGAGAAGAATCCCGACGACCACCTGTTCCTGCAGTCCGCGGCACAGCGTTTTGGGCTGTGGTACTCCAAGGCCGGCAACGGTGTCTCCCACCCGGTGCACCAGGCCCACTTCGGCCGACCCGGCACCACGATGATCGGCTCGGACTCGCACACCTGCGCTGCGGGCGCACTGGGCATGCTGGCGATCGGCGTCGGCGGCCTGGAGATCGCGATGGCGATGGCCGGACAGCCGCTGTACGTGACGATGCCCGAGATCTGGGGGGTGGAGCTGACCGGCACGCTCCCGGCGTGGGTCTCGGCCAAGGACGTGATCCTGGAGATGCTGCGGCGTCACGACGTCAAGGGCGGCGTGAACCGGATCATCGAGTACCACGGTCCGGGGCTGGCGGACCTGACGGCGATGGATCGGCACGTCATCGCGAACATGGGAGCCGAGCTCGGTGCCACGACGAGCGTCTTCCCCGCCGACGACGTCACGCACGCGTACTTGGAGGCAGTAGGCCGCGGCGAGGACTTCACCCGCCTGGTGGCAGATGAGGGTGCCACCTACGACGTCACCGAGCACATCGACCTCTCCGAGCTGGAACCGCTGATCGCCCGGCCCTCGTCACCCGGGAACGTCGTCCCGGTGGCCGAGGTCAAGGACGAGGACGTCAGCCAGGTGGTGGTGGGTTCCTCGGCAAACCCAGGGCTGCGGGACTTCGCGGTGGTAGCGGAGATCCTCAACGGTCAGCAGGCTCACCGAGGGGTCTCCGTGGACATCAACCCCACCTCCCGGGAGGTGCTCGCCGACCTGATCTCCCACGGATGGCTGACCTCGCTGGTCGCCTCGGGGGCGCGTATCCACCAGTCCGGGTGCCTGGGGTGCATCGGGATGGGACAGGCGCCGGCCAGCGGCCGCAACTCACTGCGGACCATGCCGCGCAACTTCCCCGGACGCTCCGGAACCGAAGAGGACTCGGTCTGGCTGTGCTCCCCCGAGACCGCCGCCGCAGCAGCCCTGACCGGCACGATCACCGACCCACGCACACTCGAAGACACCCACGGGTTGACCTACCGGCGTCCGAGGATGCCGGAGAAGTACAGCGTCATACCCACCATGCTGCTGAAACCGCTGCCGGTCGAGGAAGCACGCAAGGTGGAGCTGGTCAAGGGCCCGAACATCTCCTCGCTGCCCGACTTCGACCAGATCCCGGACCACATCGCGGCGCCGGCGACGCTGGTGATGGGCGACAACGTCTCCACCGACGAGATCCTCCCGGCCGGATCGCAGGTGCTGCCGTTCCGCAGCAACATCCCGAGGATCGCCGATTTCGCCTTCACCCGCATCGACCCGGACTACCCCCAGCGGGCCAAGGCCGCCGACGGCGGCCATGTGGTCATCGCCGGCGACAACTACGGCCAGGGCTCCTCCCGTGAGCACGCCGTCATCGCTCCGCGCTACCTAGGACTGAGGGCGGTGATCGCGAAGTCCTTCGCACGTATCCACTGGCAGAACCTCGCCAACTTCGGCATCCTCCCCTTGGAGTTCGATGACCCGGCAGACTACGCGGGCATCGAGCGTGACGACGAAGTCGTCCTCGACGGCGTGCACGAGGCCCTTCGTGCCGGGCGCGGCCTGACCGCGAAGATCGCCGGCCGGGACGTCCCGGTGCATCACCGGCTCTCCGACCGACAGGTGGACATGGTGCTGGCCGGGGGCAGGATCCCGTTGACAGCGCAGTTCAGGTAGGGCTGGCAATCCAGGTGGGGCCGGGCGGGCCCCACCGAGTGCGCACCGCCGCAACCAGACCACAGCCTGCAGATCGTGTGTGTGCACTTCTAAGTGCACCTGACGCCACAACGTTGGCCACCAGGAGGTGCCTGTAGACGCAGATCGGCGGCAGAATCTCAACGATTCCACCGCCGATCAACCTGGCGCGCCCGGAGGGACTCGAACCCCCAACCTTCTGATCCGTAGTCAGATGCTCTATCCATTAAGCTACGGGCGCCGGTGTTGGACCGCAGACCACTGTACCCGCTAGCGGGCAACGCTGACCAATCAGAGCACCTCGTTCCCGGCAAGTGTGGGCCGGATCGCACCGATCACCACCAGCCCCCGCCGTCGCCACAGAACCCACCCGGAGAGCACCGGGAACGCCTCGCTCCCGCCAGTCACCGGCTACGGTGCGGGGGCATGCGCACCGTAGCCTCCTCCGAGATGATCGACATCACCGCCCTGCTCGCCGTGCTGCTGATCTTCTTCAGCATCGACATCCGCTCCCGTGAACCGGTCCAGAGCCACACCTGGGCCACCCGAATGTTCGAGTGGACCTCCCGGGTCGGCGGTGTGTGCACCGCGTTCGCACTCGCCCTGGGCTGGGTGAGCCACTTCTTGCCCGACGCATCGAGTGCGATCCGCACGGTGCTCATCGCAGGCCCCGGATCGATCGGGATCGCCTGCGCGATCGTGCTCGGCGTCGAGATGCTCTGGCAGCGGGACCGCCCCGACGCGCAGTAGCCGCTGGGCACCACCGCCACACCGCAGCAGCTACCGAGTACGACCACGGGTGGATACCGCGCCCACCCGTCGGCGGATCCCGTGCCGCAAGGTCCCGCCCGTGGCAGGACGACGCACCGGCCCGCCCAAGAGCAGGCTTGGTGCCATGACCACACGATCTGCGCTCACCGCCCACAACCTGGTGAAGACCTACGGCACCGCCGGGGTGCTCACCCCCGCTCTGGCCGGCGTCAGCCTGACCGTCGGCCCGGGCGAGTCGCTCGCCGTGATGGGCCCGTCGGGCTCCGGCAAGACCACGCTGCTGCACTGTCTGGCCGGGGTGCTCAGCCCCACCAGCGGGCAGGTGCTCTGGTCCGGCCAGGACCTGACCACCCTCTCCGAGAGGGCCCGCACCGGGCTGCGCCGCACTGACTTCGGGTTCGTGTTCCAGTCCGGCCAGCTGCTGCCCGAGCTGCCCGCCGACGAGAACGCCGCCCTGCCGCTGATGCTCGCCGGCGTCGGCCGCGCGGAGGCCACCGACATCGCCCGCCGCTGGCTCGCCTACCTCGGCCTGGCTGGGATGGAGGGCCGCCGCCCCGGTGAGCTCTCCGGCGGGCAGGCGCAGCGGGTGGCGATCGCCCGCGCGCTGGTCGGATCCCCCGGGGTGGTGTTCGCCGACGAGCCCACCGGCGCTCTGGACCAGCAGACCGGCCACGAGGTGCTGCAGGTGCTCACCGAGGCCACCCGGGCCACCGGTGCCGCGCTGGTGATCGTCACCCACGACCCGCAGGTGGCGGCGTGGTGCTCCCGCACCGTGCACATGCGTGATGGCCGGATCGTCGCTGATACCGCCGACGGCGGAGCACTGGTTGGTCAGGCCGCTCACCCTAGCCTGCCTGACCCAGGCGAGGTGGCCGGGCCACCCCAGGTGGCGCCGTCGAACGCTCCCGCGGGAGCGCCTCCCCAGGGCGAGGGCACCTGGCCCGCTCAGGCTGCGCCGTCGTCGACGGCGCCGACGCACACCCCGGTGGTGCCCCGATGAAGGCGGCCCTGGACCTGTGGTTGCTGCTGCGGCGGCGCACCACCTCCGGCTCCGACCCGCACCGGCTCACCGGCGTGCTGGCGGTCCTGGCCTTCGCGGTCAGCACGGCCGTGGTGCTGGTGGTGATCGGTGGCTACCTCGCTTTCGTCGCCCGCGCCGCGGCTCCCGGCGCCGCTCAGGACGACGGGATGTACGTGCTGTTCGCCGGCACCGCCTCGCTGCTGCTGCTCGTCCCGCTGGTCACCCTCGGTGGTGCGGCCGCCCGGCTCGCGGTGGCCCGCCGGGATGCTCGGCTCGCTGCACTGCGGCTGGCCGGGGCCACCACCGCCCAGGTCTCGGCCATCACCATCCTGGACGCGACCGTGCAGGCGCTCACCGGAGCCGTGATCGGTGCGGCCGGGATGTTCGCGCTGGTGCCGCTGGTGCTGCCGATCGAGTTCCAGGGCCGGGCGTTCAGCTACGGTGAGCTGCTCCCGCCCTGGTGGGTGTACCTGGCCACGATCGGCGTGGTGACCGCGATCGCCGTGGTCTCCGCCGGCGCGAGCCTGCGCAAGGTGGCGATCACCCCGCTCGGGGTCGCGGCGCGCACCCGCCCGAGTCCGCTGCACTGGTCCCGGGTGCTGCCGATCCTGGCCTTCGCAGTGGTGTTCGCAGTGCTGTGGAACACCGGCCAGGCCGGTTTCGTGGTGCTCGCGGTGCTGGTGGCCGGCGGGTTCGCGATGCTGAACGCGATCGGGCCGCTGGTGATGTCCCTGGTCGGGCGGATCAGCGCGAAGCGGGCCCGCACCGCGGCCCAGCTGGTCGCCGCCCGGCGCATCATCGACGCCCCGAAGACCGCCTGGCGCTCGGTGGGCGGGGTGGCGCTGGCCACGTTCATCGCCGGGATGACCGCCGCTGTCGCACTGTTCAGCTCAGCCGGGGGCGACGCGGCGCAGGAGCAGCTGTTCGGGGACATGGCCACCGGCGGGTTCCTCACCCTGGCGATCGCCGGGGTGGTCGCGGCAGTGTCCACCGGGGTGATGCAGGCCGGTAGCGTCATCGATCGGCGCACCGAGTACCGGGCGCTGCACCTGGCCGGCACCGACCTGCAGGTGATGGACCGGGCCCGGCTGCGGGAGACTGCGGTGCCGCTGGCGGCCGCAGTAGCACTGGCCACCGGGGGTGCGCTGGTGTTCCTGCTGCCGGCGCTCGGGATGGCGGTGGTCACCTCACCGGCGGTGCTCGGGCAGTTCGTACTCAGCGTGCTCGGCGCTTGCGCGCTGGTGCTGCTCGGCTCGCTCGCCTCCCGGCGGGTGGTGCGGATGGTGCTCGCCTGATCCACTGACCGGGTCAGTCCCGGGCGAGGCGGCGGGCCAGCGCCGCGCAGACGACCAGCTGCAGCTGGTGGAAGACGATCACCGGCACCGCGATCGTGGCTGCCGTGGCCGGGGTGAAGAGCACCAGCGCCATCGGCAGCCCGGTGGCCAGGGACTTCTTCGACCCGCACATCAGCAGCGCGATCCGGTCCCCGCGGTCCAGACCGAGCCCGCGACCGCCGAACCAGGTGGCCGAGAGCAACGCCGCCAGCAGCACCCCGCAGAGCACCAGCAGCGCCACCAGCATCCAGGCCGAGACCTGCTGCCAGACCCCGTCGGCGGTGGCGGACAGCACGGCACCGAACACCAGCAGCACCACGGTGCCCTGGTCCAGCACCTTGGTGATCGGCCGGTGCGCCCGCACCCAGTCGCCGAGGTACGGCTGCAGCAGCTGACCGAGGACGAACGGCAGCAGCAAGTGCAGCAGCACCGCCTGGATGCCGCCCATCCCCTGGGAGCCGGACGCGCCCATCAACCAGAGAACCAGCAGCGGGGTGAGCACCATCCCGGCCACGTTCGAGAGGGTCGCCGCGCAGATCGCCCCGGCCACGTTGCCGCGGCCCACGGAAACGAACGCCACCGAGGACTGCACTGTGGAGGGCAGCAGGGTCAGGTAGAGCATCCCAGCGGCCAGCGCCGCCCCGAGCAGCGGCTCGGCCACGGCGGCGATGAGCAGCCCGAGCAGCGGGAAGAGGATGTAGGTGGCAGCGAAGATGCTGCCCTGCAGCCGCCAGTTCCGCAGTCCGCCGATCACTTCCCGGGTGGACAGCCGCAGCCCGTAGACCAAGAACAGCAGGAAGATCGCCACGTCGCCGACAGTCTGCACACCGTCGATCACCGGGGTGGGCAGCGGGAGCACCAGACCGAGCACCAGCGCCAGCAGGATCAGTATCACGAACGGGTCGATCCAGGCGCGCACCCGCCTCATCGCCGGGCCGCCCGGCGCACCGTCTGGAGCATCCCGCCAGGGTAATGGTCGCGGTGGTGGCTAACGTTCACCGCCTGGTCGCCGGCCGGTCATACCTCGCTCGCAGAGGGCTCACTCGGCCTCGCTTCACTGGGTGGCGACTGAGGGAACCAGCCTCCGGGCCGGGGCCAGGCCGCCGAGACAGGCCGCGGCCCGCCGAGAAGGGTTCCGCCCCGAACTGACAGAAGCGAGGTCTCATGGCCGTGCTCCTCCCGGCGGTGCGCCGACCACGGGCCAGCGCCCGGGCCGCCAGCAAGGTTCCCCGGCGCCGGTCCGCCCAGCTCACCCGCCGGAATCTGCGCGAGGGCCTGCTGTTCTGGGCGCTGATCGCCCCGAACCTGGCCGCGATCGTGCTGTTCGGCTACTACCCGACCCTCTACAACGTGGTGCTCAGCTTCACCGAGTGGGACTTCGTGCAACCGGCACCGGTGCTCGTCGGCCTGGAGAACTACATCGAGCTGTTCCAGCCCGGCTCGATGCTGGCCGAAGCGCTGAGCAACACCGCCATGTTCGTGCTGGTCGCGGTGATCGGCACCCTGGTGGGCGGTCTGGCGATCGGCATCCTGCTGGCGCAGAGGCTGCCCTTCACCGGCCTGGTGCGCACCATGGCGTTCGCCCCGCACATGCTGCCCGGGGCGGCGATCGGTGTGCTCTGGCTGTTCATGTTCGACCCGAACTACGGGCTGAGCCGCTGGCTGTTCGGCCTGCTCGGGATGGACTCCCCGCACTGGACCACCACCTCGGACTTCTCCCTGTGGGCGATCATCATCGCCTATGCCTGGCAGCGGCTCGGGTTCGTGGCGATCATCTACTACACGGCGATCCTGGACCTGCCGAAGGACGTCTACGAGGCTGCCTCCCTGGACGGCGCCCGCGGCTGGAGGCTGTTCCGACACCTGACTCTGCCGCTGCTCTCCCCGGTGACGTTCTTCCTGGTGGTCACCGGCATCATCGCCGCAGCGCAGACCTTCGACATCATCGCCACCCTCACCGGCGGCGGTCCGGGTACCTCGAGCACCACCCTGCCGTGGATGATCTACGACCAGGCGTTCGTCGACTTCAACATCGGCACCTCCGCAGCGACCGCCACGGTGATGTTCGTGCTCCTCCTCATCGTCACCCTCGTCCAGACGAAGCTCGCGAACAAGCAGGTGCACTACTCATGACGCTCACCGCCGCCAATCCCGCGCCCGCTGCACCGGCCAACCCGGCCGAGGATGCAGCCACCGGCTCCGGCCCGCACCCGCCGCGCCACCGGCCGGGCCGCTCCCGCCGCCGGAACGCCGGCCCGCGCCGCCCGCTGCCGGCCAGGATCGCCCTGCAGGTGCTGGTGGTGTTCACCTTCGCCGTGTTCGCGGTGCCGGTGTACTGGCTGTTCAGCTCGGCCCTGAAGCCGGAGCAGGAGATCTACACGTTCCCGCTCACCTGGGTACCCAGCGAGCTGGCCTGGTCGAACTTCGCCGACGCCTGGACCTCCGCACCGTTCGGCGCGTTCCTGAAGAACTCGATCATCACCACCGTGGCCGGCACCACGCTGGAGATCGGGGTGGCGATCCTGTCCGCCTACGCATTCGCTCATCTGCGCTTCCGCGGCAAGATGCTGGTGTTCGCGGTGATGGTCGGCTCGCTGATGCTGCCCGGGCACATCACCCTGCTGGTGAACTACATCACCGTGTCCAACCTGGGCTGGTTGAACACCTACCAGGGGCTGATCCTGCCCGGGATCGGGTCGGCGTTCGCGATGTTCCTGCTCTACCAGCAGATGCGCCAGGTCCCCTCCGAGCTCATCGATGCCGCGATGGTCGACGGCGCAGGTCACCTGCGCCGGATGGTCACCGTGGTCATCCCCATCTGCAGGCCGATGATCCTCACCGCCACGCTGATCGTGCTGATCGCCAAGTGGAACGACTTCGTCTGGCCGCTGATCGTCACCTCCACTGCGGACATGCGCACGCTGCCGATCGGGCTGATGTTCCTGCGCAGCCAGGAGGGCTACGACTCCTGGGGGCCGGTGATGGCCGGCACGGTGATCGTCGCCCTGCCGATGCTGGCCGTCTTCTTCCTCGCCCAGCGGCGCATCATCGGCGGCCTGGCCGCCGGGGCGCTGAAGGGCTGAGGCACCGGTGGGCGCCTCCGCCCACCTCGACCCTTGTCCACCGCACCACCACAGAACAACTGAAGGAGCGCCGTCGTGCACGACCTTTCCCTGACCCGCCGCCACCTGCTCTCCGCCCTCGGGCTGGGGGCCGGGACCGCCGCGCTGGCCGCCTGCACCGGCCCGGTCTCCGCCGACCAGAACGCGGCCGGCAGCACCTCCAACCTGCGCCCGGAGATGAGCCAGGCCGCCCTCGGGGAGATCCCGAGCAAGTACGCCGGTCGCACCACCATCCTGTTCTGGGCTCCGTGGACCGGTGGCCTGTTCGACGCCGTCTCCGAGCTGTTCACCATGTTCAACGACTCGCAGGACGAGATCTACGCCGCCATCGAGTCGGTCGGCAGCTACGCGGACCTGAACACCGCGTTCACGGCTGCGCTGCAGGCGAAGGCCGTACCGGACCTGGTCTGCTTCCCAGAGCTGCAGTGGCTGCAGTTCTACTTCGCCGGGGCGCTGGCCCCGCTGGACGAGCACTTCGACGAGACGTGGAACCTGGACATCTACCTGCAGAACTACGTGGGTGAGGGCATAGCCGGCGAGGAGGCCTACGTGGTGCCGTTCGCCCGGTCCACGCCGCTGTTCTACTACAACAAGACCTTGTTCTCCGACCTGGGCCTACCGGTGGACACCCAGTACACCTGGTCCCAGCTGCGGGAGCTGGGCAGCGAGATCGCCACCGTGCAGTCCTCCGGGCAGCCGGTGAAGACGTTCGCCTACTCCCCCGGGGACGGCTGGTACTCCTCCTCCTGGTTGTGGGCGTTCGGTGGCGAGTGGTCCGACGGGCTGACGGTGATGCCGGACGAGGCGCCGGTCCGCGAGCTGCTGACGTTCGCAGGCGAGTGGGTGCACGTGGACGGCACCGCCTACATGGCCCAGGCTGCGCACACCGACTTCCAGACCGGTCTGGTGGCCGCGGTGCACGGGTCGACCGCGTCGATGCGCGGACTGACCGAGGCCGTGGACTTCGAGCTGGGTGCGGCGTACATGCCCGGTGAGGTGAACCAGCCGCCGCTGGTGCCCACCGGCGGGTCCGGGTTCTCCCTGGTGCGCACCGAGTCCCAGGAACGCCAGGACGCCACCGCCGAGCTGCTGAAGTTCCTCGCCCGCCCGGAGATGTCCGGCTGGTGGCACATCAACTCCGGGTACGTGCCGATCGTCGAAGCCGCACGGGAGGAGCCGGACGTGGTCGCCCTGCACGAGGAGGACCCGAACTTCACGGTGGCGATCGAGCAGCTGGAGAACGCCCAGACGGTGGCGCCGGTGAACTGGTTCAGGTCCGGGGTCACCGCGCTGGAGCAGGCGCTCTCGGCCATCACCGGGGACAACGGCGACATCCCGTCCGCTATCGAGACCCTCCGTGGGGAGTACGAGGACGTGATCGAGCAGAACCGGGACGATCTCGAGGCGCTGGGGGTCTCCTGAGCGCCGGGCACCACGCCGAGACCACTCCGGTTCGAAAGGTAACAATTCGGTCACGCTAGGGTGGTTCGACTGTTATCCGCAACGACGAGGAGAAGTGATGACTGGCAGTGGACGACCGGGGAGCGTGAGCCGCCGGCGGTTCCTGCAGGCAGGCAGTGCCGTACCGCTCTCGGTGGCGGCACTGGGGGTGGGGCAGGCGGGGGCCGGCGCGGCACCGTCACGTCGACCTGGACGGCGCGATCCGGTGTTCGACCCGGGCGAGGAGGGCCAGGAGCTGTTGGCCAACAAGTACCTCACCTGGGTGCGCACGGCGATGCAGTCGTTCGTGATCGACACCCGCAAGGACCACATCTACGTGCTCCAGATCGTGCAGGCGGGCACCCCGTTGCCCGGGGACGAGGACGGTGACGAGAGCTACGACCGCCGGGTGGTCCGCGGGGATCTGACCCTGACCAAGATGGACCTGCACGGCAAGCGCCTGGGCAAGATGATCCTGAAGTTCTTCGGGCACGGGGTCTCGATGGGCCTGGAGCGCGACGGGGACGACCTGTGGTTCTGGACGGAGATCGACTCGGTCCCCAAGGAGTCCGACGGTCAGGGTCGTGGCTCCCGGCTGACCCGGTTCCAGTTCGAGGACGGCGCACTGCTGGATGCTGAGCACGACGACACCCTGTGGCGCCGGGAGCTGATCCCCGGGTCCACGCAGAACACCTGCAACATCGACCCGGTGAACGACCTGCTGACCCTGCGCTACTGGACCGGGGACGAGTTCCGCTTTGCCCTGTACCACCTGGACGAGGTCAAGCAGGAGAAGTCCAGCTATGAGCCCATCTACGACATCGGCACCCCCGAGGTGATGGCGAGCAACGTGTTCCAGGGCTACGCCTCGCTCGGGGACTACCTGTACCTGTGGGATGGCACCAAGTACAACGAGGACAACCCGCCCCCGCCCGAGGGCACCGGCGATGCGCACCTGACTCGGGTGCGGTGGCAGACCGGAGAGGTGGACAAGCACGTGCTGGACACCACCGGGGCAGACCACCACCGCCGAGAGCCGGAGGGGCTGCACGTGGCAGTCACCGAGCGCGGGCACGGCCGGGGACGTCCGCAGGTGCGGCTCTACGCCGGGTTCGCCACCAGCGCGCACGAGAGCGGCGACGCGGACCGGCTGTGCACCGTCTACTACCGCGACCCCGTCCGGCGCTGACTGTGGCCAGCTCCGTCAGCGCTCAGCCACCCAGTCCGACGGACCGGTGAACAGCTCCAGGTGCGAGCACTGGGGGCACTGGTAGGCCAGCACCGGCCGCTGCGGCCCGGACCGCTTCGGCGTACCGAACATCCCTACCTTGCGTTCCCCCTGGAACCAGGCCACCCGGCCAGAGGCTCCGTCGTCGATGAACCCCTCTTCGAGTCCGACGGAGCCACAGCGTGTGCAGGTCATCGTCGTGTCCATCGAGGTGATGGTACGCACCGCCTCCGGTGGCATCGACCACCAGCGCGACTGCTAGAGGGCGGCGAACGCCTCGGTTAGCCGGTCCGCCCACGGGTCGGAGACCTCTACGAAGGCGGCCGGGGTGCCCACGGGAGCGGGTACGGTCTGGCGAGCTCCGCCGTCGTGCTCCTCCCCTGTGAGCAGGTGCCGCCACCGGCCCGGCGGGAAGGTGACCTCCACCTCGGTCGCGCCCTCGGTGAGCGCCGGGGCGACCAGGACCGAGGAGCCGAAGAAGAACTGGGTGTCCACCTCGGCCGCTGGAGTGCCCGGTGCGACGAGCCAGCCGTGCCGGATCGCGGGCAGGCCGGTCTCGGTGGCCTCCTGGACCACCTCGGCGCGGTAGGGCGCCAGGGCGGCGAAGATCTGGGTGCCGCGGGCGAAGTCGTTGCGGGTGCCCTCGGTGTCGGCCACCTGGAGGTTCTCCGCCGGCCGGTTGCCCTCGTGGCTGCGCAGCACCACCCCGAACGCGGCGACCTCGGCCCACCGGGCAAGCAGCTCCTCCGAGCGGGTGTAGTCCTTGATCTGAGCGTCGATCGAGGTGTAGCCGCCGACGTCGGAGTGCACCAGCGGCCAGCCGGCCACGCCTGCGGAGAACGTGCCGAGCAGCGCGGAGGCGAGCCCGTCTTCGGCGCCGAAGCTGACCAGCTGGTCGCCGTTCCAGAACAGCGGGCTGCTCTCGGCCATGCCGAGGGACCCGGAGCGGAACCAGGTGACGCAGTCCGGCTGCTCGGCGCGCACGCACGCCTCGTGGACCGTCTCGGCCCACAGGCCGGGCCACTGATTGTGCAGCAGCTGGGGGTCGCCGTCGGCGAGCACTGCGTCCAGCGGCAACCCTTCGGCGAAGTCGGCCATGAAACCGCGTACCCCGTGGGCGAGCACCTCGGTGGCGATCACGTCGGCGAACCAGTCCTGGGCGGCGTCGTTGGTCAGGTCCACCAGGTAGGCGTCGAAGCCACCCTGGTCCAGCGGGTAGGGCTGGCCGGCCGCGTTGCGCACCAGGTAGCCGTGCTCGGCGGCCTCGGCGAACAGGTTGCGCTCCGGTGGGTGGTCCTTGCCGGTGGGGTCCACCAGGAACGGGTTCACGTAGGTGGTCACGGCGATGCCCTCGGCGTCGAGGTCGGCGACCAGGTCGGCCCAGCCCGGATAGCGGTCGGCGTCCAGCTGCCAGGTCCACCACAGCCGGTCACCGAAGGAGGTGGTGCGCTGACCGGTCCAGTCCTGCAGCCACACCCCGGCGACCTGGGTACTGGCCTGCTGCAGCTCGGCGAGGGTGTTGCGGACCTGCTCGGTGCCGCCCTGGATGCCGACGATCGCACCCTGCCCGGTCCAGTCGGCCAGCTCGGGCCGGTCAGTGCCGGCCTGCTGGCGGGTGACGAGCTCAGCGGGGGTGTCGGCAGTGACCAGCTCGGCGCGCAGGTGGGTGGCCTGGATCTCCAGCCCGACCTGGTCGACGGTGCGGGTGTCGGCCACGGCGAGCGCGTGCGACTCGGGCAGGTCAGGGTCGAGGCGCACACCGCGCAGGTCCTCGGTCACCCAGGACGCCCAGGCGGCGTAGGTCATCGCCTCAGTGCCGCCCGCACCGTGGTTGGTGACGTCGGCCAGCAGGGTGAGCGGTTGCTCGCCGCGGCCCACACCCTGCTCGCGCACGATGATCGGCACCAGGCGGCCGTCGAGGTCGAAGTCGGTGAACTGCTCGCCGAAGCCGTGCACTCCGGCATGCCCGGTGCGGCCGCTGAAGAAGCCGAGGGAGGTGGGGTCGCCACTGCTGCCCAGGGTGGCTTCCAGCATGGCGCCGCGGTCGGTGGCGGTGATCTCGGCCCGCCAGGCGGGGCCCTGCTCGCCGCCCTCGTCCAGAAGCTGGCCCGCCAGCACGACGACGCCGGCCGCCGTGGTCACGGTATCGAGCCGTTGTGTGGCCCAGGTCTGGTCGTGGGAGGTCTGCAGCCAGAAGTAGCCGCGGTCCTCCTCGGTCTGCAGTTCGCCGCGGCCGGCGCCGAGGAAGGCGTGCCCGGCCGGACTGGACCAGACGGTGCCGGCGGCGGTCCGGACGATGACCTGCGGGGCCGGGTCGGTGCTGACGGTGACGGTGAGATCGCCGGCAGTGGTGCTCCCGGCGACCTCGGCGGCCACCTGCAGGCCACCGGCCTCGAGCATGGCGAGGTCGTCGCGCGGGATGCGCGCCCAGGTGACCACACCGGCGGCCAGGAGCACCGCAACGACCGTGAGGACCGCTATCAGACGGAAGCGGCGCCGTCGAGGTCGGGGCTCTGCCATGGGCACATCCTGTCAGGAGTGGACCGCCGGCAGCGGGTTCGGCGCGGAGGCGCAGCGGCGGGCTGGGACCAGCTGGGCGAGCCGCTTGTCTCGCCGCCCCCATTTCTCTACGCTGTAGAGTTATGCGTTTCGGAGACGACCGGCAGGAACGTGGCCACCCGCCGCTGACCGCGACCGGGATCCAGAAGAGGTTCGGCAACCGGGTCGTGCTGCGTGGGGCGAACCTGAACGTGGCTGCCGGTGAGATCGTCGCGCTGCTCGGACCGAACGGTGCCGGCAAGACGACGTTCATCAGCATCGCGACCGGACTGGTGCCGCCCGATCACGGCCGGGTACGCATCGAGGGCATCGACCTGGCGGCACATCGGTCGGCGGCAGCACGGCACCTGGGCACGGCGCCGCAGGAGCTGGGCGTCTACCCCATGCTCACCGTCCGGGAGAACGTGGTCGGGATGGGGCGGGTGCACGGCCTGTCGCGGCGCCGCGCGCGGGAACAGGGCGCCGAGGTCATCGACGCGCTCGGTCTGACCCCGTGCACCCACACGCGTGCCGAGCACCTCAGTGGCGGGCAGCGCCGACGGTTGCACACTGCGATGGCGCTGGTGCACCAGCCCGCGGTGGTGTTCCTGGACGAGCCGACGGTCGGGGCAGACATCGAGTCTCGGGACCAGATCGTCGGCTATGTCCGTGGCCTGGCGGATGCCGGGGCGGCAGTGGTGTACACCACGCACCAGGTGCGGGAGCTCGAGGACCTGGGCGCACAGGTGGCCGTGCTCGCCGCCGGCCGGATCTGCAGGTACGGCAGTGCCCAGCAGGTCATCGACGCCTGGGGAGGCAGCGAGGTCGCTGCCAACGGCGAGGTACAGCGGCCATCGCTGGAAGGGGCATACCGGCGCCTCCTGCAGGCACAGCACCCGCGAGTGCTGGCCGGGAAGGAGCACGCCGATGCTGGGCAATAGCCTGGCCGTGGCAGCACTGGACGTGCGGATCCTGCGCCGGGACCCCGCTCCGGTGCTGGTGATGACGGTGGTCCCGCTGCTGTTCGTCCCGTTCCTGATGCCCGGCGCTCGCGCCCAGCTCGTGGACCTGGGCCACCTGCAGGCGACCGGTGCGGAGTATGCCGTTCCCGGGCTGGCGATCCTGTTCTCCCTGCTGAACGCGCAGCAGGTGATCACCGCCTTCTTCCGGGAGCAGGGCTGGGGCACGTGGCACCGGTTGCGGATCGCGCCGGTGCCCTTCCCCGGGCTGATCGTCGGCAAGTCGCTCACCGCCCTGGCAGCACAGTGCCTGCAGCTGGTGGTGGTGCTGGTGGGTGGCGGGTTGCTGTTCGGCTACCGGCCGAACGGCTCGCCGATCGGCGTGCTGGTCGTCGCTGCACTCTTCTCCGCGGTGATGGTCTGTTTCGGGATGCTGCTGTTCGCCCTGTGCCGCACGGAGAACCAAGCGCTGACGTTGTCGAACATCGTGGCGATGGCGATGGCAGGGTTCGGCGGCACCTTCGGCCCGGTCACGGCGTTGCCGGCCTGGATGCAGGCCGTGGCCCCGGCCTCACCCGCCTACTGGGCGCTGGATGCGATCACTGCGCTCAGCCTGGACGGCGCGGGCCTGCGGGACGTCCTTGGTCCGGTGGCCGGGCTGGTCGGCTTCGCGGCGCTCTTCCTGGGCGTGGCCGCACTCGCGTTCCGACGCCAGATCCGGGAGGCGTGATGTCGCCACGGCCGCCGAAGATCTCCCGCGACGACGTGCTGCGCGCTGCACTGCGCATCGTGGATGACGACGGTCTGGACGGGCTGACGATGCGCTCGCTGGGTGCGGCCCTGTCGGTCGACCCGATGGCCGTCTACCGGCTCTTCCCCTCCAAGAGCGCAGTCGCTGCGGCACTGGCCGACCAGTTCTGGGCGTCCTGGTCCCTTCCGCCGCTCGAGGACTCTGCTGACTGGCGAGCCTACGCCGTCACCTTGATGAGCGACGTGCGGGTGCGCCTGTCCGGCCATCCGCACCTGATCCCGGTGATCGCCACCCACCCGATGACCTCACCGGCTGCGCTCTCGGTCGCCGACGAGGCCGTGGGCCGGCTCATCGCCGCCGGTGCACCGGTCCACCCGGAGCTCGGCCACCTGGTGAACACCTTGGTGATGCTCACCGTGGCCTCAGCGTTGGGCGAGCACACCCCGCCGGCCGGTGGTGGCGAAGACGCGGCCGACCTGCAGGACGCCGCAGACCTGACTGAGCTACCGCACCTGGGCCTGCTCGTGCAGCGTGGCTGGGCCCCCTCGTTCGAAGAGCAGTTCGCCGGCGCGGTCCGCGCGGTCGTGACCGGCTGGCAGTTCCCACACCAGTCCCCACCAAGCTGACCGCTGTCGCGGATCGCCTCCTTCCCGAGGGCCGGCTGATGGGCGGTCAGCTGAGGCACGGCACACCGGCGAGCTTCAGGGGTGAACGACGATCTTCATCACGTCGGCGTCCCCGTTGCGGCGCATCGCCTCGTCGAGGTGTTCCAGCTCGGTGGCCGCGCTGACCAGGGAGTCGAGGCGGACGCGGCCGGTGGCGACCAGGTCGATGGCGGTGGGCCAGGTGTTGGTGTAGCGGAACAGGCCCTCGAGGTGGAGCTCGCGGCTCTGCAGCAGGAACAGGTCGAGGTTGATGCGCTCGCTGGCCATGCCGACCATCACAGCGGTCCCTCCGGGGCGCAGCGCCCGCAGTCCCCCATCGATCGCCGCCTGCACACCGGAGGCGTCGATGAACGCGTCGAACGCCTCCTCGTCGGGTTGCTCGACCAGGGGATCGAGGGCCGCAGTGGCTCCGTGCGCGAGCGCGACGTCCCGCCGGGTGGGCAGCGGATCGATCACCACCGCAGTGGTGGCACCGAAGGCGCTGGCGGCTGCCGCGGTGAGCACACCGATCGGGCCGGCGCCGGCGACCAGCACGGAGGCCCCCGCGCTGACTGCGGCCTTACGGACTGCGGCGATACCCACTCCGAGCGGTTCGAGCAGGGCCGCTTCGTCGTCGGTGATCTCCGACGGGATCGGGAAGGCGAAGTCCGCAGGCGCCACCATGTATTCGGCGAAAGCACCGTGCACCGGCGGCGCCGAGGGGAACTCCACGTCTCGGCAGAGGTTGTACTGGCCGCCCAGGCAGAAGGCGCAGCGTCGGCAGGGGCGTTGGGGATCGACGGCCACCCGGGTGCCGATCCGGCTGGGATCGACCCCCTTACCGACCGCGGCGATCACTCCAGCCACCTCGTGGCCCAGGATCAGCGGTTCCTCCACCACCAGGTCACCGACCCGCCCGTGCTCCCAGAAGTGCACGTCCGAACCGCACAGCCCGACCGAGGCGGTGCGGACCAGGACCTCGAAGGGGCCGGGAAGCGGCGTCCTGGTCTCGCGCAGCCCCAGGTGCTGCGGCCCGTCGAGGAAGACGGCACGCATCGTGGCGGGGACGTCAGGCAGGCTGGTCATGTCGCCAGCGTAGGACGGCCCCGGGACGCCGGCGGTCCGGGCGGGTCCTGCGAACGCCTCATCGCGGCGGGACGCCAAGGCCGGAGAGGGATGCACTCTGCCCACCTCTCGGCACCACGCCGAAAGGTGGGCAGAACGCTCGGTACGGCTAGCCTTCCGGGCCGGAGGTCAGGACGCCTCGCTGATCAGGTGGAACTCCTTGACCAGCTCCCCGATCTGCGTGTCATCGACCCGCTGCATGAGCATCTTGCGTGCCAGCGGCCCGCCGGGGATCTTCAGCTCCTCACCGTCCCGCAGGCGGCTGGTGGCGGCGAGCAGCTTGCGCACGTCGTAGGTGGAGTTGTACACCTCCGGCACGGCCCGTTCGATGTCCAGCAGCGTGTACACGGCCTCCATCGGGGTACGCACCGAGTACTCGGTGGTGAAGATGCAGTCACGTTCCTTGGACTCGGAGAACTGACCGATGAAGGCGAAGTTCACTGAGCCTTCTGGCACCACGTCCGGCCGGTCGCCGGCCTGCCGGGGCATGAAGAACGCGGTCACGTAGGGCATCATCACCGGCACGGTCTTCGCACCTGTCGCTGCCAGCTCCTTGATCTCGTCCTCGGGCACACCCAGGTGGTAGAGCCACTCCTGGGCGATCTCCTCACCGGTGGACTCCTGGATGGTCTTGCCGGTGAAGTCACCGGGCTTGTCGGAGAACAGGGCGTAGACCCACACGACGATCTCGTGCGGCGGCTGCTGCTTGAAGTGCGGCTGCCGGTTGACGGTCCAGGAGGTCAGCCAGCTGGAGTCCTTGGCGGTGACGATGCCGCCGGTGACCACCTTGCCGCTGTACGGGTCGCGCTTGGTGATCTTCTCGATGTACTTCGGGATCCGTTCGTCCAGCGTGGTGACGGTGGCCGACTCCCACTTGGTCTCCGGGATGTGGTCGGCGAACACACCTGGCCGGCCGAAGGCGGGGTCTTTCGCGGCGATCTTGCGCCACAGGTCCCAGGCGGGGGCCGGTCCTTCGTCGAGCGTGGCCGGGGTGTGCTGGTCGCCCTCGTCGGAGTTCTCGGTCAGCGACCCGATGGTCATGAACAGCAGGTCGTCCTCGGTGAGGTCGACGCCGTCACCCGGTGCACCCTTGGGGCCGGAGGTCCAGTGGATGCGGGTGGCCTGCTTGCGGCCGGTGTCCGGGTCGATGTCGAAGTCCACGTCCGTGACCTGGGTGGAGAAGTGGAACACCACCCCTTGGTCGAGCAACCAGGTGTACAGCGGCAGGACCAGCGACTCGTACTGGTTGTACTTGGTGAACTTCAGGGCGGAGAAGTCCGGCAGGCCGCCGATGTGGTGGACGAACCGGTGCAGGTAGAGCTTCATCTCCAGGGCGGAGTGCCATTCCTCGAAGGCGAACATCGTGCGCCAGTAGAGCCAGAAGTTGCTGTTCAGGAACTCCTCGGAGAACACCTCGTTGATGCGCTTGTTCTCCATGTCCTCACGGGTGGCGAGGAACATCTTGATCAGTTCCTTCTGCGCCTTCTCCGACAGCGTGAACTTGTTGTCGGTGCGGGCGTCCTGGCCGCGATTGACGGTGGCGCGCTGCAGGGAGTAGTTCGGGTCGTCCTTGTTCAGCCAGTAGAACTCGTCCAGCACGCTCGCGCCGTCGATCTCCAGGGAGGGAATGGAGCGGAACAGGTCCCAGAGGGTCTCGAAGTGGTCCTCCATCTCCCGGCCGCCGCGGATCACGAAGCCCTTCTCCGGCTCCTTGATGCCATCGAGCGCGCCGCCAGGGAGCTTGAGCTCTTCCAGGATGGTGATCTTGTTCCCGGGCATGTGGCCGTCGCGGATGAGGAAGGCCGCACCGGCCAGCGAGGCCAGACCTGCGCCGACGAACCACGCCGACTTGTTCTCCACGCCCTCCGGCTTCCGCGGCCGGGCGAACGCATAGTAGTTGCCGCTGTTGTATTCCATCGTTCTTTCCTTTCGTGGTATGCGGCGCGTTCAGTGCGTCGGGTAGGTGTAGAAGCCCTCGCCGGTAGCGACGCCGAGCTTGCCCTGGTCGATGTAGTTCGTCTTCAGCCAGGCAGCGAGCCGTTGTTCGTCCTCGTTGCCGTGGGAGAGGACGTTGTACGGCGTCGTCAGGCCGATGATGTCGTAGATCTGGAACGGGCCCATGGGGGCTCCGGTGCCGATCCGCCACACCTTGTCCACGTCGGCCGGCTCCGCGTAGTCGCCGGCGGCGAGCGCGGCTGCGGCGTTCAGGAACGGCACCAGGAGGGAGTTCAGCACGTAGCCGGCCTTCTCCTTGTGGATCGGGATCGGGACCATGCCGATCTCGCCGGCGAACTGCACAACTTCCTCGAACACGGCCGGGTCGGTGTCCGGTGTACCCATCACCTCGGCGGTGTTGAACTGCCAGACCCGGTTGGCGAAGTGCAGGGCGAGGAACCGGTCGGGGCGCCCGGTGGAGTCCTTCATGTCGCTGGGCAGCAGAGTGGAGGAGTTCGTGGCGAAGATCGCCTCCGCGGGGGCGATCTTGCCGAGAGTCTGGTAGGTCTGCTGCTTGAGCTCGAGCACCTCGGGGATCGCCTCGATCACCAGGTCTGCCTGCCCGGCCGCCTCGGCCAGGTCGGAAGAGTAGGTGATCCGGGCGAGCGCCTCGTCGGCCTTCCCCTCGGCCGCGCCGGGCACGCCCTCGGCCTTGTAGGTCTCGGCCAGGCCGGCGAATCGCTCCCTGGCCTGCTCCAGGATGTCGTCGCTGATGTCGTAGGCAGTGACGGCGAGTCCGCTGTAGGCGGTCTGGAACGCGATCTGGGACCCGAGGACCCCGGTGCCGAGCACGGTCACCTTGCGGATAGCACTCATGGTTCGTTCTCTCCTTGTTCTTGCTCTCCCGTTCCTCGCTCGCTGCGGGGAGCTGGGCTGCTTTCGAAGGGTGCGCCCGGCAGGATCGCCAGCGCCCCCTCGACGATCTGGGCGACCTGCACCCTGAGGTCCTCGTACACGTCGGCGCTCCCGTGCGCCCCGGTGGAGGATCGGGCGATCGCCAGGTGCATGGCGGCGAACACCGAGACGCTCGCCACCCGGATCGCTTCGCTGTCGACGTCTAGGCCACGCCGCTCTGCTGCACCGGTCAGGACCCCTCCGATGGCGGCCTCGAGCCGCGCGACCAGGGCGAGCCCTTCGGACCGGTACCGCTCAGCCGCATCGCCGAAGAGGAGCTCGCGCTGGTAGGCGGCACTGTCGTCGGTGCGTTCCCGGGCGCGCTGCACCGCTGGGCCCAGGAGCATCATGATGGCCTCGACGGCGTTGTCTGCCCTGGTCATGCGCTCCTTGCCTGCCTCCAGGGCTGCTCGGAGCTCCTCGTTGAAGACCATCAGCAGCAGCTCGCTCTTCGAGGCCGCGTAGCGGAACAGCGTCCCGGCGCCCACGTCGGCGCGCTCGGATATCTCCTGGGTAGTCACCGCGCTGTAGCCGCGTTCGGCGAACAGCTCGGAGGCCGCGCGGAAGATCCGGTCCTGCTTCTCCTGCGCGTTGCGATCGCGCCGGGAGGGCCCTGCCGCTCGTGCCATCGTGATTCCGCCTTTCGGAGTAGCCTCATTTATGAGTGTACTCCGTTTTTTGGTGATGGCGAGGTGATGCGTAGCACACCTGGCAGCATCCGGCAGCATCCGGCAGCGAAGCGACAAAGGCGCTGCGGACCCGTACGCCGAGACCGCTGGACCGCCGACGCGCGACCGCGCACCCGCACGACTGCGCCTTATCACAGCGACATCTCGCCCCTTTGGCACCACTATGGAGGCATGGGTCACGACGGGTCGGCGGAGGCTTCTGGCGATCAGCGTCGTGTGGTGGTCCTTGGGGCGACGGGCGCCACGGGCCGCCTGCTGACGTCCGGGGCCGGCGAGCGGGGGCACCATGTCACGGCGTTCGCACGGCGGCCATCAGCTGTGGTGGAGACAGCCGATCGTGTGGTGGGCGGGAGCGTGACCGATGTCGACCGCCTTGAGGAGGCCGTCTCCGGCAGTGACGCTGTGCTCTGCGCACTCGGCGCGGCGACCCCGCTGCGCCGCGACGCCACGCTGGTGGACGGAGTGGCGAGGCTGGTCGCTGCGATGGAGCGGCACGACGTCCGCCGCCTGGTCTACCTCTCCTTCGCCGGCGTTCGCGCCTCACGCGCCCAGCTGAGCTGGCTCGGACGCTGGGTGATCGCCCCGGTGGTGCTGCACAACGTCGTCGCGGACCACGAGGCCAAGGAGAAGATCATCATCGAAAGCGGTCTCGACTGGACCATCGTGCGACCACCCCGGCTGTCCAACGGCCCGGCGAGGGGGTACCGGAGCGGCGAGGGCATCGCTGCGACCGGCATCGTGCCGCAGGTGACCCGCGCGGACGTCGCAGCATTCATGCTGGAGACGCTGACCAGCGACTCCTACGTGCATGCTGCTCCGGCCATCGTCACCAGGGACGATCCGGGCCGGTAGTCCCGAACGAAGGAGCGGCCCCACAGCCGCACGGCAGCGCTCCTCCGCGGTGTGAGACGGTGGATCCGTGATCGAGCTTCGAGCTGCCCGCGAGACTGACGCTGCGGCCATGGTCGAGGTACAGAATGCGATCTACCGGGCCGGGGGTCGAGCCAGCCCGGTCGACGACGCACTGGTCCGTGAGCGTTATCTCGATGGGGCCTACAGGGTCGCGTGCACCGTTGCCGATCAGGAGGGCCGGGTCCTCGGGTTCCAGTCGCTGAAACGTTCCTGGCCCGACAACCCGTACGACGTGCCCGAAGGGTGGGGCATCATCGGCACGCACATCCATCCCAGCGCCGGCCGTCGCGGTATCGGACGCCGTCTGTTCGCCATCTCGCTGTCCGCCGCGAAGGCCGCCGGGTTGCGGCATATCGATGCGAGCATCGCAGCCGACAACGGGCCCGCCCTGGCGTACTACGCGGCGATGGGCTTCACCCCCTACCGGCAGGGCGACGACGTGATCCCGCACCGCTTCGATCTGTAGAGCGCACCGACGGGCCGCTGGCGGCGCATGATGCGGCCGGTCATGAATCGCATGGTTTCAACGAAGCGCCCGGTTCCGATGGGAACCGGGCGGCGTGGCGGAGACGGTGGGATTTGAACCCACGGAAGGGTTGCCCCTTCACATCCTTAGCAGGGATGCGCACTAGACCAGACTATGCGACGTCTCCTAGACGGCCTCTAGGATAGCGGCCCGATCGAGCAGATGCGAACCACCAACCTCGACCGGCGTAGATCGAGCGAAGCAGCTGCGGTCATGGCGCGACGACGACCTGTCCCAGGACCGTTTCAAGCATGTCGAACGCTCGCTCGGCCTCTACAGCAACGGTCGTGGCAACCGCTTCCGCGGTCAGACCCTCGAGGGTGAGCTCCTGGATCCGACGGAACAGCACCCGGTGCACAGCGCTGAGCATCGCGGCAGCGGCTCGCACCTCGATCTCTGCTCGGTCACCATCGCCTGTCTCCGCCAGCGCCTCCGCCAGCGCCAGCTCGCGCTGGTCGTGCAGGCGGCGGAGCTGTGCGGTGAGCGTCGGACTCTCCGTGACCATCCGCGCAAAGCCTGCGCCCGAGAAGCCCAGGACGGGATCCTGGCCCTGGATCGCGGCGTCGAAGGCGCGCCGTAGCGCCGCCAAGGGCGACTCGCCACTGGACCGGGAGGCTACGGCCGCAGCCAGTGAGCCCACGAACTCCTCCTGCTGGTCGAACGCCAGGTATTCCTTGTACGGGAAGTAGTTCGTCACCGTCTTCGCGGCCACACCGGCTGCAGCAGCGATCTCGGCGATCGTTGTCCGCTCGAACCCCTGCTCGAGGAACAGCCGCGTCGCCTCATCGGAGATCTGCTGCCGGGTCGCCTGCTTCTTGGCCTCCCGCAGCCCCGGACCACCTCGGTCTGCCACCCGCTCCTCACCTCCTGGAATAAATACTATGACAGCAAACTTACTATCGCTGTACGTTTAGCCTGCTCGTCGCCCACCTTGGGAGAACTGTGCCCCACACCACGTCCGTCCTGTCCGCGCTCGCCCTGCCACCGCTCCAGGCGCAGGCCGAGAACCTGGTCGACCTCGGCGCCGCAGCCTCCGCCGGCCTGTCCGCCACGGCCCTGCGCACCTTCGCCGCGCAGTCCGGCAGCGATCGGCAGGACGTGCTGCTGGTCATCCACCACGATCACGCTCCCGCGTCGGTCCTCGCGCCGTTCCTGCGCCGAGGCGACAAGCCCGGCTTCGTGGTCGAGGACCTGCCGGACGTGGACCAGTTCGCGCCACAGGTGTCCGATGTACCGGACACTCCGCTCTACCTGGTGCACGACCTCGACCGTGGTGATCACCTAGCGAACTGGAGTCCGGAGGAAGCCCTCCCTGAGCTCACCCGGGTCGGGAGAACACCGCTGCTGGTCACCGAGGGACTGCACTGGGTCCTGCAACAGCCCGCAGCGCTGGAACGCAACCGGTGCTTCATGACCATCGGTTCCCGGCTACGCAAGCCGAACGGGCGCTACGACGCCCGCACTCCCGCCGTCTGGATCAGCAACGGCACTGGTCGAGACGGCCGCGAGCGCCGGGACGCCCCGAAGGTCGGCTGGTGCTGGTGGCGCAACCGGCACACCTGGCTGGGCTTCGGGTCCACCACCGCGCGTACGGCACTGAGGCCCTGACGGCGCGCCGGGCCAGTGCCGCGAATGGCGGAGGGTAAGGGATTCGAACCCTTGGTGCTTTCGCACAACGGTTTTCAAGACCGCCACATTCGGCCGCTCTGTCAACCCTCCTGTGCGGGCGTCATTCTTCCCTATCGTCGGCACCGGCCCCAAACTCACGAGGCAGCGGGTTCCAGGCCGTCGGGCGCCCGGCGGGCGGCGGTTCGTATCCTGGGCAGATGCGCGCGATGGTGATCACCGAGGACGGCACACTCACCCCTGGCGACCTGCCCGAGCCGGTTCCCGGCGCTGGGGAGGTGCTCATCGAGGTCGCCGCCGCCGGGGTGAACCGCGCCGACCTGCTCCAGCTCAAGGGACTGCACCCGCCGCCGGAGGGTGCGGCGACCTGGCCGGGCCTGGAAGCCTCCGGCACGATCCGCTCGATCGGCCCGCAGGTGTTCGGTTGGTCCGTGGGCGATCGGGTCACCGCGTTGCTCGACGGCGGCGGTTACGCCGAGCTGGCCCTGGCCCGCGCGGAGAACCTGCTGCCGGTGCCCGAGAACCTGGACCTGGCCGAGGCCGCTGCCTTTCCCGAGGCGCTGGGCACGCTCTGGTCCAACCTGGCGGCGGTGCCCGCGCTGGAGGGGCCGGCAGCGCTCATCGGCGCCGAACCTGCCGGCGAGGAACCACCGGCCGCCGGCCGCACCGTCCTCGTGCACGGCGGCTCCGGGGGTGTGGGTTCGATCGCCATCCAGCTCCTCACCGCCCTGGGCGCCCAGGTGCTGACCACCGCCGGCGGGCCGGAGCGCACCGCCCGCTGCCTGGACCTCGGCGCGGCCGCGGCGATCGACCACCGCAACGAGGACTTCGTCGAACGGGTCCGCGAGCTGACCGACGGCCGCGGCGTGGACGTGGTGCTCGATCCGATCGGCGCCGCCTACCTGGAGAAGAACATCTCGGTGCTCGCCGCCCGCGGGCACCTGGTGGTGATCGGCATGCAGAAGGGCACGAAGGGAACGCTGAACCTGGGCCCGATGCTCTCCCGCTGGCTCAGCCTGCACGGCACCGGCCTGCGTGCCCGGCCGCAGTCGGAGAAGGCCGCGATCATGGCCGATGTGCGCCGCCGGCCCTGGCCGCTGGTCACCGCCGGCACCGTACGGGCGGTGGTGCACGAGCGGCTCCCGCTCACCGAGGCGATGGCAGCCCACCGGCTGCTCGCCGACGGCGTGGCGTTCGGGAAGGTGCTGCTCCTCCCCTGAGCGCCCCACTACAAGGTCAATAAGAGTCGGTCACCGGTGCCCGACCCTGCGTGACTTTGCGAGCGGAGGTGAGCTCCGCCGTCGAGAGGTCCTCAGGAGTCCAGCAGACCCTGAGCGAGGGCCGGGGCGAGCACCGGGGAGAGCGGCAGCCGCGGGATGAGCGTGGCCTGCAGCGCATGGTACACATCCGGCTTACCGGCCCACACCGTGGCGCTCGGGCCGTTGTCGGCGGCCAGCTCGTGGAACCAGGAGCCGTGCTCCTCGTCGATCAGGTGCACTGCAGCGTACTCCCACCACAACTGATACCAGGCAGCCAGGTTCGCGTCCCCGGTCACCCGGTACAGCGCCGCCGCCGCCCCGAGCGCCTCGGTGACCACCCAGTGCATCCGTTCGCGGACCAGCGGTTGCCCGGAGAAGTCCACGGTGTAGACGAAGCCGTCGGCGCCGTCCACGTCCCAGCCCTCGGCCACACCCAGGTCGAACAGCGCCTGGGCGCCCTCCAGCATCCAGTCCTCGGCAGACACACCACGGGCGGCCCAGGCGGCGCGCACGTGCAGCGCCAGCCGGGCCCACTCGAACCAGTGCCCGATGGTCGCCCCCGCCGGGCGGAACTGGTCGGCTGGGTCGTCCATGTTGTAGTCGGTCAGCGGCTCCCACGCGGCGTTGAAGTGCTCCGGGATGCGCCAGGAGTGCGACCGGGCGAAATCGTCCACCACCCGGCGGGTGATCCGAGTGGCCCGCTCCAACCAGGAGTCGTCGCCGGTCACGTCCGCGGCAGCCAGGTAGGCCTCGACCGTGTGCATGTTGGCGTTCACCCCGCGGTAGTCCTCCAGCACAGTGAAGTCGGCGTTCCAGGCCTCCACCACCATGCCGTCGTCCTCGCTCCAGAACCGTTGCAGGGACACCGTCAACGCCTCTTCGAGCAGCTCCTTGCCACCGGGACGGCCGGCCGCAGCGGCCGAGGAGGCGGCCAGGATCACGAACGCGTGCGCGTAGGCGGCCTTGCTGTCGTCGATCGGCCCGTGCGCGCCCACCTGGGCGTACCAGCCGCCGTTGTCCGGGTCGCGGAAGCTCGTGCCCAGCGCCCGCAGACCGTGGTCGACCATCGTCGGCGAACCCGGCCTACCGAGCAGCGTGCCCAGGGCGAAGGAGTGGATCATCCGGGCGGTGACCCACAGGTGCGATCCCTGCTCCGGGAGCACCAGGCCGTCGGAACCGAGGTAGCCGAAGCCCTCGTCCACGTAGGAGCCAGCGGCGAAGGCCAGCAAGGCGTCCGACTCGCGCTCGAGCCAGCGGGCATGGGCCGGGTTGGTCAACCAGTTCATACCGGAAGGCTAGTAGGTTCTAGCCGGCGACGGCGCAGCGCACCCGCGCATCTGGACTCACCTTGGCATGATGGAACCATGAGCACTCCGAGCGAGAACGAGAGCCAGCCCGGCCACGAGGAGGACGAGGCACCGCACGCCGAAGCCCGGCAGGGCCGGGGAAGGTCCGGGGCCGACGCGCAGGGTGAGGGAAAGCCCGGGGCGGACGCGCAGGGCGAGGACGGCCAGCGGCCCAAGGTGGTCGTCTCTTCGGCTGCCGGGCTCGGTATCGCCGCCGACGACGAGGATGCCGATCCCTCGGCCATGGTCGAGGAGCCGGCGAAGGTGATGCGGATCGGCACGATGATCAAACAGCTGCTCGACGAGGTGCGCTCGGCACCGCTGGACGAGGCTGCCAGGGAGCGTCTGGCCGAGATCCACCAGCGTTCCCTGGACGAGCTCGAGGACGGGCTGAGCGAGGACCTCATCGACGAGCTGCACCGGATCACGTTGCCGTTCACCGACGATCGGTCCCCCTCCGACGCCGAGCTGCGGATCGCCCAGGCGCAGCTGGTCGGCTGGCTCGAGGGCCTGTTCCACGGCATCCAGACGGCACTGGTGGCCCAGCAGATGGCAGCGCAGAACCAGCTGGTGCAGATGCGCCGGGCGCTGCCACCAGGGTCCGCGCCGCAGCAGGGCATGCCGTCGATGGGCATGCCCGGCCAGCAGACCGACCGCGGGGACCACGGCACCGGGCAGTACCTGTAGCCGGCGGGCGATACCGGCGACTCGCACCGCGGATCCGGTGCTGCCAGTCGCAACAGCGGTCCGGTGCCCTGGTCGCGCTAGTGGTGCGGCGATATCTGCTGCGCCAGGGCGATACCGCAGAGCACGACACCGCGTAGCAAGTGTCGCCTGAATCGATTCAGCGTGGGTGGTGGGAAGAGGGGTGGGGCGGGTGGTGCGGCGAAGCGGGGGCGGGCGGGTCAGCCCTTCACCGAACCGGCGAGCAGCCCGCGCACGAAGTAGCGCTGCAGCGCGAAGAACACCACCAGCGGCAGCAGGATGGAGATGAAGGCGCCCGCGGTGAGCAGGTGCCAGTCCTGCCCACGGTCGCCGGTCATCGCTGCCAGTGCTGCGGTCAGCGGCTGCACGGTGCGCGACCCGCCGGAGAACGTCAGCCCCACGAGCAGGTCGTTCCAGACCCAGAGGAACTGGAAGATCGCATAGCTGGCGATCGCCGGCAGCATCAGCGGCAACATCACCTTGCCGAACACGGTCACGTGCCCGGCGCCGTCGATGCGCGCTGCCTCGATCAGGTCCCGCGGCACCTCGGACATGAAGTTGTGCAGCAGGAAGATCGCCAGCGGCAGGCCGAAGATGGTGTGCGCCACCCACAACGACAGGAACGGGAAGATGCTGGAGATCTCGGTGCCGGAGAAGATCCGCAGCAGCGGGATCAGCGCCATCTGCAACGGCACGATCTGCAGCGTGAACACACCCACGAACACCCAGTCCCGGCCGCGCCACTCCAGCACGGAGAACGCATAGGAGGCCATGATCGCCAGCACCAGCGGAGCCACGGTGGCGGGGACCGCGATCACCACCGAGTTCTGGAAGTAGACCGCGAGGTTCGTGGAGGTGGCCCCGGCCAGGATCCGCTCGTAGTTGTCCAGGGTGAACTGCGGGTCGGACAGGATCGTCCACCAGCCGGAGGACTTGATCGCGCTCTCCGGGCGCAGCGAGGAGATGAACAGCCCGAAGGTCGGCACCGTCCACAGCACCGCGATCACCAGCGCCAGCGCACTGCCGATCCGGTTCGAGACCAGGCGCTTGAACGATCCGGCGCTGGTCCGCGGCGGCGCGCTGGCCACCGTCCTCTCGCTCGCAGCGATCGTCTCCGCAGCCATCAGCGCACCGCCCTGTTCTTCGCCATCTGTCGCACGTTGTAGGCCACCAGCGGGATCACCAGCAGGAAGATGACCACGGCCATCGCCGAGCCGACCCCGTTGTCGCCGAAGGTGAAGGACCAGTCATACATCTCGTTCGCCAGCACCTGGGTGTTGAACTCCGCCCCGGTCATCGTTCGGGTGATGTCGAAGATCTTGAGCGTGGCGATCGAGATGGTGGTCAGCACCACCACCAGGGAGGGACGGATGCTCGGCACGGTGATCCGCCAGAACATCTGCCAGCCGTTCACCCCGTCCAGCCGGGCCGCTTCGATGATGTCCTCAGGGACGGCCTTGATCGCCGCGGAGAGCACCACCATGGAGAACCCGGCCTCGATCCAGACCAGCACCAGGATGAGGAAGATCGTGTTCATCGGTGCGTCCTGCAGGAACCGCACCGGTTCGAAACCGAGCCCGGTGATCGCCGCGTTCAGCAGACCGATCTGGTCCTGGGCCGCGCCGCGGTACTCGTAGACGAACTTCCAGATGATGCCCGCACCCACGAACGAGATCGCCATCGGCAGGAACAGCAGCGACTTCGCCACCTTCTCGAAGCGGGACCGATCGATCAGCACCGCGTAGACCAGTCCGATGCCGGTGGACAGCAGCGGCACCAGCACCACCCACAGCAGCGTGTTCCGCAACGCGACCAGACCGGCCGGGTTCTCCCACAGGTAGGCGTAGTTCTGGATCCCGACGAAGCTCTCGCTGCGCTTGTCCATCACCGACATCCAGAAGGTGCGCAGCGCCGGGTAGATCAGGCCCACGGCCAGCAGCAGCAACGCCGGGCCGCCGAAGACGGCGACCATCACCGGGGTGTTGCCCCGCCCCTTGGCCCGGTCGGCCACCCGGGCGATCACCAGCAGCACGGCCATCAGGGCGACGAACGCCAGGACGGCGAGGACCAGCTGGCCGTTCTTGGAATAGAGGAAGAACCCCATCAGCGCCTCCGGGGGTGGTCAGGATCGTGGACCGCAGGGCCAGGTCGGGACGCCGTCTCAGCGCGTCCCGACCTGGCTCCGGCTCAGCTGTCCGGCCAGCTGTTCTCCACGTTGGTCAGCGCCTGCTCGCTGTCCACCTGACCGTCGATCCACTTGGTCATCTCGGTCCAGAAGCTGCCGGCACCCACGGACGAGGGCATCATGTCCGAGGCGTCGAACCGGGCGACCGCAGAGTCGTCCTGCATCAGCTCCAGGGTGAGCCGCAGCACGTCCGAGGAGGCGTTCGCCGGGTCCACACCCTGGTTCGGGCTGACCACACCACCGATGGACACCCGGGAGTTCGCCCACTCCGGGGAGGACATGTACTGCATCACGGCCATGGTCGCGTCGTTGTCGTTGAACGCGGCCAGGTAGTCACCAGCGACCAGCAGGGGCTGCTCGTCGGCGCTGTCCGCCGGGAGGTAGAAGGCGTAGATGTCACCGTCCGGGCCCACTTCGGTGCCCTCCGGCAGCTGCGCCTCGAAGAACGAGGCCGCCCGGAACATGAAGCAGTTGTCATCGAGGATCTGCAGTCCGGCGTCCGACCACCCGGTGGTCGCGATCGACCGCGGGTCCCCGATGCCACCGTTGACGTAGTCCGGGTTCTGCAGGATGCTTCCGGCCCGCTCCAGCGCGGCGAGGATCTGCGGGTCGTCGAACGGGATCTCGTGGTCCACCCACTGGTCGTAGACGTCCGGTCCGGCCTCGCGCAGGACCATGTCCTCGAGGAAGTCGGTGGCCGGCCAGCCGGTGGCACCACCGGACTCGATACCGAAGCACCAGGGCTTGACCGAGTCGCTGCCGTGGTCTGCCTCGATCTGGTCGGTGAGGGCCATCATGTCGTCCCAAGTCTCCGGGACCTCGTAGCCGTTGTCCTCGAAGGTGCTCGGGGAGTACCAGACGAAGGACTTCACCGACCCCATGATCGGGATCCCGTACTGGTCGCCGTCGATGTTGCCGTAGGCGAGCCAGTCCTCGGTGTAGTTGGCGCCCGCCACGTCCATCACCGCATCGCTGGCCGGCACCAGGTAGTCCCCTTCCTGCATCCGCTGCAGCAGACCGGGCTGGGGGAAGTCAGCCAGGTCGGGGGCGTTGCCGCCCTCCACCTGCACGAAGATCTGGGACTCGAACTCGTTCGTGCCGTTGTGCTCGATGGTGATGCCGGTGCAGTCCTCGAAGTCTGCCCAGGACTCCTCGAGCTGGTCGGCCTCCTGGTCGGAGATGGTCGACGACATCGTCACCGTCTCCCCGTCGAAGGTGCCGTACTGCTCGTAGGCGGCACAGTCACCGTCGGCCTCTCCCCCGCCGCCACCACCACCGCCGCCTCCGCCGCCGAGGTCGTCGCCGGCACAGGCGGTCAGAGCGAGGGCGATGGCCACACCGCCCGCTGCTGCGACGCCGCTGCGCCGCATAGTTGATGAGATCACTGGACGTCCTCCTGAGCTATCGGTGGAGCCAGGCGGTTCGCAGTCGCGCACACTCCGCCGGGCGAGCGTCAGATGGGTCACCACTGACGCCAGACCCCTATGCAAGCGCTTACGTTGCTTCTTGGCAAGGGTTTCGATGCGCTTCGACGATAACAATCCGATCACGCTTACGACGGCGTAGTGTCAACTTTTGTGCAACGGACGCCAAAAGCGTGGCTGCTCCGCGCCCGACCCGCTCCGCCACCGAACCTGCGAACGCCAGGTTCTGCGGCTTCCGAGGGAGCTTGGGCCGCAAAGGGGAGCGTTCGCGGACGGGGTGGGCGGCCTGCCAGCGCAGGACGGTCAGGAGGCGGGTGGGTCGGGGATGGGTGGGGCAGTGGTGGGCGGTGGGCCGGTGGTGCCCCGGACCACGAGATCGACCGGGAACACCGCTTCCTCGGCCACCGGGGCGCCGGTGAGCATCTCCAGCATCAGCGCAGCAGCAGCCGCTCCCTGCTCGGCGGCCCCCTGGGCGATGGTGGTCAGGTTCACCAGGTCGGACATGTCGTGCCCGTCGATGCCGATCACGCTCAGGTCCTCGGGCACCCGGCGACCGGCGTCCCGGGCGGCCTGCAGCACACCGAAGGCCATGTCGTCGGAGATCGCGAGCACTGCGGTGACCTCCGGACGAGTGCGGAGCAGCTCGGCCATCCGCTCCCGGGCTCCCGCTCGGGCGTAGTCGGCAGGGATCACCAGGCTCGGGTCGAACGCCACCCCAGCCTCGGCCAGCGCCGCCTCGTAGCCGGCCTGGCGCAGCGCCGGTGGTGCCCAGTCCGGCTGGTCCTCGCCGGTCGCGGTGAGCAGGGCGACCCTGCGGTGCCCCAGACCAAGGAGGTGTGCCATGGCCAGCCGGGCTGCGCCGTCGTCATCAATGGTCACGGTGACCCGGCCCGGCGGGCCGGTACCGATGAACACCACCGGCACCCCGAGCCCGTCCAGCACCTGCTGCTCCTCGGCGTCCACCGGCATGCCGACCACCAGCACACCGTCCACGCGGCGGCGCAGCACGAACGGGTCGAGCCGGTTGCGCCCGGTCCCGTCGGCCCGTTCGAAGGAGTACAGCAGCGCGTCGAAGCCCTCGGCACGCAACGTGCGCTCGATCCCTTCGGTCACGCTGCCATGGAACCAGCGCCGGATCCAGGGGGTGAGCACACCGATGGTGCGGGTGCGGCCGCTGGCCAGCGAGGCCGCCGAGGCGCTCGGGGCATACCCCAGGCCGCGGGCGGCCTCGAGCACCCGGGCGCGGGTCGCTTCGCTCACCCCGGGCAGGTGACGCAGTGCGCGCGAGACCGTGGCCGTGGAGACCCCGGCAGCTCGTGCCACGTCGTCGATGGCAGCGTTCACGGCACGAAGTGTGCCCTACTCCCGACGGGAGCGCAGCACTGCGTCGAGGACTGGGACAAGACCGTCGGCCTCCACCGGGCCGGTGTGCCAGCGGGCGGCGGCGCGGGTGACCTCGTCCGCCCCGCCCATCGCCACGCTCACCCCCGCCCAGCCGAACATCTCGATGTCGTTCTGCCCGTCGCCGGCGGCCAGGGTCGCCTCCGGGGCCACGTCCAGACGTTGTCTGACCAGCTCCAGGGCACTGGCCTTGGACACCCCGTCCGGGGCGATGTCCAGCCACGCGGTCCAGCCGACGGCGTAGCTCACCCCGTGCAGCCCGGACCGGTCGACCAGGTCGTGGAAGTCCTCCGAGCCCAGCCCAGGCGCCCGGACGGTCACCCGGACCGCAGGCTCAGCACACATCTGCTCGAAGTCGATCACCCGGACCACGCCGCTGAGCTCACCAGCGGGGAACTCGCTGGTCACCGCATAGCCGCGGCCCAGGTCCTCGACGGCGAAGATGCCCTCGGGCAGGTGCTGGCGCAGCAGCCGGAGCGTGGGGCCGGGGTCGAAGGTGACGATGTCGGTGAACTCGTAACCGCCCTCGATGGTCGGGTCCAGCCGGGCGACCACGGCGCCGTTGGAGCAGACCGCCCAGCCGCTGTCCAGGCCGAGCTCGGCGAGCACCGGGAGGCAGGCGTGCGTGGACCGCCCGGTGGAGAGCACCACGTGCGTACCGGTGGCGGCCACCTCCTGCACCGCAGTGCGCACTGTCTCGGCGATGGTGCCGTCGTGGTGCAGGATCGTGCCGTCGATGTCGAGGGCGACCATGGAGCCGGGACCGGCGGTGATGTCGGTGAGCGCGACCGGCTCGAAGCTGACGCTCATGGGCTCACCGGCGCCAAGGTCTCCAGTCCGCCGAGGTAGCCGCGCAGGCCGTCGGGCACGCGCACGGAGCCGTCCGCGAGCTGGTGGTTCTCCAGGATCGCCACGATCCACCGAGTGGTGGCCAGCGTGCCGTTCAGGGTGGCCACCGGCCGGTTCCCGGACTCGGTACGCTCCCGGATGCCCAGCCGGCGGGCCTGGAAGGTGGTGCAGTTGGAGGTGGAGGTCAGCTCCAGGTAGCGCTCCTGGGTGGGCAGCCAGGCCTCGCAGTCGAACTTGCGCGCTGCGCTGGTGCCCAGGTCGCCGGCGGCGGTGTCGATCACCCGGTAGGGCAGGTCGACCAGGGCGAGCATCTCCTCCTCCCAGGCCAGCAGCCGCTCGTGCTCGGCGGCAGCGTCCTCGGGGCGCACGTAGGAGAACATCTCCACCTTGTGGAACTGGTGCACCCGGATGATGCCGCGGGTGTCCTTGCCGTAGGAGCCAGCCTCGCGCCGGTAGCAGGCGGACCAGCCGGCGTACCGCTTCGGCCCCTCGGACAGGTCGAGGATCTCCCCGGAGTGGTAGCCGGCCAGCGCCACCTCGGAGGTGCCGACCAGGTACAGGTCGTCGGTGGGCAGGTGGTAGACCTCGTCGGCGTGCTCGCCGAGGAAGCCGGTACCGGCCATGATCTCCGGCTTGACCAAGGTGGGGGTGATCACCGGGGTGAAACCAGCCGCGAGCGCCTTGTCCATGGCCGCGTTCAGCAGCGCGAGCTCGAGGCGGGCACCGATGCCGGTGAGGTAGTAGAACCGGGCACCGGAGACCTTCGCGCCGCGCTCGGTGTCGACGGCGCCGAGCCGCTGGCCCAGGTCCAGGTGGTCGGCGGGGGTGAAGCCCTCAGCGGTGAAGTCCCTGGGGGCGCCCACGGTGCGCAGCACCACATAGTCTTCCTCGCCGCCGGCGGGCACACCGTCGAGCACCAGGTTGGGCAGCTGGGTCAGCAGCCGGTCCAGCTCAGCCTGTGCCTCGTTCGCGTCCGCCTCGGCTGCCTTCACCTGCTCGGCCAGCTCCTTGGCCCGGCCCAGCACCGCCGGGCGCTCCTCCGGTGAGGCCTTGCCCACGGACTTGGAGATCTGCTTCTGCTCGGCACGCTGGTTCTCGAACGCGGTGAGCAGGGCGCGGCGCTGCTCGTCGGCGTCCAGCACCCGGTCCACCAGCTCGGGGTCGGCGCCGCGGGCCCGCTGGCTCGCGCGCGCGACGTCGGGGTCCTCACGCAGGCTCTTCAGATCGATCACACCCCCGAGGGTATCTGGCCCGGCCGGGCGGGTGGTGCTGCGGTGCGGGTCCGCATGGGAAGTCCGCTGCACTGAGGTTCTCGTGGGACACCGAGGCAGGAAAATCAGACCTCGGTGTCCCACCAATACCTCAGACGATCGTGCAGTGGCACCGGCGGCGGGTCGGTGGTGATGGGTGGTGCGGGAGAGGTGGCCGGCCGCTACCTTTGCGCCATGACGTGGGAGCAGGTGGTGAGCGTGCTGGCGCTGGTGGTCGCGCTGGCTGCGCTCGTGGTGGGGATCGTGATCCTGGGCAAGATCCACGAACGCGGGGCACGGGTGTCGCCGCTGACCGGCCACGAGGAGGAGCCTGGCGAGGAGGCGCCCGACTCGGCTGGCCCGGCAGCGTTCGTGGTGAACCCACTCAAGGTCGCCGACACCGCCGCGCTGCGCCGGCGGACCGCCGAGATCGCCGCCGACTTCGGCCTGCCGGAGCCGCTGTGGTTCGAGACCACACCAGACGATCCCGGCGCCGGACAGACGCAGGCTGCGCTGCAGGCCGGCGCCTCGGTGGTGGTGGCCGCGGGCGGCGACGGCACAGTACGCACAGTGGCCGAAGTGCTCGCCGGCACCCGGGTGCCGATGGCGTTGTTGCCGCTGGGCACCGGGAACCTGCTCGCCCGGAACCTGGACCTGCCGCTGGAGAGCACCGAGCTGCTCATCCACACCGCCCTGGGCGGCACCGACCACTCGATCGACCTGGGTTGGTTGCGGGTGGCGGCAACCCCGATCGACGACCACCAGGACGGCGCGGACACCGAGGACGACGCGCACGCTCAGGGCGCCCAAAGAGCCCAAGGAGCCCAGAGCACCCCGGGCACCCCGGGCACCCCGGGCGCCGAGAGCGTGCCCACACCAGCACCCATCGAGCACCTCTTCCTGGTGATGGCCGGTATCGGGTTCGACGCGCACATGGTGGCCGGCGCCGATGACGATCTGAAGGCGCGGATGGGCTGGTTCGCCTACTTCCTCGCCGGCGCCAGGCACCTGCACGGCCGCAGGACGCACCTACGGATGCGGGTCGGTGAGGGCGAGGTACGTCCGCTGAAGGTGCGCAGCCTGCTGTTCGCCAACTGCGGGCGGCTGCCCGGCGGGATCGTGCTGCTCCCGGATGCCGAGCTGGACGACGGCTGGCTCGACGTGGCGGCGCTGGACACCCGCGGCGGCCTGGTCGGCTGGGCGTCGCTGTTCGGGAAGGTGGTGCTGCAGGGCTTGGGTTTCCGCCGACAGCTGCCCGCCCCGAGCTCGATCGAGTTCTGGCGCGGCCGCGAGGTGCACGTGGTCTGCTCCCGGCCGGAGCAGGTGCAGGTGGACGGCGACCTGATCGGCGAGGCCACCGAGCTCACCGCCCGGGTGCAGCACAGCGGTCTGCGGGTGCGCACCCGCTAGTCCGACGGCGTAGGTCACCGTGCTCTCGCGTCCTCGGCGCCGCCCCCTCACTATTTCTCCTCACCCTCGCTCTACGCTGGTGCGGATGTCTGCGTCCACCACCTCCCGCCCGCGCCTGCGGTCCGCTCTGCCGGCCGTGCTGGCGCTCGCGTTGCTGCTGGTCCTCGCCGGCACCAGCGCGCAGGCCACCAGCACCGCGCAGGCCCAGCCGGCCACCAGCACCGCCGGGCACGCGCCCACCGCACCGGCTGTCGGCACCGATCCGGACGCCCCGATGGTGGTGATCGGCGTCGCGGGTCTGTCCTGGTCTGACCTGAGCGACGAGACTCCGACGCTCGCCCGGTTCGCCGAGGGCGCGATCGGTTCCTTGGTGGTGCGCAGCGTGCACCCGGTCACCTGCCCGGTGGACGGGTGGTTGGCACTGTCCAGCGGCAGCCGGGCCGCCGACGAACGGGGCCCGTGCCGGGACCTGAGCGAGCCGGTGTCCGAGGAGCTGCCGGACTGGGACGACGTGACCGCCCAGGTAGCGGAGCAGAGCTATGACGCCCGCCTCGGTCTGCTCCGCTCCGTGCTGGACGCCGGGCAGGTGAGTGCGGCCGCGATCGGACCCGGCGCCGCGGTCGCCCTGGCCGGCGCCGACGGCACGGTCACCGACTACCAGCCGCTGGCCGAGCGCGAGCTCAGTGCGCAGATCACCGACACCGCCGATGTCGCCGACCTGCTGGTCATCGACGCGGGCCGCATCATCGAACCGGACACGGAGCCGGAGGTCGAGGACGACAACGACGCCACTCGCCCCGAGGCGCTCGCGCGGCAGGACCAGGTCCGCCTGGTGGACGACCGGCTCGCGCAGATCCTCGACGGGCTGCGCGCCACCTCCCCGGACGGGACGCTGCCGACCGTGCTGCTCGCCGGGCTGGCCGACTCCGGGGAGTCCGGGCTGCGCGTGCTGTCGGTGACCGGACCGGACGTGCCTGCCGGTCTACTCAGCTCCAGCTCCACCCGCCAGCCGGGCTATGTGATGGCCACGGATCTGTTCACCACAGTCGTGGAGCACTTCGGGCTCTTCGACGAGGTGCCCGCCGGGGCGACGATGGGCGCCCCGGTCCTGGTCGAGCCCGGTGCGGCCGATGACGGCGGAGCTCGCCTGGAACAGGTCATCGACGCCGATCTCCATGCGCAAGCAGTCAGCCCGATCGTGCCGGTCTACTTCCTCCTGCTGGTGCTGGTGAACCTGGCGTTGTTCGCCACGGTGACCCTGGTGCTGAAGCGTTCCACCGCCAACCGGATCGGCGCTGCGCTCTCCCGCCGGTTCGGCACACGTCGCGGGGTGCAGTGGTTGCGGCACCGGTTGAACCGACCGGTGCCGGCGTTGCGCACGCTGCGCACCGTGGCGCTGGGCATCGGCGCTCTGCCGATCTCCTCGTACCTGGCCAACTTGTTGCCCTGGTGGCGCACGCACCCTCCGGTGCTCGCGCTGGCTGTGCTGATCCTGGCGACCGACGCGCTGATCGTGGCGATCGCCCTGCTCGGTCCGTGGCGCCGGCACACGTTCGGGCCGGCAGCGTTCGTGGCCGGGGTGACCGCCGTGGTGCTGGCAGTGGACGTGGTCACCGGTGCGACGATGCAGATCTCCGCAGTGATGGGCATCTCCGCACTGGTCGGTGCTCGGTTCTACGGGATGAACAACACCTCCTTCGCGCTGTTCACCGTGGCCACGGTGATGGTCACGATGGTGGCTGCCAATCCGCTCGTGCTCACCGGTCGGCGCAAGCTGGCTGCTGCTGTGGTGCTGGTGATCGGCGTGGTGGCTACCGCACTGGACGGCGCACCGGCGTTCGGCGCCGACTTCGGCGGGCCACCGGCCCTGCTCGCCGGCTTCGGGATGATGGCCCTGCTCGCCCTCGGGGTGCGGCTGAACTGGCGGCGGGTGCTCGGCGTGATCGTCCTGGCCGGACTGGCCTCGGTGGCGCTGGCGTTCGTGGACTGGCTGGGGCCGCCGGAGGACCGCACCCACCTGGGCCGGTTCTTCCAGACCGTGCTCGACGGCGGGCTGTGGGAGGTGATCTGGCGCAAGCTGGACCAGAACATCTCCATCGTGTTCGGCAACCGGCCGCTGACCATCCTGGCGATCTGCGGGGTGCTCACCGTCGTCTACGTGCTCGCTCGGCCGATCCGTGCCGCGCTCACCTCACCCGGCGGTGGCGAGTTCGCCTGGCTGTCGGCAGGCAACCCGATATCGGTGATGGGCCGGGACGCCCCGATGCTCAAACCTGGTCTGGTAGCACTGGCGGTGGCGCTCGGGGTGGGGATGGCGATCAACGACTCCGGGATCGCGATCGCTGCGATCGGTGTGTCCCTCGGGGTGCCGTTGCTGATCACAGCGACCACCACCTGGATGCTCAGCCTGCGCCAGCTCCCGGCGGAGGCGGTCCAGCATGCCCGTCCCGCGGCGGTGGAGCCGTCACCGCATCCGCAGCGCTCGCTCCAGGGCAGCGACGCCGACGACCAGCCCGAACCCCCACAGGGCCGCGGGCGGCAGGTCGATCGGTGAGCGGAACGACCACCCACCGAGCACCTCCTGCACCTGCGGGACGGTGGTCAGGATCTCCAGCAGCTGGCTGGCCAGCAGCAGCAAGCTGGCCAGCACGGCCAGGGTTGCCGCGACCCCGACCACGCGGCTGAGCACCGGGTGCTGCCGGCCCCAACGGGCCCAGGCCGCCTCCCAGGTTCCCGCCGCGGGCCGCAGCCGGTCGGTGCCGCCGGCGTGGTGCAGCACGGCCCGGTTGAAGCCGTGCTCGGAGGCGTCCACCTCGATGACCGCGCCCTCCCCCACGGCGAAGCGGGCCGGCGTCGAGGCGCTCTCGACCGGTTCCCCGTCCCGGTAAAGGGTGACGTTCCGACCGAGGCTCACCAGTCTCAGCTCCACCCGGAAGCGGTGGCCGGCGTGCTCTATCTCCGCCGCGGTGCGCGTGAAGCCACTCCAGAAGTCCAACGTGCACCCCTCCTCCATCAGTTCGATGCGATCGTATCGGTTTGAACGATGCTATCGTATCGAAATACTTCCGTGGAAGGAGACCCGATGGCACGCGGACTTGGGACCGCGCACGAGGACCAGGTGGCCACGCTGACGGCGGCGGCGGTCCGCGTACTGGACCGCGACGGCCTGCCGGCGCTGACGTTTCGGCGGGTGGCCGCCGAGGCGGGTGTCTCACCCGGCCGGGTGCAGCACTACTTCCGCACCAGCCAGGGCCTGGCCGCGGCCACCTTCCGCCGGGTCCGCCAGCGGGTGCAGGAACGCGTCCAGGACCAGCTCACCACGACCGGGGCGACTCCCTCACCGGGCGCCGTGGTGGCCGGCACGCTGCGCGCGCTGATCCCCCAGGCGCGAACGGAGGTCGCCGAGCTCCGGGTCGCCCAGCTGGTGGAGCTGCATGCGAGCACCGATCCCGCCCTCGGTGCGGAGCTGCGCGCCGGTCGCACGAGTCTGGTGGACTTCCTGGCCAGCCAGGTAGCCGCCCAGCGTGGCGATGACCCCGGCGGAGACGATGCTCGCAGGACCGCGACGCTGCTGCTCGCCACGGCCGAGGGGCTGGCCGGGATGACCATCGCCGGGGTGCTGACCCACGAGGAGGCCAACGACCTCCTCGGCGAGACGCTGCGCAGGGTGCTCGGGCCGTCGGCCCAGCGGGACCGGCGCGATCAGTCTGACTCGGAGCGCGCAGAGCCCTGACCACGGCGCGGCGAGCCCCGCTCGCTCCGGGACGATCCCGGCTCGCCACCGGAACGGTCCTGATCCGCGCGAGGTCCGCCGTCGCCCGCCCCGGGCGAGCCGCCCTCCGGGTGCGCCGACGGCTCCACGGGGGCTGCGCCGTCGTCGACAACCTCTGCATCTCGGGCGATCTTGTGCTTGTAGTGCCGGAACCGGCGGGCCGCCACGGCCATCATCACGTCCCGGTACTGCGCGGCGCGGTGCAGCTGGCCGGCGATGTCGCTGCCGCTGGCGCGGTGGCTCAGGTCGCAGGGCACCTCCACCACGGCGAACCCCTGCTGCAGCACGTCCATGGTCATCCCGGTCTCCACCCCCCACCCGTGTGCAAGCGGGGTGGCGGCGTCGAACGCGGCGCGGGTCATGCACCGCTGACCGGACAGCGGCTGGGTGGGCGCCCACCCGGTCGCCCGGTGGATGGAACGTCGGGCCAGACCGGTGACCAGGCCGCGACCGCCGGCACCGGCCTGCTTCGGCAGCACGGCGATGGACAGGTCGGCCTTGCCGTAGAGCACCGGCGGTACCAACGGGGCGGCATTGACGGCAGTGGCACCCAGGTCGGCATCGACGAACAGCAGCAGCCGGGCGGGCAGGTCCTCTGCGTCCCGCATCGCCACCACTGACGCCCCGGTCTCCATCGCCGAGGCCTTGCCCCGGTTCACCGAGTGGCGCACCACCACCGCCCCGGCGCGGCGGGCCAGGTGCTGGGTGTCGTCCTCGCTGCCGTCGTCGACCACCAGCACCAGGTCCACGTGCGGGATG
>DATGRZ010000030.1:0-38433 GCA_035303065.1 Ruania sp.
GGTCCGCGAGCACGTGTCGATGCACCCGCGAGCGCGGGAGGTGCTGCGCTACTTCGACGCTGCCACCGCCGCCGGCTTCCTCACCGTCCCGACGCTGATGGCCTGCGCCCTGTGGGATCCGGCCGTGCCGCCGCCGGGCCAGTTCGCGGTGCACAACGCCGCCCGGGGCGCCACCGGCGAGCGCGCCGAGCTGCAGGTGCTGGCCGCCGGGCACGAGACCTACCCGGAGGAGGCCGCCGACGGGGCGGTGTGGCTGCGCGGTGTCCACCAGCTGGTCAGCGGCGTCCCACGGTAGCGGCGCGCACATCAGGTGCAGCACACTGGCAGCCACCGAGCCCCGGACCGCAGTCTCGAAGGATTCATCCGCATGAGCACACCCCGTTCTGCTGGACGGCGCACGCGCTGGACGATCGCACTGGTCCTCGGTGTGCTGCTCGCCGCGTTGATGGTCTACCCGTGGCCGGAGCACACGCCCGAACCGATCATCCTCGGGGTCGTCCCGGCACCGCTGTTCGCCTGGATCGTGTGGGTCGCAGCGTTCATCGCCTACGTGGCCTGGATCTGCTACCGGTGGGATCCGTACGCCGCTGTGGTGCAGCGCTTCGTCGACGAGCAGACCGAGCGGTCCGGCGGCCAGGAGGTGCAGCGCTGATGTCCAACGCGGCCATGTGGATCGCGCTGATCGCCTTCTCCCTGCTGCTGGTGTACCTGGGCTACCTGGGCAACCGCAGCACCAGCAACACGATGGAGGACTTCGTCCTCGGCAGCCGGAAGCTGGACAAGCTGCCGGCATTCTTCACGGTGACGGCGACGCTGTTCAGCGCGTTCAGCTACTTCGGGATCACCGGCCAGTTCTACACCAACGGGATCGGCGCCTGGATCCAGGTCGCCACCACCGCGGCCGTCGGTCCGATCATCTACTTCGCCGGCACTCGGATCTGGCTGGTCGCACGGCGCTACGGCCTGGTGAACATCACCGAGTACCTCTCCGACCGGTATGCCTCCCGCGCCGTGGGCCTGGTGGCCGGGCTCATCGTGATCGTGGCGCTGGTGCCATACATGGGCGCCCAGTTCCGTGGCAGCGGGCTGACTCTCGAGGCAGTGACCGAGGGTGGCATCCCGTACTGGGCCGGCGCCGTGTTCCTGGCCGTGGTGGTGACGCTGTACGTGATGAGCGGCGGGTTCCGGTCGGTGGTCTGGACCGACGTGGTGCAAGGGGCGTTGATGTACGTCCTGCTCGCCGCCGCCATGCTGATCCTGGTGTTCACCCAGACCGGCGGCTTCACCGAGCTGATGGACACGGTCGGGGAACAGTCAGAGCTGTTGTCCAACCCGGGCGGGGACGGGTTGTTCAGCCTGCCGTACCTGATCTCGGTGCTGGTGATCTTCGCCGCGGCGCACTTCACCATGCCACAGCTGCAGCAACGGTGGATGGCGGCGCGGAGCCACTCGACGCTGAAGTTCGTCGCGATCTCCCTGCCCGTAGGCACCGCGCTGGTCTACATCTGCTGCTTCTACATCGCGATGGTCGGGGTGGCCACCCGGCCTGGATTCCCCACTCCGGAGGCGATCTACCCGGCGATGATCATGGAGGTGCTGCCGCAGTGGTTGCTGCTGCTGGCGATCTTGGCGATCATCGCCGCCACCGGCAGCACCGCCAACTCGATCGTGCTCACCCTGAGCTCGATCGTGGCCAAGGAGCACGTCCGACCGGTGATGGAGCGCCGGGGCTCCACCGGCGCCGCGCTCGACCGGAGCCTGACCCTGACCACCCGGGTGATGCTGCCGATCCTGGTCGGTGGCGGGCTGCTGGTGGCCTTCTTCGGCCCGCAGAGCATCATCGGGATCATCGTGGCCATCACCTGGCCGGCGGTGTTCCTGATCTTCCCGACGCTGCTGGCCGGCCTCTACTGGCGGCGGGCCACCGCTGCCGGGGCGGTCGTCTCCATGGTGGTCTCCGAGGTGCTGTTCATCAGCCTCGACCAGGGTTGGCTGCCGGTGCCGCTGGGCGGCTGGCACCCGGCGATGCTCGCCGCGGTCGTGGGCGTGCTGCTGCTGGTCGTCGTCAGCCTGGCCACCCGGCCGCCGGAACGAGAGCACGTCGAGCGGCACTTCGCACTGTTCGAGGAACCCGCGACCACCGGGGCGCGGTAGTGAGCACGCAGCACGAACCAGGACCGGTCGCCGTGGTCACCGGTGGTTCTGCCGGCATCGGCCGAGCAGTGGGGCAACGACTCAGCGCAGACGGTTTCCGTGTGGTGAGCCTGGCCCGCGGCCGCAGCTCCGACGACGGTTGGCGGCCGGACGAGGAGCTCGAGGTGGACGTGACCGATGCGGACGCTCTGGCGGCGGCAGCCCAGCAGATCCGCACCGGGCATGGCCGGGTGGATGCCCTGGTGACCTGCGCGGGCGCCGTCAGCAGGGGCATCCTGATCGAGACCTCGGCGCAGCAGCAGCGGCGGCAGGTGGAGGTGAACCTGCTCGGCACCATGCATGCTTGTCAGTCGTTCGCCCCGGCGCTGCAGCAGACCGGTGGAGCGGTGGTGACGGTCAGCTCCTCGATCGCCGCCCAGCCGCAGCCGGCTGCCAGCGCGTATGCCGCGGCCAAGGGTGGGGTGGAGGCGTTCAGCCGCGCGCTGGCGCTCGAGCTCGCCCCCGTGCGGGTGAACGTGGTACGCCCGTCGCTGGTGGACACCGGCATCTGGGTCACCGGCGGGATGGCCGCTGATGACTACGCCGAGCTCCTGGTGCGCCGCGGCGAGGAGTACCCGCTCGGTCGTGTCGGCCGGCCGGCGGACGTCGCCTCCGCTGTCGCATTCCTGCTCTCGGCCGAGTCGGCGTGGATCACCGGGGCGGTGCTGCCGGTGGACGGCGGAGCCGGCCTGGTCGGGCGCTGAGGGTCCTGGGCAAGCAGCCTGCGGGTCAGCCGACCGCAGTGCTGTACACGCCCCGGCCGACAGCCAGCTGCGTGCCGTCCTCCCGCGCCACGACCGCGTCCGCGACACCGAGGGTGCGGCCCTGCCGGACCACGGATCCGGTGGCCAGCAACCGGTCGCCCGGACGCGCGGGCCGCAGGTAGTCCACCCGCAGGTCGATCGTCGGCAACCCGGCCCCGACCTCGCTGACCAGGGCGAAGTCGGCGGCGACGTCCAGCAGCGTGGCGAGCAGCCCGCCATGCACATAGCTGCCGGCAGTGTCCGCAGTCATCTCGGGCCGGCAGTCCATCCCGATGGTCACGCTGCCGGGGGCCACCTCGACCAGCTCGAGTCCGAGCCAACGGTGGTAGGCGGGTGTGGTGAGCAGGCGGTCGACCTCCGCGCGGTCGATGGTCATCGCGTTCCTTCCTCCGGGTGGGGTGCACCGGTTGCGTACTTCTCCTCAGCCAGGGTGGTCAGCCGGGCGTAGTCGACCTTGCCGGTGCCCCCCAGCGGCAGCTCGGGCACGAACCACACCCTTCTGGGGTGGGCGTGGGCGGCACCGCGCTGCAGAGCGAACTGCTTGACCTGGTCCTCGGTGAGATCGTCCGCCACCACGAATGCCACCGGCACCTGACCTTTGCGCTCGTGTGGCACCGGCACCACGGCCACCTGCCCGATCCCGGGCATCGCTGCCAACAGCTTCTCCACCTCGAGCGGGTAGACGTTCTCCCCGCCCACGTTGATCATGTCGTCTGCGCGGCCGAGCACCCGCAGGTAGCCCTCTCCTGCGGCCTGCGCGAGGTCACCGGTGCGCAGCCACCCGTCGGCGGAGATCCGCTGCCGGGTGACCTCCGGGAGGTGGTGGTAGCCCAGCGTCACCCCGGGGTTGCGCACCCACAGCTCGCCGGCGGCCCCGAAGGCCACCTCGTCCTGCTCGGCGACTCGCTCCGGGGTCGGCAGCCCTGGTTCGAGCAGCCGCACCTGGCAGCCGGGCAGCGGGCGCCCGGCCAGCCCGTAACGCGGGGCGGTGGTGCGCGGGTTCATCAGCACCTGCGGGCCGCCCTCGGTCAGCCCGTAGGCCTCGATCACGGGAGCTCCGAGCCCCTTGGCGAAGCGGCGGCCGAGCGTGTCGGAGAGCGGCGCGGATCCGCAGATCACGAACCGCAGCGAGCTGAGGTCGTGACGGTGCTGCTCCCCGCTGGCCAGCAGCATCTCGTAGGTGGCGGGCACCCCGGTGGTGTAGGTGCACCGGTGCCGAGCGACTTCTGCCGGGATGCCGGCGGGCTCCGGCCCGCGGCCGATCACGATCGTGCCCCCGACCAGCAGCAGCGGCTTCACCACGCAGATCATCGCGTTCTTGTGGTAGAGCGGCGCAGTGACCAGGCCGCGGTCATCGGCGTCCAGCTGCCACACCTGCGCGACGGTGCTGGCGTTCCAGTGCTGCCCGCCGTGGCTGAGCAGGCACCCCTTCGGCGAGCCGGTCGAACCGGAGGTGTAGGGCTGCAGGCAGACGTCCTGGGCGGCGACCGGGTGCGGGCTGTCGTCAGCCGGGGCGCCAGCCGGCGGCTGGGCGGACCAGCCGTCCTCGTCAGCGAGCACGATGTCCGGCCCGCTGGCGGTCAGCTCGGCCGCCCGGTCGGCCAGTCGGTCCTGGGCCAGCAGCAGCACCGGATCGGCGTCGGCCATCACGTGCCGCAGCGCAGTCCTGCCCGCGCGCGTGTTCAGCGGGACGGCAACAGCGCCGGTCCACAGGATCGCGAGCAGCCCTTCGATGAACCGGTGGTGGTTGCCGAACAGCAGCGCCACCCGGTCCTCAGGCCGCACACCACCAGTACGCAGCAGGCGCGCGGTGCAGCGCACCCGGTCTGCGAGCTGTCGGTAGGAGATGACGTCCTCGCCCTGCCGGATCGCCGGCCGGTCCGGGTGCTCGTCCGCACCGGCCAGCAGCCGCACGGCGAGGTTGTTCTCCACGCTGGTCACGGGGTGATGACCACCTTCCCGAACACCACCCGGTCCTCCAGGAGCCGTTCCGCCTCGCTGATCTCGTCCAGCTCGAGCACCCGGTCGACCACTGGTTCCAGGCTGCCGGCCGCGACCATGGCGAGGAGCGCCTCAAGATCCTCCCGGCGCCAGCCGTTGCTGCCGCGGATGTCGAGCTCACGCACCCAGACGTACGGCTGGAACTGGGTGACCTCGTAGCCGCTCGTCGCCCCGCAGGTGACCACCCGACCGCCCGGCCTGGTGGCACGGATCGAGGACTGCCAGGTAGCGGCCCCGGTGTTGTCCACCATGAGGTCGACTCCCTGCTTGCCGGTGGCCGCCCAGATCTGCCCGCCCCAGTCCTCGGCGCTGGAGTCGATGACGATGTCGGCACCCAGATCCTGCAGACGTTCCCGCTTGGTGGCCGAGCTCGCACAGGCGATCACGCGGGCCCCGACGGCCTTGGCGATCAGCACGGCGCCGGTGCCCAGCCCACCCGCGGCGCCGAGGATGGCGACCGTCTCCCCCGCCTGGAGACCTCCGCGGGTGATCAGCTGCCGGCGTGCGGTGCCGTAGGCGATCGGCAGCGCCGCCGCACGGACGTAGTCGACGCCGTCCGGTAGCGGGATGCAGTTCTTCGCGGGCACAGAAGCGTACTCGGCCAGCCCGCCCTGAAGGTCTTCCCCCAGGGCCTTCCCGCCGACCAGTGGATCGATCAGCACGCGGTCACCGACCTGCACCTCGGTCACGTCACTGCCCCGACGAGCCACCTCGCCGGCGATGTCCCCGCCGGAGATGTGCGGCAACGGCAGGTGCGCACCGGCGACGCCCTTGCGCACAAACACGTCCAAGTGGTTCAGGGAGCAGGCCCGCACCCGCACGAGCACGTCTTGCGGACCCACCTCGGGCACGGGGTGCTCGGCGACGATGCGCCCTTCGGGGCCACCTCGTTCCACGATCAGCGCAGCGCGCATCGGCTCGTCGGTGCTGGATGACGGCACGGTCTCCATCCGAACTCCTCATCTCGGTCGGGCAAGGGCAAGGTCGGCTGACAGCCGGGCTGGTGCTACCTTCTCACGCACCCTCGGACCAGTAGCAGCCGGCTCACACCGTGGACCTGTGGCGCCCCCACGGTCGCCGGCCCACACCGCGTACAGTCGACCCATGCCCATCGAGCTCGATCACCTGGTCTATGCCGGACCGGACCTGGAGGTGCTGCAGCGCGAGGTCGAGGAGCTCACCGGTGTCGCCCCCCGGCCAGGTGGCAGCCACGAGGCTCGCGGGACGGCGAACGCGCTGCTCGGCCTGGGTGGCGGTCGCTACCTGGAGCTGCTCGGTCCCGACCCGAACCAGGGCGAACCGGAGCGGCCGCGCCCGCTGCGGGTGGACGAGGTGTCCGCGCCGACACTGGTCGGGTGGGCCGTGCGTACCCAGAGCATCGACCGCCTGGTCGACTCCGCCCGGGCGGACGGGTACGACCCGGGTCCGGTGGCTGCGATGTCCCGGATCCCCCCGGACGGCACGCGGCTCTCCTGGCGGCTGACCCCGCCCGAGGGCGGGTTCGACGGTGCGGTGCCGTTCCTCATCGACTGGCAGGACAGCCCGCACCCGTCCGAGACGCTGCCTGCGGTGGCACTGACCGCCATGGAGATCGAACACCCTCAGGTGAGCGAGGTACGCACGGCCCTGACCGCCGTCGGGGCCCTCGACCTGGTCGACCTTCGTCCGGGACCGACCTTCCGGATGCAGATCATGCTGGACACCCCGCAGGGCCGGGTCGCGCTCGGCTGACGACCCGCCCCCGGGACAAGCGACAGCAGTCAGGGCAGCCGCTCAGTCAGGGCAGCCGCTCGAAGGCGAGCTGCACCCCGGCGCGGGTCCGCGGGCCCCAGCTGGTGAACGGGTCCGGATCGATCGTTGGCTGGGACGGGGTGCCCGCCCGACGCCACAGTCCGATCACCCGGCCCGCCTTGACCACAGTCGCGCGGAACATCCCGTTACCACCGGGCACCAGCTTGTCCAGGTGCGCCGGCGGGACTGCGAAGGTGCGGTCCCCGTAGCCGAGCGTGAGCTCGTCGAACCCGGGCAGCAGCATCAGCCGGCGGGCGTCTCGCCGGTGCTCGGCGAGCAGGTCGGGCACCGCCGGATCGAGGTAGTGCCGAACCCCGTCGATGTCGAGCCGCTCCAGTCCTTCGGCCCGGGCCAGGGCGGGTCGCACTCTGCCCAGCGGCAGCCCGAGCCAGCGGGCGGTGTCCCGGTCGGTCACCGGACCGTGGCTGAGGGCGTACCGGCGTACCCACTCGGTCAACCCCTCCTCAGCGTCCAGGTGGCGGGCTCCGGGGACCCAGGCGGCGAGAGCGACCACCTGCTGCTCGGAGCCGGTCATCGGGCCGAGCACCAGCTGACCGGCGCCGCAGAGCACGTGCAGCAGGAAGAGCGCGGTCCGGCGTTGCACCGGCAGACCCGCCGCCACCCAGTGCTCCATCAGCTCGGCACGGGTCAGTGCCCTGCCCCCGGCGAGCGCCTCGGCGGCCACGGCGGCAGCCTTCGTGAGGGCAGCATCATCGATACCCATCTCGGTCAGCCGGGTGCGCAGCCCGGACTCGATCCGATCACCGGTGATCGCCATCATCCAGCCCGCGTCCTCGGCCGGTACCAGGTGCAGGGTCCCGCGCATCGGCCACGTGCGTACGATCTGGCCGCTGTTCAGCGCCGCACGCACGTCCTCCCTGCTGCCGCGCAGCACCCGGAGTGCCACCGAGGTGAGTGCGCCGGGCAGGTCCTGCGCCTGCACCGCACCCAGGTGCCGCACCGCTTCCAAGGGCGTCTGCCAGCGTGGTCCGGCCAGGCGCTGGGCGACCATACGCAGCAGGGTCAGTTCTTGGTTGTGCACCATCGGCCCAGTATTGCTCCGGGTACCGACATCGACTGCGCCGGGGGGCGGACATCGTGCCGCGCCACCGGTCTTGGAGGCGCACCATCCCCGACGGGCGGCACGCGCTGCCCATCTGCAGGACGCAACCCGCTTGCGCGGGGCAGACTGGCAGGGTGAGCAGCGACATCCTGACCCTTCCGACCGAGACCGGTGACCTGCCCGTGCACCGGTGGCTACCGCCGTCCGGCACCGGCCCCGGCGTACTGGTGCTGCAGGAGATCTTCGGCATCAGCAGCTACGTGCGCAGCCGCGCGCGCGATCTCGCCGAGGCGGGCTACGTGGTCTACGCACCCGAGCTCTACCACCGCCTCCCGGATGCCGAGGTGGGCGAGGACGACGTGGCCAAGGGGATGGAGCTGGCCGGGCAGCTGCCGTGGGACGAGGCGCTGGCTGATGCCCGCACCGCGATGGACGCGCTGCGTGTCGCGCCGGAGACCGGCGGACGGGTCGGCCTGCTCGGCTTCTGCTACGGCGGCGGGCTGGCGTTCAACCTAGCCGCCCAGACTGTGCCGGACGCACTGGTCAGCTACTACGGGTCCGCACTGCCCACCCTGCTGCCGCTGGCGCGCGAGGTCACCTGCCCGAGCCTGCACCACTTCGGCACTGCAGATGACTTCATCCCCCTGGAGACCGTGGAGAAGATCCGGGCCGCGGTCACCTCGGGCAACCGCCGGGTGCAGTTCTTCACCTATGACGGCGCAGGGCACGCATTCGACAACCCCTCGCCGATGTTCCACCACGAGCAGGCGTCCGCGCTCGCCTGGCAGCGCACCCTGGCGTTCCTCGCTGCGGTGCTGGCACAAGTGCCGGGCCGCTGAACCGCGCCACGCCCTACCGGCACATCCAACACCCCGCCCGCCACCGCACTACCGGGTCCGACACCCGGCCCGCCGCTCCAGCGGCGCGTTCGACTCTTGGCCCGCCGGGGCGATACCGCAGAGCACGATTCCGCGTGCCAAGTGTCGCCTGAATCGATTCACCCGGTTGGTGGTGGGTGGCCCGGTCGGTGGGGGTGGCCGGGTCTGTGGTGCGCGGTCAGCTGCGGGCGCTGCCGTCCTGGCTGCGCTCTTCCTCGGTGGCCATCTGCGCCAGCATCGCGTTGTAGGCGGACAGCTCGGCATCGTGGTCCCGGTCGGCCTTGCGGTCCAGGCGGCGGGCGGCGCGGGTGTCGCTCCGGATCCAGCTCGCCGCGAGGGCGATCGCGATCGACAGCGAGGGCAGCTCCCCGATGCCCCAGGTGATCTGCCCTCCGCTCACCTGGTCGGCGAGCGCATCCACACCCCAGGGCAGACCGAGCGCCCCGAAGTAGTTCGCGGCGAGCAGGGAGTTCATCATCATGATCGCGATCCCGAAGAACGCGTGGAAGGCCATCGTGGCGAACAGCAGCACCAGCCGCAGCGGGTGAGCGGGACGTTTCGGGCCCGGGTCCACACCGATCAGCACGTTCACGAACAGGTACCCGGCAAGGCTGAAGTGCACCACCATGGCGATGTGTCCCAGGTGGGTGGTCAGCGCCAGCTCGAACAGCGGGGTGTAGTAGAACACGATCATCGACCCGGCGAAGTTCACTGCGGCGATCACCGGATGGCTGAAGAAGTGCCCCCACCGGGAGTGCACCAGCAGCAGCAGCCACTCCCGTGGCCCCCGGGAGCCGTCCTTGCGCTTCGGCAGCGCCCGGAGCGCGAGCGTCACCGGTGCACCCAGGGTGAGCAGGATCGGCAGCACCATCACCAGGGTCATGTGCTGCAGCATGTGCGCGGAGAACATCAGCCGCCCGTACACAGCGGCACCGCCGCAGGTGATGTAGCCGAAGCCGATCGCACCGATCACCCAGGGGATGGTGCGCGAGAGTGGCCAGGCATCACCCCGGCGGCGCAGCCGCAGCACCCAGCGCAGGTACATCACCGCCATCAGCACTGCGACCCCACCGAACAGCAGGTCCACCCGCCACTCGGTGAACCAGGTCGCCAGCGTCGGGGCCGGGGGGACCGGGTTCTGGGACAGCTCAGCGGCCGGGCTGAGGCCCTCCTGCGGTTCCTGCGGGATCGGCGGACGGGTGTCCGACAGTGCCGAGGCCACCCCCATGACGGCGGCCATCACCACCACCTCCACCCCCACCAGGCGCCAGAACGCCCCGGGCGTGCCGGTGCCGTCAGTCGACGCCAGCGCGGGGATGGTGCGCTCCCGGTGCAGATAGCCGAAGGTGCCGAGGGCGAGGAAGCCGACGATCTTCACCAGCAGCAGCACTCCGTAGGCGGTGCCGAAGCCAGCCAGTGAGCCGAGCCGGATCCAGGCGTTCGCGATCCCGGAGACGCCCACGCCGATGAAGCACCAGAGCGCGAGCTGGGAGTACCGGGCGGCGGCTGTCGCCAGCCCGGTGTCCAGGCGGCGCGCCGCCAAGGCGAGCACCGCCAGCCCGCCGACCCACAGTGCCGCGAACAGCACGTGCAGGTACAGACCGGTCATGCCCAGCTCATGGTTGGCCGCACCGGCAGCGTGCCCGGTGGTCGCGATCGGTGCCAGCACCGCCAGCGCCCCCACCGCGCACAGCAGGGCACTGCGGTACCCGGACACGGCGACCGAGGCGATGGAGAAGAGGGCAGCGAGTATCGCGGCCACCAGCGCGGCCCGCCCGGAGGAGATCTCGGTGAGGTAGAACGCCAGCTCGTCGCCGAAGTTCGCACCCCCGATCTGGCGCCCGGCGACGGTCGCGTACCCGAAGAACAGGTCGACCACCAGCAGCACCGCCCAGACCGGACCCGCGATGGAGACCACCCGCACCGCCGTCGACCAGGCTGGGGAGGTGCGCGGGAGGACGAACAGCAGCACACCCAGGCCCCCGATCGCCGCAGCGGCGGCCAGCTGCCAGGCCACGGTGACCAGCGGCCGGCCCCAGCGGACCACGGACCCGGCGTCGGCGATCACGGTGGGCGCTGCCGCCCCGGAGAACGCCAGTCCGGCCAGGCACGCGAGCAGCGCAGCGGGCACTGCAGCCCACACCCACCGGGAAGGGGTGGGCAGCTTCACAGACGCCGACGGCGTAGCCACGTTGACCACGCTTCGAGCCTAATCCGCCGCGAGGGATGGGCAGTCCTTCCCATCGAGGTCTGCTGGGTTGTCCAGGTGTGACTGGCATAATCGCTGCGCGTACCGAACGCCCCCGTCCCGAGTGGGAGATCATGTCCAGTCCCGTAGCCGCGCACCTTGCGCCCGCGACCTCGCCGATCTCTTATGACGACGGCCAGCGCGCCACCACGTTGCTCGGTCAGATCGGCCGGGTGTTCGATCAGCGGATCGTCGGCCAGCAGGGGCTGCGCACCGCCCTGGTCAGCTGCCTGCTCGCCGGCGGGCACGTGCTGCTGGAGTCAGTGCCGGGTCTGGCGAAGACGACCGCAGCGCAGACGCTGGCCGACTCGGTGACCGGGTCTTTCCACCGGATCCAGTGCACCCCGGACCTGATGCCGAACGACATCGTCGGCACCCAGATCTACAACTACGCCACCGGCGAGTTCTCCACCCAGCTGGGTCCGGTGCACGCGAACCTGGTGCTGCTGGACGAGATCAACCGGTCCTCGGCGAAGACGCAGTCGGCGATGCTGGAGGCGATGCAGGAACGGCAGACCTCGATCGGTGGCGAGATGTTCCCGCTGCCGAAACCGTTCATGGTGCTGGCCACCCAGAACCCGATCGAGGAGGAGGGCACCTATGTCCTCCCCGAGGCACAGATGGACCGGTTCCTGATGAAGGAGGTGCTCACCTACCCGGCCCCGGACGAGGAGGTGGAGATCCTCGACCGGATCGAGTCCGGGTCGATGACCGCACCGCTGACCGCCCAGCCGATCACCGTGGCGGACGTGATGTTCCTGCAGTCGCTGGTGACCAAGGTGTACGTGGACACCTCGATCAAGCAGTACGTCGTGGCGCTGATCAACACCACCCGTGGCGGTGGGCCTCGTCCGCTGCCGAACCTGAACCAGCACGTCCGGGTGGGCGCGAGCCCCCGCGGTGGCATCGCTCTGATGCGTATCGCCCAGGCGCTGGCCCTGCAGGCCGGCCGCGCCTACGTGGTACCCGACGACGTCAAGACGCTGCGACACTCGGTGCTGCGACACCGGATCGTACGCACCTACGATGCGCTGGCCAACAACGTGGCGCCGGAGTCGCTCATCGACGCCGTGTTCGCCGCCGTCCCCAGCCCGTGACCGACACGGCCGGCCGCCCAGCGGCCGGCCGTGGACTCATCCTGAACGAGGAGCAGCCCGTGGCCTCGACCACCTCCCGCTTGGCCAAGGTCCGAGCTCGGCTCGACCTGCCGACGGTCCGGCGCGCCTCGGGTCTGCTCGAGGGCCGGCACCGGTCGATCTACTCCGGGCACGGGCAGGACTTCGACGAGATGGCCGAGTACCAGTTCGGCGACGACGTCTCCGACATCGACTGGAAGGCCAGCGCCTCCTACGGCCTGCCGGTGATCCGCCGGTTCGTCCGGGACTCCAACCTGGCGATGGTGGTGGCCGTGGACACCGGACGGAACATGGCGGCCACCGCTCCGGACGGTGCGCCGAAGACGGAGATCGCGATGTTCGCCGCCGAGGTGGTCTGCTTCCTCGCCCGCTCGCGCGGGGACACGGTCGCCCTGGTGGCCGGGGACACCGAGCGGATCGTGCAGATCCCCGCCCGCGGCGGCACCGAGCACATCGAGACGATGCTGCGCCGGGTGGAGGCGATGTTCGAGCTGGAGGCCCCGGCCAGCGACCTGAACCGGGTCCTGGACCGGGTGCTGACCTGGTTCAACCGCCGCTCCCTGGTGGTGCTGATCACCGACGAGGCCCGGCCCCAGCCCGAGCACGAGCTGGCACTGAAACGACTGCGCACCCGGCACGAGGTGATGGTGATCCAGGTCGGTGACGCCATGCCGACGATGTTCGGCGACCACCCGATCGACGATGTGGACGTGCACCTGGAGATCCCCGAGTACATGCGCTCGGACAAGGCGCTGGCCGCCGAGGCCCGCTCCGTGGTCGAACAGCGGCAGGAGGACGTGCGCACGCTGCTGCGCCGGCAAGGGGTGCAGGGGGTCGTCGCCACCAGCGAGGACCAGCTCATCGACGCCCTGATCGACCTGCTGCGGAGGCAACGCCGTGTTCGCCACTGAGCAGCTCCGGACCACGGCGAGCTCCGCCGTCGAGCATGGGGACAGCACGGCCCTACCAGGGCCTGTGCTGGCTGCGCCGATCAACGAGCCGGTGCCGCCGGCTGCCTACTCCACCTGGGTGTGGATCGTGGGCCTGGTGCTGCTGGCGCTGATCGCCGCCTGGTACTGGTTCGTCTTCTACCACACCCGCAAGCGTCCGGCCCGGGACGAGTCGGGCCGCGGGGACGCCTACGCCTCGCTGCGCACCTCCTCGCTGAAGGAGGTGGATGCTGCCGAGACCAGGTACCGCGAGGGCGAGGCCGACCTGCGCAACCTGCACCTGGACCTTAACCACATCCTGCGCGAGTTCGCCTCCGGCCGGCTGCGGATGGATGCGAGCTCGTTGACCGTCGGTGAGCTCGCCACCTTAGAGGGCACCGACCGGCTCACCGACCTGCTCGCCGACTACCAGGAGCCGGCGTTCGCGGCCGACTCCGACGCGCAGGCGCTCGCCGCCACCCAGCACGCCCGGGCGGTGATCAGCCAGTGGTGACCTCCACTCTGCTGCACGGCTGGGCCATCCCGGTGGTCATCGCCGTCGTGGTCGCTGCGCTGGTGCTCGGCTACTTCGCCCGGTCCGCGCGCCAGGAACGGCGCCGGGTGACCTGGGTGGCGAACGCTGCCTACCTGACCCGGCTGCCCTCGTTCCGCGCACGGCTGTCCCGCTACCGGGTGTTCCTGCTCGGCCTGGCGGTCGTGCTGGTCGGCGCCTCGGTGGTCACCGGGATCCTGAACGCGCGCCCGGTGGACAAAGAAGCCCGCGCAGAGGAGCTGGCCACCCGGGACATCGTGCTCTGCCTGGACGTGTCCGGCTCGATGATCGAGTACGACACCGAGATCGTGGAGCGGTTCCTGGAGCTGCTGCCCAGCTTCCACGGCGAGCGGATCGCGCTGTCGATCTTCAACAACACCTCCCGGACGGTGTTCCCGCTCACCGACGACTACACGTTGGTCGAGGAGCAGCTCACCGAGGCCGCCGAAGCGCTGGACTTCGACGTGGACTCCCTGGACGACAGGTCCTACGACCCGGCGGCGCTGGAGCGGCTGCTGCACTTCCTCACCGGTACCGAGGGGATGGACCAGGACGCCTCCTCCCTGGTCGGCGACGGGCTGGCCACCTGCGCGATGGCATTCGACCTGGACGATGAGGACCGCTCCCGCTCGATCATCCTGGCCACCGACAACGAGGTGTTCGGTGATCCGTTGTACACCACCACCGAGGCCGCTGAGCTGGTCACCGAGCGGGACATCACCCTGCACGGTTTCTACGCCGGGGCGGTGACCTCCACCTCCGCCGCGCAGGAGAAGGAGTACCGGGACGCGGTCGAGGCGAACGGCGGGCTGTTCTTCGCCAGCGACGACCCGGACGCCGTCGACGGGATCATCGACCAGATCACCGCGCAGCAGGCCGTGGACCTGGAGGCCGATCCGGACGTGATCATCACCGACCGCCCGGAGGAGTACTACCCGTGGCTGGTGGTGGCCATCGGTCTGTACCTGGTGGCCGTCTGGAGGTTGCGATCATGACGTTGCGCATGATGTGGCCGCTGTGGCTGCTGCTCCCGGTCTTCCTGCCACTGCTGGCGCTGACCGTGTGGAAGATCCGGGCCTCGCACGGCGAGCGCCGCTGGGACTGGATCCGGCGGGCCGCGATCGTGGTGTGCCTGCTGGTCATCGGGCTCACCCCGGCCATCCCGCGCACCAGCCAGGACGCCCTCATCTCCAACGTGGAGATGTTCTTCGTGGTGGACCGCACCGGGTCGATGGCCGCCGAGGACTACGACGGCGACCAGGCGCGGCTGGTGGGGGTGCGTGACGATCTGATCGCCCTCACGGAGGCGATGCCGGCCGCCCGGTACACCATCATCGGATTCGACTCCCAGGCCACCCAGCAGCTGCCGATGACCACGGACTCCCGTGCGGTGCAGACCTGGGCGGAGACCGTCACGCAGGAGATCACCAACTATTCCGCGGGTTCCTCGATCGACCGGCCGCTGGACGAGCTGACCCGGTCGCTGACGTCCGCAGAAGAGCGCAACCCGGGCAACGTCCGGCTGGTGTTCGTGTTCTCCGACGGGGAGAACACCGACGGCTCCGCATCCGATGCCGGCGGCGACTTCCGTTCCTTCGCGGACCTGGAACCGCTGGTCGATGGTGGGGCTGTGCTCGGCTACGGCACCGCCGAGGGCGGCACCATGCGCTCTTACGACGGCACCTCCAGCACCGGGTTCGGCACCGATGCTCCCTACATCACCGACGACACCGGCCAACCTGCGGTCTCCCGCATCGACGAGGACAACCTGCGCACGCTGGCGAACCAGCTGGGAGTGCAGTACGAGCACCGGATCGAACCCGGCCCGGTGGAGGGCCTGGTCGAGGATGTGGACGTCGGCCAGATCACCGCCGACGGCCGCCGCGACGTGACCACCTATGAGGATCAGTACTGGCCGGTGGCGATCCTGCTGGCGCTGCTGCTGGCCTGGGAGGCGTGGGACCTGACCCGGGAGGTGCCGAAGTCGAGCCGGAAGCGTCCGAAGGGCGAGACGTCGCGGCAGCGCGCACGCGAGGACGAGCTGGTATCTGGAGGGAGCCGACGATGAGCATCGACCTGTTGCCACCACCGGGCGAGTTCCGCACCACCCAGGAGATCCGGGACGCAAAGCTCGCGGAGAAGCTGGCACGCCGGCGCAAGCTGATGCTGCTCTGGTCGGCGCCGGTGGTGCTGATCGTCTTCCTCGCGGCCGCCAAGCTGCTCAGTGCCGTGCTGCTGAATCTGGCGGGCACCAGCGCCTACGAGAAGCAGAACTATGTGACCGCCACGGACCGGTTCTCCTCCCTGGCATTCTTCAACGTGGTCGAACCGTGGAAGGCACCGTTCAACGAGGGCACCGCCGTGTACGCGACCGGTGACTTCTTCACCGCGAAGGAGCACCTGGACGTGGCGCTAGGGCTCGTGCCCACCGCTCCCGAGGGGGAGCCGCGCGGGGAGGAGGAGTGCATGGTCCGCACGAACTACTCCCTCGCGCTGGAGGGTCTGGGGGACGAAGCGATGATCGCCTCCGACTTCGCCATGTCCACCGACTACTACGAGCAGGCGCAGACGATGCTCGCCGACTGCGGTGAGGCCGGGGGCAACGGTGGCGAGCAGGCCGAACAGGCCGAGGAGCGCCAGCAGCAGAGCCAGGAGGAGTCCCAGGAGCAGCAGGAGCAGCAGGAGCAGGAGCAGCAAGGTGGGGGCGGCGAGGACGGCGAGGAGGAGAGCGAGTCGCCGTCCGAGGGTGAGTCCGGCGGCGAGAGCGAGTCTCCCTCCGAAGGTGAGTCCGGCGGCGAGAGCGAGTCCCCCTCCGAAGGTGAGTCCGGCGGCGAGCAGAGCCAGTCCCCATCACCAGGCGAGTCCACCGACCCGCGGGAGGAGGAGCTGGCGGAGCGCAACCAGGAGGCGCAGGAGTCGCGCGAGGCGGAGGAGCAGCAGTCTGGCGGCGGGGACGGCTCCGGGCAGAACTGGTAGGACGCACCAGGTGAGGGTCCCGTGACTGGCCGCACACCGCCGTCCACTTCTCGGCCGGGTGACCGGCGCACGATCGATCGCCGGACGATGATGCTGGTCAGCAAGGCGTTCTACATCGATGGGCTGTCCAAGGTGCAGATCGCGGCGGAGATGGGGATCTCCCGGTTCCGTGTGGCTCGTGCGCTGACTGCTGCCCGGGACGTGGGCATCGTCTCGATCACGTTGAACAGTGGTGCGCCGATGCCTGAGCTGTCCGAACGCGTCCGGGCGCACCTGCGGCTCCGGGACGCACAGGTGGTCGAGGTCTACGGCGATCTGGACAGTCTGCGAACGGCAGTGGGTCGGGCGACCGGCGCCCGGTTGTCCGAGGTCCTCGGCGACGGCGAGTCGCTGGGCATCGGGTGGGGCCGCACCCTCGACTCGATGATGGACGGGGTCGAGCACCTGCCGGAAGTGGAGGTGATCCAGCTCTCTGGACGGTTCGAGGCCGACCGGCGCAATGCTGCTGCGGAGCTCACGCGCCGGGCCGTCGCCCTCACCGGCGGCGCGTTCCATGCGATCCCGGCCCCGTTCTTCGTCGATGATGCACGGGTGGTCAACGCGCTGCGGCGCCATCCGGAGGTCGCGGCAGTGGTGGCGGGCTTCGACCAGATCAGCACTGCGGTCGTCTCCGTCGGGGCGGTCTGGCCGCAACCGATCACGATCGCCTTCTCCTCGATGCCGCGCCGGTTCACCGAGAGCCTGCTGGACTCCGGAGCGGTCGGGGAGATCTGCGGCAACCTGTTCTCCCGGGAGGGGTACACGGTGGAGTCGCCCCTGTGGCGGCACCTGCTGACCATCACACCGGACCAGATGCGCGGGATCGACCGCGTGATCGGTGCGGCCGTGCACCCGGTGAAGGCGGAGGCGGTGCGGGCCGTGTGCCAGGCGGGGGTCATCAACGAGCTGGTGCTGGACGTGGAGCTGGCCCACGCGCTGCTCCGGCTTCCGGCAGTGACGAGCACCCTCGCCGACTGACGACGGTCCTCGGCAGCCGGGCAGGTGGCCTGCGCCTCTGACCGGCGGATCTCACGGTGCTGGGCCGCGACCACCGGCGCGTCCTGGACGTTACCAAAGCGTTATCGCTCAAATGAGCGATCCTGTTGGTCGACCGACCGGGCAGCCTCAGCGCTCGTCCTACCCTCGGATCGCACCACCCCTGCAAGGGCGCATCCACGAGGCCCGGTCGCTGCGACCGGTCAGGTCCCGGCGTCGGTGCAGCCTGTCCCGCCAGAGTTCTACGGAGCAACGATCTTGAGCGTTTCGATCACCATCACCGATGCCGTCAAGCGATATGGCGACACCACAGTCATCTCGGACTTGTCGGTGCAGATCGGCAGTAGCGAGTTCTTCACCCTGCTCGGCCCCTCCGGCTGCGGGAAGACGACGCTGCTGAGGATGATCGCCGGCTTCAACACGGTGGAGGCCGGGGACATCCACTTCAACGAGACGCGCATCAACGACGTCGAACCGTCCAAGCGGCGCATCGGGATGGTGTTCCAGAACTACGCGATCTTCCCGCACCTGAGCGTGCGCAAGAACGTGGAGTTCGGGCTGCGCAACATGGACTTCCCGCGCAAGGAGGTCCGGGACAAAGCGCAGGAGTTCATCGAGCTGGTGCAGATCGACCGCTGGGCCGACCAGATGCCGGACCGGCTCTCTGGCGGTCAGCAGCAGCGGGTGGCGCTCGCCCGGGCGCTGGTGACCTCACCGGACGTGCTGCTCATGGACGAGCCGCTGTCCAACCTGGACGCCAAGCTCCGGGTGGAGATGCGTGAGGTCATCCGTGAGATCCAGAAGCGGGTCGGCATCACCACGGTCTACGTCACCCATGACCAGGAGGAGGCGATGGCCGTCTCCGACCGGATCGCAGTGATGAAGGACGGGGTGATCCAACAGCTCGGTACGCCACGAGAGCTCTACCACCGCCCGGCGAACATGTTCGTCTCCAGCTTCATCGGCCGCACGAACACCCTGGACGGCCAGCTCACCGTACGCGACGGCCAGACGCACCTGGTGGTCGCCGATGCCGACCTGGTGATCCCGGACCTGCCCTCTGCTGCAGATGCCGTCGGGCCGGTCAAGGTGGCCGTGCGCCCCGAGGAGTTCGTCCTGGACACTGCCGCTACCACCGGAATCCCGGCCGTCGTCGACCACGGTGTCTTCCTCGGTCTGAACACGCACTACTTCCTCACGCTGGCCGACGGCACCGCGATCGAGGCGATCCAGGAGTCGGAGTTCGACGAGGCGCTCGAGCCCGGAGCCACCGTGTTCCTGGACGTCAAACGCCACAAGGTGAACATCTTCGACAGCGCCGGTGAACGCAACCTGCGCACCGGTGCCGCAGCCGAGGTGGTCAGCTCATGACGACGATCATGACCACTCCCGGCGGCGCCAAGACCCGCCGGGGAAAGTTCTTCAGGCTGGACATGTGGACGGCCACCTCCCTCGGTCTGCTGCTGCTGTTCGGGCTCTTCCTGCTGTTCCCGCTCTTCGGCGTGCTCAAGGAGTCGGTGCTCGACGGCGAGGGCGGGTTCACCTTCGCCAACTTCGCGAAGTTCTTCGCCAACGACTACTACTTCGGCACCATCCGCAACAGCTTCGTGGTGAGCCTCGCGGTCACCGTCGTCTCGTTGGTCATCGGCGTGCCGTTCTCGTACTTCTACACGTTCTTCAAGCTCCGCGGAGCCAAGTTCCTCTTCGTCGGCGCGGTCCTGTCCTGCATGTCCGCACCGTTCATCGGCGCCTACGCCTGGATCCTGCTGCTCGGCCGGAACGGGGTGGCCACCCGGGTCCTCGAGGCCGTGCTGCCGTTCAGCATCGGCAGCATCTACGGCTTCGGCGGAATCGTCCTGGTCCTCAGCCTCAAGCTGTTCCCCCTGGTGTCGGTCTACATGAACGCCGCCTTCCGCAGCGTGGACAGCTCGCTGCTGGAAGCTGCCTCCCTGATGGGCAGCACCGGCCTGCGACGCATCTGGCAGGTGATGATCCGGCTCACCGTACCCACCCTCCTGGCTGCCTCGCTGCTGGTGTTCATGCGCGCCTTCGCCGACTTCGGCACACCCATGCTGATCGGCGAGGGCTACCGCACGTTCACCGTGGAGATCTACAACCAGTACCTCGGCGAGATCGGGCAGAACCACAACTTCGCAGCGGCGATCGGCATCGTCGGCGTGGTGGTCACCGCTGCAGTGTTCCTGCTGCAGAAGTTCGCGGCGAACAGGTTCAGCTTCTCGTTGAAGGCGAGCAGCCCGGTGCAGAAGCGGCGCCCACGCGGCATCGGTGGCGCCCTCGTCTACCTGTACATGTACGCGCTGATCGGCCTGGCGCTGCTGCCGCAGCTGTACATCGTGTACCTGTCCTTCCGGAACAACAACCAGGTCGTGTTCCTGCCCGGGTACTCGCTGGACAACTACCGGCAAGCGATGAGCCGTCTCCTCGGCCGGTCGGTGTACAACACGATCTTCTTCGCCGTCGTGGCGCTGGCGATCATCATCGCCGTCTCCGTGCTGCTCGCCTACCTGGTGGTCCGGCGCAGCAACGCGGTGAACAACTTCCTGGACACGGTCTCGATGCTGCCCTACATCATGCCGGGAGCAGTGATCGGCATCGGCCTGGTGATCGCGTTCAACTCTCCTCCGCTCGCGCTGACCGGCACGATGACAGTGATGATCATCATGCTGGTGATCCGACGGATGCCGTACACGATCCGGTCGGCCACCGCCACGTTGATGCACCTGCCGATGTCGATGGAAGAGGCGGCACGCAGCCTGGGCGCCTCGAAGCTCAAGGCCTTCTGGCGGATCACCGTGCCGATGATGTCCGCCGGTGTGGCCTCGGGCGCAGTGCTGAGCTTCGTGGCGATCGTCACCGAGATGTCCGCTGGGATCATCCTCTACAACAACCAGACCATCACGCTGACCATGTCCGCCTACGTCGCCATCACCCGCGGCAGCTACGGGCTGGCCTGCGCGTTCTCCGCGATCCTCACCGTGCTCACCGCTGTGCTGCTGGCTGTGTACCTGAAGTTCACCAAGGAGGAGGACGTCAAGATGTGACGCCGCCTCCGGCCCCCAGGACCGCCGTCCCCCGGTCCAGCGACCCCATCCCACGGATACGACCACAACCCACCCCGACGACGAGGAGTACCCACACATGAGACGCAGCAAGACCCTGGCCGCTGGCGGCGTGCTGGTCGCCGCAGCGCTCGCCCTCACTGCCTGCAACGGCGGCGGTGGCGGCAACGACGAGAACCATCTCGTCCTCTACTCGAGCATGACCGACAACGACCTGAACGTCTTCACCGACATCGTCACCGCTGAGTTCCCGGACATCGACATCGAGATCGTCAACGGCTCTGCCGGTGAGCTCACCACCCGGATCCAGTCCGAGGCCGGCAACCCGCAGGGCGACATGATGTGGGGCGGTCTGGACACTGCGGACGGAGACCGGTACTCCGACATCTTCGAGCACTGGCTGTCCGACTACGAGGACGACCTGCTGCCCGAGTACCGCTCGCCGAACGGGTTCTACAACGTCGACCATCTGTCCACAGTGGCGTTCGCCGTCAACACGGACATCGAAGAAGAGCTCGGCATCGAGATCAACGGGTACGAGGACCTCCTCGACCCGCAGCTCAACGGGCGGATCGCGATGGCCGACCCGACCTCGTCGTCCTCCGCCTGGAACAACATCAGCAACATCATGGCGGTGTACGGCTATGACTCCGACGAGTCCTGGGACTACATCGAAGCCCTCCTCGACAACGGTCTGGTGATCGCGTCCTCGTCCTCCATCCCGTTCGCGAGCACCGAGGACGGTGAGTACGCCGTCGGCCTCACCTACGAGGACGGCATCGCCGCACTGCTGAAGTCCGGCGCCTCCCACATCCGGCTGGTCTACCCCGAGGAGGGCACCAGCGCCTCGGCGTTCGCCACTGCGGTCATCGCCGACGCACCCAACGGCGACCTCGCCAAGGACGTCATCAACTACCTGATGAGCCCAGAGGGCCAGATCGCCTTCGCAGAGGCGAACGGTACGGTCCGGATGACCACCAGCGCGGACTACACGCTGGAGTTCCTGCCTGCGCACGACGAGATCACCTGGGTGGATCGGGACATCGAGTGGCTCACCGAGAACCGGTCCGACGTGGTGGACCAGTGGACCGAGCTGTACACCAGCGTCCAGGGCTCCTGAGCCCGGCTTCCCGGTGGGCTGCTCCCGCACTGTGCGCAGCAGCCCACCGGGAGCACCAGAGCTGGCCGGCGTAGTCCGGCCGAACCGGGGGCACCGGCCTCGCCGAGCAGCGAGGCGGGTGCCGCCATGCCTGAAACAGGTCGAGCCTGCCCGTGAGCGAAGGCGCTGCGACCTCCACCGAATGCCGCAACCGTGCCGGTGCGCCCGCACCGGTCGGCGCGGAGGAGAGAAGGAGAACACAGGTGAGTACCAGAACGATCAGAGGCACAGCCCGAGGGGTGATCGCCGGCACGCTGGGCGCCGCTCTGGCCACCGCGGGCCTCGCTGTGGCCGCCGGGCCCGCGGCGGCCGCACCCGAGGAGGACACCTCGACCGCCACGGGCGCAGCACCGGCGGACGCGTCCGACTTCGAGGAGACGGTGCTGCTGGAGGAGGACTTCTCCAGCGGTGCACTGCCTGAGGACTGGCTACCGGTGGTCGGTGACTGGGAGGTCGTCGACGGCCGGCTCCAGTCCACCAGCGGTGACGAGGCAGCCCGCATCGGTTTCGGCCCGCAGGCACCGGAGAACTTCCGGGTCGAGGTCAGCGCCGAGTTCGTGGAGGTGGAGAACCCGGCACGCTGGCTCAGCGTCGGCCTGGACTACCACGCCGAGGAGCACTGGGGAGCCTGGGTCGGGCTGCGCAGCCAGACCTCGGCGGACAACGGTGTGGAGTTCGTGCAGCGGCCGCAGAGCGGCTCGAACGCGCTGAGTGCCTACCCGGGCCCGTTCGACATGGGCACCGGCCAGGCGCACGACCTGGTCTTCGAGGTGCACGGCTCGTCGCTGGTGGCCAGCATCGACGGCGAGGAGATGTTCCGGACCGATGAGCTGCGTCGCACGGACGGCAGCTTCGGCTTCCGCTACAGCAGGTCGACCGTGGCCTTCGACGACGTCCGGATCACCGAGATCGCCCCGCAGGCCAGCGCACCGGGCGCTCCGCAGAACGTGCACCTGACCGAGGACGGCGACACGGCCACCATCACCTGGGACGCTCCGGCAGACCCAGGTGTCGATGACCAGGGGCAGCCGGCGACGATCACTGGCTACGAGGTGGCCTCCGCCCCTGCGGGCACACCGGGCGACGAGCTGGTCTGGGGGCCAGCGGCCGCGGAGAGCAGCCACACGTTCACCGACTTGCCCGGCGACGTCGAGCAGGTGCTGCAGGTCCGAGCGACCAGCAGCGTGGGTCTGCCGGGTGAGCCGGCCGTCGTGGTGACGATGCGTGGTGCGCAGACCGTCGGCGGGTACAAGCTGCAGCTGCAGAGTGGTCCGTGGCCGACCTCGCACGTCCAGGGAATCGCCGTGGACGAGGAGAACGGGTTCGTCTACTACTCCTTCACCACGCTGCTGGTGAAGACGGACCTGGCCGGAAATATCGTCGGCACGGTCGGCGGCTTCACCGGCCACCTCGGCGACCTCGACTTCAATCCGGAGGACGGCCGGGTCTACGGCTCTCTGGAGTACAAGGACGCGGAGGCGTTCTACATCGCGATCTTCGACGTGGACGAGATCGACGAGGTCGGCATGGATGCCCAGAACTCTCCAGTGGTCTCCACCGTGTACCTCGAGGAGGTGGTTGAGGACTACACGGCCGACATGGACGGCGACGGCGTGTTCGACGGCAACACCGGCGACACCGCCGACCACAGGTACGGCTGCAGCGGCATCGACGGTGTCGCCTTCGGTCCCGCGTTCGGCGAGGTGGACGGTCCGCAGCTCCTCACTGTCGCCTACGGCATCTACTCCAACACCGAGCGCACCGACAACGACCACCAGGTGCTGCTGCAGTACGACATCAGCGACTGGACCGCGCTGGAGCGCCCGCTGACCGAGACCGACCCGCACCACAGCGGCCCGGACGCGGTCGACGGCAAGTACTTCGTGTTCACCGGCAACACCACCTACGGTGTGCAGAACCTCGAGTTCGACCCGTGGCTGGACCGGTGGTTCATGGGTGTGTACGTGGGCAAGAAGGACAGCTTCCCGAACTACGAGCTCTTCGCAGTCGATGCCGAGTCGGCGCCGAGCCTGGAGACGCTCACCGGTCTGGACGGTGAGCAGGGTCTGCTCCTGCCGCTGGCGCAGGACGGCCTGTTGGACGAGGCCACTGGTATCCGCGGCTGGAACCAGACCGCCTCAGTCGGCTTCCAGTCCCTCGGTGACGGGCTCTACTACCTGAGCACCCAGACCGACGACGGCGGTCAGGGCTCGATCCTGACGCTGGAGACGTGGACCGGAGATGCCGACGACCCGTTCGTGCCGGTGACGGCGGACTTCGAGCCGGTCCCCCGCTGGGACGGCACGGCCACCTACACCACCGGTGACACAGTGGCGCACGCTCGGTCCACCTGGCAGGCGTCCTGGTGGACCCAGGGCCAGGAGCCCGGCGACCCCTACGGGCCGTGGCAGGAGATCGTCACCACCTCGGACGGGACGGCAGTATGGACCGCCTCGCGCATCTTCGATGCCGGTGACGTGGTGAGCCACGACGGCACCCGGTACGAGGCGCAGTGGTGGACCCGCAACCAGGAGCCGGGCGCTGCGCACGGTCCCTGGCGCGCGATCGACTGACCAGCCCATGGTGCTGGGCCCCCGCCCGCGGCCGGGGCCCAGCACCTCTGACCATCTCGCCGCACCCAGCTGACGACCCGCTCTGAAGGACACCTATCGATGTCTGCACTGCTCGACCACGCCCTGACCACCGCCGACGAGACCAGGGCGATCGCCCTCGGTCCGGGAGCCGTGCACCGTACCGGGGGCATGTTCGCCGACCTCTTCCCGGGGCGCCCGGTGCTGGTCGTCGCGGACGAGAACACCTTCGCTGTCGCCGGCGCAGCGGTCCTCGCCTCGCTCGAGCAGGCCGGTGTACCGCTGGCGGACGAACCGTTCATCTTCCCGGGCAGCCCCACGCTCTATGCCGACTACCCCAACGTGCAGGTGGTGCGGGAGAAGCTCGCCGCACTGCCCGCCGCAGTGGCGTGCTCGATCGCCGCCGGAACGCTCAACGACATCACGAAGCTGGCCTCCGGTGAGCTGGACCGACCGTACCTGAACGTGTGCACAGCCGCGTCGGTGGACGGGTACAGCGCGTTCGGGGCCGCGATCACCATCGACGGTTTCAAGATCACCCGCACCTGCCCGGCACCCGCTGGGCTCGTAGCCGACCTGGACCACCTGGTCGCCGCACCAGCGCGGCTGACCGCCACCGGCTACGGTGACCTGCTGGAGAAGATCCCGGCGGGTGCGGACTGGTTGCTCGCCGACGCTCTGGGGGTGGAACCCGTCCACGAGGCCGCCTGGCAGCTGATCCAGCCCGCAGTACGGGACGTGCTGGACCGGCCCGAGCAGATCGCGGCCGCTGAACCAGCGGCGATCGAGCAGCTTGCCGAGTGCCACTTCCTGTCCGGTCTGGCGATGCAGGCGACGAAGTCCTCCCGGCCAGCCTCCGGTGCCGGCCACCAGTTCTCGCACACGTGGGAGATGGAGGGGCACGGACTGGACTGGGAACCGCCGCTCTCGCACGGTTTCAAGGTCGGCATCGGTACGGTCGCATCGTGCGCCCTCTGGGAAGAGGCGCTCGCCATCGACGTCGCCGCCCTCGATGTGGAGGCGATCGTTGCGGACGCACCGAGCGCCGACGAGGTGGAGGCGGCCGTGCGGGCCACGCTACCGGCGGCGATGGCCGACGACTGCGTGGCGCTCACCCTGGCGAAGCGGGTGGAGGGCGATGCCCTGCGTGCCCGGGTCGCACAGATCCAGCAGGTCTGGCCGTCCCTGCGGGAGCGGTGCCGCGAGCAGCTCGTCCCCGCCCGCGAGGCTGCCTCGATGCTGCACCGGGCCGGGGCGCCGTACCATCCAGAGCAGATCGGCATCGACATGGACCGGTTCCGCCGGACCCACCTGGCTGCGCAGCGGATCCGCAGCCGGTACACGGTGCTGGACCTGCTCGCGGACCTGGGCATGCTCACCGAGGTGGTGGACCGGCTGTTCGCCCCGACCGGGTACTGGGGCCACGCCGGGCGAGCACGCCTGGCCTGAGCACGTACCGCTCCCCGACGGCGCCCCGCACCCGGGCGAGCACGCCTCGCCCGGGCTCGTCCGTACCCGGGGGGAGAGGTCCCCATCGCATGCAGTGAGGTCGCTGTTCTACGTTGCTCCCAGGGGCAGGCTCATCATCGATTCTCACCCAGGGGGGCGGGAGGAAGCATGGGCATCACCATCCCAGGCGAGCTGGACTACGTGCTCGACCTGCTCGGCTACGAGTGGCCGAACCTGGACGAGGACGCGGTCCGCGACGCCGCCGAGCTCGTCCGGAACCTGCGCGAGGACCTGCAGGGAACCTTGGACACGCTGGACACCAAGATCGACGGTGAGCTGGCCGAGGTGTTCACCTCGAAGGCCGCCAGCGCCTACATCGAGGCGTGGAAGGACAACCGCACCCAGAACATGGACACCATGCTGGAGGTGCTCCCGGGGGTCGCCGACGGCATCGACGTCCTGGCCGCCGCCATCACGGCGCTGAAGCTCAAGGTGATCGTCGAGCTGGAGATCACGGTGGCACAGATCGCGGCCGCAGCCGCGAGCGCGGTGGCGACCGGTGGACTGAGCCTGGCGGCGAACGCGGCGATCATCGCAGCGCGGAAGAAGGCGCTCGACATCGCTACCGATATCGCGGTCGAAGAGCTCGCCGGGCAGCTCCTGCCGATGGTGATCGAGCCGCTGACGGACACGGTGGCATCGCTGGCGGAGGCAGTGCTGGACGCCCCGCTGACCACCGGCGGCACCGAGACGCCGAAGTTCGACGTCAGCTACACCCTGATGGAGGACCTGGCGCAGGCGATCGAGGACTGCGGCGCCGACCAGGAAGACATCGTCGACACCTTCATCTCGCAGGTGATGAGCCTGCCCATCTTCGCTTCCTAGGGGACTGTCCATGTCTGGACCAATGAGAAGGAACGCCGAGGAGATCCTCGAGGCCCTGGACGACGCGGCGCACCGTATCAAGCGCGCGTTCCGGGACCGCCAGGACGCTCAGGCACAGAAGATCCGGGACAACAACCGGCGGATCACCGAGACCGACACCGACCTGGCGGAGACGGTCCCGGACAGCGAACCGCCGACCATGCCGGACGGTGGGTCGCACAAGCCCCGGGGCGAGAGCTCCGGGCCAGTCGTGTTCTACGACCCGAAGAGTGGGGCGACTGATGCCCAGCAGCAGCAGATCCGGGACTACGTCGACGGCTGCAACGAAGCCCTCCAAGACGGCTACATCTCGCCGACCGGCCGGGTGAGCACGAGCGGCTCCCTACGCCGCCGAGCGAGCGCCGCAGCCGCCATGGAACGCAACGGTGGCGCCTACACCGGACATGCCGGACACGTCCCAGACACCACCTGGACCGGCGTGCCGGATCCGCACTCCTGGCTGGATCTCGACGCATCGATCAACAACAGCCTAGGCTCGCAGTCGAAACGCTATCCGCTGGGCTACAAGCCTGACCGGTTCTACTACGGAGGAGAGTACCCATCGTGACGACGATCTCTGACTGGCGGCCACCGATCGTCGAGATGGTCACCGTGAAGCAAGGGCTGGCAGCCTGGGACCCGAAGGGCATCTTTCCGCACCACCTCCCGGAGGTCGCCGCCACACCGGAGAACATCGATGCTGCCGAAGCCGCTCTGGGCATCTCCCTGGACGCCGAGCACCGGGCGTTCCTCACCTATGCCGACGGCTGGCAGGCGTTCTACCAGGACGTCACGCTGATGGGGGCCGCCCAGCTCGTGCGCAGCCCGGCCCGAGACGCCGCTCTGGAAGCCTTCACCTACGCCCCGGAGGTGCTCGAGGAAGACCTGCACCGCAGACCGGACCGGCTGCTGCCGATCGCAGCGAGCACCACCCAGGCCGACGTGTTCTGCATGCCGGTCGACGACGGTCGCGCCGGCAGCCGGGTGTTCTGGCTCGCCGAGGGCGAGCTGATCGACACGTTCGACAGCTTCGGCCAGTACTTCGTGTCCATGATCGACTACACGAAGGAGCAGATCGCGGACATGCAGGACCTTGCCCGCAAGGCCGGGCTCACCGACCAGTAGCCGGTCGGGCTGTCCCGCCCGGCTCAGCCCCAGACCAGGCCGCGCTCCGGGTGCTCCATGATCACTGCGACATCGTGCAGCACCCGGGAGCCGAGCTCGCCGTCCACCAGCCGGTGGTCGAAGGACAGCGCCAGCTGGGTCACCCAGCGGGGCTTGACCTTGCCCTTGTGCACCCACGGCCGCTGCGAGATCGCCCCGAGCGCCAGGATCGCCGACTCCCCTGGGTTCAGTATCGGGGTGCCGGTGTCGATGCCGAAGATGCCGACGTTGGTGATCGTCACCGTGCCGTCGCTCATCGCCGCAGGCTGGGTCTTGCCCGCCCGGGCGGTGGCGGTCAGCTCGGCGATCTCCTCGGCGAGCTCGAGCATGGACAGCCGGTGCGCGTCCTTGATGTTCGGCACCACCAGCCCGCGCGGGGTGGCAGCCGCGATACCCAGGTTGATGTAGTGCTTGTAGACGATCTCCTGGGTGTCGTCGTCCCAGGATGCGCTGATCATCGGGTGCCGCCGGATCGCCAACGTCAGCGCCTTGGCGGCGATGAGCAGCGGGGTGACCCGCACGTCGGCGAAGTCCCGGTCGGACTTCAGCCGCTGGACGAGCCGCATGCTCTTCGTGACGTCCACTGTGACGAACTCGGTCACGTGCGGGGCGGTGAACGCCGAGGCGACCATCGCGTCGGCGGTCCTCGCGCGCACGCTGCGCACCGGCACCCGGGTCTGCCGCCCGTCGGCCGAGACCGTGCCACCGTCCAGCCAGGGCCGGTCGTCGTCCGCCTTCTTCACCAGCTTCTCCGGGGCGGACCGCTCCGCAGCGGCGAGCACGTCCGCGCGGGTGACGATCCCGCCCGGGCCGGTCGCCGGCACCCGGCTCAGGTCGATGCCCAGGTCTTTGGCCAGCTTGCGCACCGGCGGCTTGGCCAGCACCCGCACGTCGACGGCGGGAGGCACCTGGTCCGGTTGCGTCGCCGGGGCAGCAGCGTGGGCAGGCGGGGCGGTTGGCTCCGGGGACGGTGCCGCCTCAGCGGCAGCATCCGGTCCCACCTCGACGCCCGCCTGCACGGCCTCGGCGGCTGGTGAGGGCGAGCCCGCACTGACCGTTCCGGTGGTGCTGCCGCCCCCCGGGGGACCGGCAGGCGACTGCCGCCGCGGCCGCCGGGCCGCGGCGGCACGTGAGGTGCCGTAGCCGACCAGCACATCCCCACTGCCCTCCGGCTCGGGCGACTCCGCAGCGGCAGGAGGCTCCGCCGTCGACGAGGTGGCCCCGACCTCGCCGCTGCCACCGCCCTGCCCGCTGGGCCCGCCGGTACCGTCGGTGTCGATCCGGATGATCGGGGTGCCGACCGCCACAGTGTCCCCGCTGGCCACGAGCAGCTCGGTGACCACCCCGGCGTACGGACTGGGCAGCTCGACCAGGCTCTTGGCGGTCTCGATCTCCACGATGTTCTGGTTCACCGTGATGGTCTCGCCCACGCTGACCAGCCAGTCGACGATGTCGGCCTCGGTCAGCCCTTCACCCACATCGGGCAGGCGGAACTCGACGTGCTGCGGCATTCAGGCACTCTCCTCGGGTCGGTGCGCTCAGTGTGCCAGCACGTCGTCGACGGCGTGCAGCACCCGGTCCAGGTCGGGCAGGTACTCGTGCTCCAGCTTGGACACCGGGTAGGGCGCGTGGAACCCGCCCACGCGGGCGACCGGCGCCTCCAGGTGGTAGAAGCACTCCTGGCTGATCCGGGCGGCGATCTCACCGCCGGCGCCGAAGAACACCGGAGCCTCGTGCACCACCACCAGGCGCCCGGTCCGGCGCACCGAGTCGGCGATGGTGGCGAAGTCGATCGGGGAGATCGTGCGCAGGTCCACCACCTCGAGACTGTGTCCCTCGGCCTCGGCGGCCGTGGCGGCGCGCAACGCGGTGGCCACGCTCGGCCCGTACGCGGCCAGGGTGACGTCGCTGCCCTGGCGCACCACGCGCGCAGTGTTCAGACCTGCCTGGCCCCCGGCCACCTGGTCCGCAGCGGACACCTCGACGTCCGCCTTGTCCCAGTACCGGGCCTTCGGCTCCAGGAACAGCACCGGGTCCGGGCAGGCGATCGCCTGCTGGATCATGGTGAACGCGTCGGCGGGGTTGGCCGGGCTGACCACGCGCAGGCCGGCCGTGTGCGCGAACAGCGCCTCCGGGGACTCGGAGTGGTGCTCCACGGCGCCGATACCGCCGCCGTAGGGCACGCGGATCACCACCGGCACCTGCACGGCGCCACGGGAGCGGTAGTGCAGCTTGGCCAGCTGGGTGGTGATCTGGTCGTAGGCGGGGAAGATGAACCCGTCGAACTGGATCTCGCAGACCGGCCGGTAGCCGGCCACGGCGAGCCCGATCGCGGTGCCGACGATGCCGGACTCGGCCAGCGGGGTGTCCACCACCCGGTCGCCGCCGAAGTCCTTCTGCAGGCCGTCGGTGACCCGGAAGACGCCGCCGAGGGCGCCGATGTCCTCGCCCATCAGCAGCACCTTGGGGTCACGTTCCATCGCCCGCCGCAGCCCGAGGTTGATCGCCTTGGCCATCGCGAGCCGCTGGGTGTCGGCCGCGGGAGTCGTCATGGTGCTCATCGGGCCACCTCCTCGGTGAGGAATCCTTCGGAGTACTCGGTGAACCACTCCCGCTCGGCGCCCACGAGCGCGTTCTCGGTGGCGTAGACGTTCTCGAACATCCGGGTGGCCGGTGGCGCCGGGATCGCCCGGCAGTAGCTGCGCGCGTCCTCACCGAGCGCCTCGGCCTCGGCCTCCAGCGCGGTGAAGAACTCCTCCCCCGTGCCCTCGGCACGCAGCAGCACCTCGAGCCGGTCGATCGGGTCGCGACGGCGCCACACCTCCTCGTCCGCCTTGGTGCGGTAGCGGGTCGGGTCGTCGGAGGTGGTGTGCGCACCCATCCGGTAGGTGACCGCCTCGATGAAGGTCGGACCGCCACCGCTGCGGGCACGTTCGAGCGCTTCCATGGTCACCGCATAGGTGGCGAGCACGTCGTTTCCGTCCACCTGGACCGAGGGGACGCCGAACCCGCGACCGCGGTGGAACAGCGGCACCCGGGACTGGCGGGAGGTGGGCTCGGAGATCGCCCAGTGGTTGTTCTGGCAGAAGAACACCACCGGCGCATCGTTGACGGCGGCGAACGTCAGTGCCTCGTTCAGGTCACCCTGGGCGGTGGCTCCGTCGCCGAAGTAGGCGACCACCGCGCGGTCCCGGGCCGGGTCACCGGTGCCGACGTCACCGTCGCGCTGGATGCCCATTGCGTAACCGGTGGCGTGCAGCGCGTGCGAGCCGATCACGAGGGTGTACAGGTGAAAGTTGTGCTCCGCCGGGTCCCAGCCGCCGTGGTCCTCGCCGCGGAACTGGTGCAGCACCTTGTGCAGGTCCACACCACGGGTCCACGCCACGCCGAGCTCCCGGTAGGACGGGAAGACGTAGTCCTGGCGCGCCAGGGCTCGGCCCGAGCCGATCTGGGCGGCTTCTTGACCTAGGCACGGGGGCCAGAGGCCGAGTTCCCCATGGCGCTGCAGGGACGTGGCCTCGGTGTCGAATCGACGGACCAGGACCATGTCGCGGTAGAAGCCTTCCAGCGCCGCGCGGTCGAGATCGTCGATCCGCGGCGTGTAGGCCTCGTGGTGCACGCGTTCGCCTTCGGGGGTGAGCAGCTGGATGAGGTCGTCATCCGGTTCTCCGACTGGGGGGATCGCCCCGGTGGTGTCGGTAGTGATCACACCGAACTCCTTCTGGTGGGGATGGCTTGCGCAGCGGCAACCTACGCCAGCGTAGGCTACGGAGCCGTAGGTAGGTGCGCAAGAGATGCCATCACTTCTGTGGTGGTCGTTTGTCGGAAACCTCCAACTCTGCGTCGATGAAGAGCGTCGAATGAGGCGCGTCTGTGTGTCTCCAGGGTGACACTTTCGACAACTTCCCGCCATGGAACGCGCTCGGCGGGGCGCAGATCCCGCAGGACTGGTGAGCCCTTTCAGTCGACTTTGCTGCTCAAATTCAGGCCGCAGCGCATCGAGTCCGCCGATCACCGTCGACCGGCGATCGCATGAGCGCGCTAACAATGCCGTAATATCAACGATTAGGCTCCCCTCGGAAGCGAGGTTACGCCGTCGTGATCGAATCGTGACCAACGGGGTCTTGACTTCGAGCCTCAAACTCAAGAAGGGTAGGGGCCGCTCGCCACGGAGACCACCGGTGCTCCGAGCGAGAGCACCACACCACCACCGCGGCACCTCGTGGTGGACCGACAGATTAACGGAGCGAAGGAGCCCAGGATGCGCAAGTACCCATTCGTCGCGCTCGGCATGGCGGGGATGCTCGCCCTGTCCGCATGCGCGGGCGAAGGTGCCGGCAGCGGCGGAGACGACCAGCCCGGTGAGAGCCAGGCACCCGAGGACGTGCTCGTCGGGGTCTCGATGCCGACCCAGACCTCAGAGCGGTGGATCGCCGACGGCAACGCCGTCGAGTCCGGTCTGGAAGAAGCCGGCTACGAGGTGGACCTGCAGTTCGCGAACGACGACATCCCCACCCAGTCGCGACAGATCGACCAGATGATCACCAGCGGAGCCGACCTGCTGATCATCGCCTCGATCGACGGCACCGCGCTGTCCAGCCAGCTGGATGCGGCAGCCGCCGCGGACATCCCGGTCATCTCCTACGACCGGCTGATCCGCGACAGCGAGCACGTCGACTTCTACGTCACCTTCGACAACTACCAGGTTGGCGTTGCGCAGGCCACTTCCGTGCTGCACGGCCTCGGCCTGGTCGACGAGGCGGGCGAACCTGCGGATGACGCCCCTGAGGGCCCGTTCAACATCGAGCTGTTCGCCGGGTCGCTGGACGACAACAACGCCCACTTCTTCTGGCAAGGCGCGATGGACACCCTGGAGTCCTACTTCGACGACGGCACGTTGGAGGTCCCGTCCGGACAGATGGACATCGAGCAGGCGGCGATCCTGCGCTGGTCCCAGGAGACCGCTCAGGAGCGGATGGAGAACCTGCTCACCTCCGCCTACTCAGACGGCACCGAGCTGGACGCTGTGCTCTCCCCGTTCGACGGCATCTCCCGCGGCGTGATCACCGCGCTGCAGAACGACGGCATGGGTCCGACCATCGAGGAAGGGCTGCCGATCATCTCCGGGCAGGACGCCGAGATCGCCTCGGTGCACCTGATCGACCAGGACGTGCAGTACTCCACGATCTTCAAGGACACCCGCAAGCTGGCCGACCAGGCCGTGGTGACCGCACAGTCCTACCTGTCCGGTGAGGAACCCGAGGCCAACGACACCGAGACCTACGACAACGGCGTGAAGGTGGTGCCCTCCTACCTGCTGGAGATCGACACCGTGTACGCCGACAGCATCCAGGAGCTCCTCGTGGACTCCGGCTACTGGACCGCTGAAGAGGTCGAGTCCGGCGTCTCGGACTCGGAGTAGCTCGGACTCGGAGTAGTCAGTGACGGGGTGTGCTGCCGGCGGGAGGCACACCCCGTCCCTGCCCGATCAACGGAGGATTCATGAGCGAGCCCATCCTCGAGATGCGCAACATCACCAAGACCTTCCCCGGGGTCAAGGCGCTGCAGGATGTGGACCTGCGCGTCCAGCCCGGAGAGATCCACGCGATCTGCGGCGAGAACGGCGCAGGCAAGTCCACCCTGATGAAGGTGCTCTCCGGCGTCTATCCGCACGGCAACTATGACGGCGAGATCGTCTTCGACGGCCGGCCGATGTCGTTCGGCTCCATCAACGACAGCGAGGCCGAAGGCATCGTCATCATCCACCAGGAGCTGGCACTCATCCCGCACCTGAGCGTGGCGGAGAACATCTTCCTCGGCAACGAGCGCCGCAGCACCGGTCGGTTCATCGACTGGAACAGGGCGAACGCCGAGGCCGCCGCGCTGCTCGCCCAGGTGGGCCTGGAAGAGAACCCGGTGACCCCGATCAACCAGCTCGGTGTCGGCAAGCAGCAGCTCATCGAGATCGCCAAGGCGCTGTCCAAGGACGTGCGCCTGCTCATCCTGGACGAGCCGACCGCAGCGCTGAACGACAACGACTCCGAGCACCTGCTCGGCCTGATCCGCGAGCTGCAGGGCCGGGGCATCACCTCGATCCTCATCTCGCACAAGCTCGGAGAGATCGCCGACATCGCCGACCGGACCACGATCATCCGGGACGGGCAGACGATCGAGACCATCGACATGTCCGACCCCACCTCCACCCAGGACCGGATCATCCGCGGCATGGTCGGACGCGACCTGTCCCACCGGTTCCCAGAACGCACACCGCAGATCGGCGACGAGGTGCTCCGCGTGGAGGACTGGACCGTCTACCACCCCACCCAGGTCGGCCGGGTGATGGTCGACTCGGTGAACGTGAACGTACGTGCCGGCGAGGTGGTCGGCATCGCCGGTCTGATGGGTGCCGGGCGCACCGAGTTCGCGATGAGCCTGTTCGGGCGCACCTACGGCAGGGAGATCACCGGTCGGGTGCTGATGCACGGCCGGGAGGTCTCCACGGCGACCGTCTCCGATGCGATCCGGGCCGGCATCGCCTACGCCACCGAGGACCGCAAGTACTACGGGTTGAACCTCATCGAGGACATCCGCCGGAACATCTCCGCAGCCGGTCTGCGCCAGCTGTCCTCCCGGGGGTGGGTGAACGGCAACGAGGAGCTCAGGGTCGCTGAGGAGTACCGGGCGAGCCTGAACATCAAGGCACCGAACGTGCTCACCCCGGTCGGCCAGCTCTCCGGTGGGAACCAGCAGAAGGTCGTGCTGAGCAAGTGGATCTACACCGATCCCGAGGTGCTCATCCTCGACGAGCCGACCCGCGGTATCGACGTGGGTGCCAAGTACGAGATCTACACGATCGTGAACCGGATGGTCGCCGACGGCAAGGCGGTGCTGATCATCTCCTCCGAGCTGCCCGAGCTGCTCGGTGTCTGCGACCGGATCTACACCCTCGCCGCTGGCCGGATCACCGGTGAGCTGTCCGCTGCCGAGGCCACCCAGGAAGACCTCATGCACCTCATGACCACTGAAAAGGAGCTCGTGTCATGACCGGAATCGCCAACGTGTGGGAGCTCGCCACCCGCAACATGCGCCAGAGCGGGATCGCGGTGGCCTTCGTGGCGATCGTGGCGCTGTTCTCGGTGCTGAACTCCAACTTCCTCTCCCCGGGGAACATCACCAACATCGTGCTGCAGTACTCCTACATCCTGATCCTGGCGATCGGGATGGTGCTGGTGATCATCGGTGGTCACATCGACCTGTCCGTCGGCTCGTTGGTCGCACTCACCGGGGCGGTGGCCGCGGTCGTGGTGATCAAGGGCGGTCAACCGTGGTGGGTCGGGGTGCTCGCCGCGATCGGTGTGGGACTCCTCGCCGGTGCCTGGCAGGGGTTCTGGGTGGCCTACGTGGGCATCCCGGCGTTCATCGTCACCCTGGCCGGAATGTTGCTGTTCCGGGGTCTGACCTGGGTGGTGCTGGACTCCATCTCGCTCTCCCCGTTCGGCGGCACCTACTACCAGATCGCCAACGGCTTCCAGAACGGGCTGCTCGGCGGGATGGGCTTCGACGTGTTCACCCTGGTGATCTTCGCGATCGCAGTGGTCGGCTACGCGGTGACGCAGTGGCGCTCCCGGCTGGCGAAGCTGCGTTACCAGCAGGTGGTGGAGGCGCTGCCGCTGTTCGTGGTCAAGATCGTGATCGTCGCCGCGATCGTGATGTGGTTCGCCTGGCAGCTGGCACACAGCCGGGGCCTGCCGAACGTGCTCATCCTGCTGGCCATCCTGATCATCGGCTACAGCCTGCTGGCACAGCGGTCGGTGTTCGGTCGGCACATCTACGCCATCGGGGGCAACCTGCACGCCGCCCAGCTCTCCGGGGTGAAGGTGAAGACGATCAACTTCTGGGTGATGGCGAACATGGGCTTCCTGTCCGCGGTCGCCGGCATCGTCTACTCCTCCCGGATGAACGGAGCCCAACCGGGCGCCGGGAACATGTTCGAGCTGGACGCGATCGCCGCCTGCTTCATCGGCGGCGCAGCCGTGACCGGCGGGGTCGGGCGGGTCACCGGGGCGATGATCGGTGGCCTGATCATGGCCGTGATGAGCAACGGCATGCAGCTGATGGGCGTGGACCAGTCCGTGCAGCAGGTGGTCAAGGGCCTGGTGCTGCTGCTGGCCGTGGCCTTCGATGTGTACAACAAGAAGCGCGCCGGCGTCGCCCGCTGAGCGCCGCTGCCACCGGCAGCCCCGCAGCACCTGGTACGCGCCCGCCGCAACCGGTCGATGTCCGACCGGTGCGGTGGGTCGTGCCGTCTGCCCAGTTAGACTCCAGCCGTGAGCCGCCTGACCGCGGGATCCCAGTCCTCGCTGCGTGAAGCCAACAAGGGCCTGCTCGTCGAGACGATCAAGCAGTTCGGCGGACTCACCCAGGTGGAGCTGGTCGATGCCACCGGACTGTCCGCCGCTACGGTGTCCACGCTGGTCAAACAGCTCACCGAGAGCGGGCTGGTCGAGGTCCGGCCCACGTCGCGCAGCGGGCGCCGCGCCCAGCTGGTCACCCTGGCCCGGGCCACCGGCCTGGCCGCCGGGGTGCACGTAGGCCACCGGTCGCTGCGAGTGCTGCTCAGTGACTTCAACCGGGAGATCGTGGCCGAGCAGAGCATGCCGTTGCCCCGGGAGCACCCGATGGACACCGTGGTGGACCGGGTGGCGCTGCTGATCGTCGACATGCTGGAGCTGGTCGCCTCCAGCCTAGACGAGCTCGCCGGGATCGCACTCGGGCTGCCCGCCCCGGTGGACGTGTCCACGGGGATGCTCTCGGTGCGGGGCGTGCTCCCGGGCTGGGACTCCGAGCACATCGGTGAGGTGATGGGCAAACGACTCGGCCGACCGGTGTACGTGGAGAACGACGCAAACCTCGGGGCCCTGGCGCAGATGGCCTTCGGTGCGACCCACCCGTACGCGGACAGCGTCTACGTGCGCGCCTCCTACGGCACCGGGGCAGGGGTGATCCTGGGCGGGCGGCTGCACCGCGGGTTCGGCGGCACCGCCGGGGAGATCGGGCATGTGCAGGTGGACCCGCGCGGACATATCTGCCGGTGCGGTCGACGCGGCTGCCTGGACACTGTGGTCGGCGCCGAGGCACTGCTGGCCTCGCTGCAGACCAGCCATGGTCCGCTCACCCTGCGGGACGTGATCAGCCGGGCCGTCGACGGCGACCCGGGTTGCAGCCGGGTGCTGGCCGACGCCGGCCGCACGATCGGCCGGGTGGTGGCCGGGGTGTGCCAAGCGGTCAACCCGCAGGCAGTTTGTGTCGGCGGGGAGCTGGCCGACGCCGGGAGCGTTTTTCTGGCACCCTTGGCCGAAGCGGTGCAGGAGCACATCCTGCCCAACCAGGTGGCCCCGATGGAGGTGCTCGCCTCCCCGTTGCGTGGGGACGAGGTGGCCAAGGGAGCCCTTGTCCAGGTTCTCGACTCCACAGACCTCTTCGCTCAAGGTGGTGACGGACAATGACGAACCGACCACTGACCCACCCTGCGCACCCGCCGGCGGCCCTACCGCCACCGTGCCCGCCGTCTCCGCCGGGCCAGCCGCCGCTGCCTCGCACTCCGGTGCTCTGCCTGCAGGGCATCACCAAGCGGTTCGGGGCGGTGGAGGCGCTGCTGGACGTGTCCGTGCAGGTGCACGAGGGTGAGGTCGTCGGGCTCGTCGGAGACAACGCCGCCGGCAAGTCCACGCTGGCGAAGGTGATCGCCGGTGCGCTGCAGCCGGACACCGGCCTGATCGAGCTGGGCGGCGAACCGGTGCAGATCGGCTCCCCCTCGAGTGCGCACGCCCTGGGCATCGCCACCGTGTTTCAGGACCTGGCGCTGTGCGAGAACCTGGACGTCACCGCCAACCTGTTCCTCGGCCGCGAGCTGAAGCGCAGCGGACTGATGCACGACGGACAGATGGAGGCGCACACCCGCTCGGTGCTGCACGACCTGCGCGCGAACATCCCGTCCATCCACACACCGCTGAACCAGCTCTCCGCCGGCCAGCGCCAGGCCGTGGCGATCGCCCGGACGCTGATCGGCCGACCCCGGCTGGTGGTGCTGGACGAACCGACGTCCTCGCTCTCCGTGGCACAGACCGCGGAGGTGCTCACCCACATCGAACGCCTCCGGGACCTGGGCCTCGGCGTGATCTTCATCAGTCACAACCTCACCGACGTCCGCGCCGTCGCCGACCGGATCGAGGTGCTGCGGCACGGGCAGAACAACGGCACGTTCGGCCCGGATGCGGCACAGAGCGACCTGATCGGCGCAATCGCCGGCGCCACCAGGTTCGGCGGACTGGGAGGATGAGACGATAGGGCGATGCGCTTCGTCATCAAGGTCCTGATCAACGGGATCGCCCTGTGGCTGACCTCGTTGTGGGTCAGCGGCGTGGACTTCATCACCGACCACGACCTGACCACGAGCCCGGTGCTGAACACGGTGATCGTGGTGGCGATCGTCGCGGCGG